>CAIRXZ010000096.1 GCA_903882645.1 uncultured Acidobacteriia bacterium | reverse complement strand
TACCCCAGGTAGTTCAAAGCGCCGGCGTTGCCCGCGTTCAGTTGGATCACTTTGCGAAACGCGGCTTCGGATTCGTCGTACCTCTTCATCCGCTCGTACATGGCGCCGCGCATGAAGTACACGGTTTCCTTCTGATCCTCGGTGGCCGAGAGCCGCTCGGCCGCGTCCAGGGCCGCGCCCATGTCCGCCCAGCGTTTGCCCTTCTCGTAGATCTGGGCGAGTTCGAGTTGCGTCTCGCGGTCCCCCTTGTCTTTTGCAAAAGACTTGATTTCGGAGGCCGCCTCGTCGATCTTCCCCAGGTCGCCCAGCAGTTCCGCGTGGGCCGCCCGGACCATCCGCTCGTCGGGGTATTTCTTCAGCGCCGCGTCCGCTTCGCGCTGCGCCGCTGCGAAATCCTTGGCCTGGCGGTAGGTATCGACGATCAGCACCGCGATTCGAGGCGCGCCTTCGCTGTCGAGCGCTCCCGCCTGCCGCAGCGCGTCCACGGCCTGGCTGTATTCCTCCGTGGCCCGATAGAGCAGTCCGAGGCGCTCCAGCAGTTGCGCGCGAATGGCGTTCTGGGCGGCCGGCGAGTTGCGCCGCGGAGCGCTATCCAGCAAACCCTTCAAGCGGGCGATCGCCTCGCTGGCGTTGCCTTCGGCCTCGAGCAGGTTGACCTCTTCGGAAGCCACGTCGAGGTTGCCGGGATCGAGCTGCTTGGCCTTGTTCAGCGCTTCCCGCGCCTTCGCCAGATCGTGTTTGGCGCGGTAGATCTGGGCGATGCGAAACGGGTTGGCGGGGTCCTGCGGATCGTCGGCGGCCATGTCCTGGTACAGAGGCAGCGCTTCGTCGAACTGATCGGAGAAGAGCAGATCCTGCGCCAGCTCCGCTTCCAGGCGCGAATCCTCGGGCGCGAGCGCGGAGGCGCGTTGCAGCGCCGCGGCGGCGCTCTTGAAATCGCGGATGCGTTCGTAGATGTCGGCCAGCGCCGCCAAGGTGCGGTCGTTGGGATTCTTGTCCGAGGCCGCTTTGAGGATCTCGATGGCGCGCGCGGTCTCGCCGCGGTCGGCGTACATCGTGGCCAGCAGCGTCTGCGCTTCGTCGTTGGCGGGATCCGCCTGAAGCGCCGCGTTAAGCGCCTTCTCGGCCGCGTCGGAGTCGGCGGAAACGGTGTACAGACGCCCCAGCATCACCCAACTGTCGGCATCCTTGGGGTCTTTGCCGGTAATCTTCTTGTATTGCTCGATCGCGTTGCGCACCATCGACTGGTTGATGTTGTTGCCCTGCGCGTTCGAGATCGCCCGCGTGTAAATGCGGCCCAGCATGCGGCGCGCGTCCAGGTTGTCGGGATCTTGCTTGAGCAGGTCCTCGGCCTGGGAGATCGCGTCCTGCAAACGCCCGGTTTGCACGTACAACTCGGTCAATTCCTCGAAAATGATCTTCGCCGAGGGATCCAGTTTCAGCGCGTCCTGGTAATGCTGGATGGCCTTGGCGATGTACGTGTTCTGGTTGACTCCGGAACCCGCCAACTCCGCGTACAGCCGCCCCATGGCAAAGTGGTAGTATGCGCCGGCCTTATCGGTGTCCGGCGGGCCGGCTGTCCCGCTGGGGGTCTGCGCAAAGGAGATGCAGCCCGCGGTCAGGACCAGGAGAAGCGCTTTGGCGGAACGAATCATGGGATTTGACTTTCTTTCGGCTGTCCCGGCCCCGGCGAGGGTGAAAGGCCGTCATTTCATTGTATAACGAGACCCCTGTGGCTTACCTGCAAGCGCCGCCCTCCGGGCATGAACCTGTAATCCCAGACGCAGCCGCGCGCCCCCTGGTTACCGTCGCCGGACCTACCGGCTCCGGAAAGAGCAGCCTGGCGGTCGCCTTGGCCGAGACGTTCGGCGGCGAGATCGTCAACTGCGACTCGCTTCAGGTGTACCGCCATTTCGACATCGGGGCCGCCAAACTCCCGGAGGACCAGCGCCACGGCATCCCGCATCACCTGATCGACATCGCCGATCCCGGCGAGGTCTTCAGCGCGGGCGAATACGCCCGCCTGGCGCGGGAGGCCATTCGCGCGATTTCGGCGCGCGCACGGCTCCCCATTGTGGCGGGCGGCGCCGGCTTCTACCTGCGCGCGCTCCTCGACGGCCTGTTTGAAGGGCCGTCCCGCGACCAACCCCTGCGCGACCGCCTGGCCGCGCGGGAAGCGCGCCGCCGCGGATCCCTCCACTGCCTCCTTACCCGTTTTGATTCCCGGGCGGCGTCCGCGATTCACCCAAATGACGTCCCCAAGGTGACCCGCGCGCTGGAAGTCTGCCTCCTGGCGCGCCGCCCCGTGACGGATCTGTACCGCCGCGGCCGGGACAGGTTGCTCGGCTACCGCTCGCTCAAGCTCGGTTTGCTGCCCAACCGCGAAGCGCTGATCGCCCGGCTCGACGACCGTTGCCGCGCCATGTTCGAGGAGGGACTCGAGGCCGAGGTCCGCGGCATCCTGGCGATGGGCTACCCGCCCTCCGCCAAACCGTTCGAGTCGCTCGGCTACAAGCAGACGCTGCAACTGATCCGCGGCGAGCTGAATCCGCGCGACGCTTTGTTCTACGCGCAACGCAACACCCGGCGCTACGCCAAACGCCAGATTACCTGGCTTCGCCGCGAAGCCGGCCTCGAGTGGCTCGCCGGCTTCGGCGATAGCCCGGAGATCCGCCAGGCGGCCATCGAGCGCTTACGCGCATTTCTGGCGGGCTTCGAGCGGCCCCGCTGCTAAACTGGGATTGCATGCGGCGGTTCCTGGCGCTGGTTGCGCTTTTCGGCGGGGTCATGAACGCGGAGACCGTTTTGGTCCTTCCGTTTTTCAACCACGCCAACTCTGCGAATCTGGAGTGGATCGGCGAGAGCGTCGCCGAGACCGTACGCGACGCTCTGGCCTCCGAGGGTCTGCTGGCGCTCGGCCGCGAGGACCGGCTGGAGGCGTACCGGCGGTTGTCGTTGCGCCCCGGCGCCGAGATTACGCACGCGTCCATCATCAAGATCGCCGAGGCGCTCGATGCCTCGCAGGTGATCTACGGCGATTACGAGACGCCGTCCGCGGCCGGCCCCAAGGACCAGGCGCAGACCACGCTTCGCATTACCGCCCGGATTCTCGACTTGAAGCGCGCTACCCAAAGCCCCGCGTTCGCCGAATCCGGCGCGCTCGAGGATCTGGCGGCGATCGAGCAGCGCCTCGGCTGGCAGGCGCTCGAATCGCTCAGCCCCACGACCGCGCCCTCCGTCGAGGACTTCCTCAAGGCCCGCCCGCCCGTGCGCCTGGACGCAATGGAGAGTTACATTCGCGGCCTATTGGCAGCCTCTCCCGACCAGCGCCACCGCTTCTTTACGCAGGCCGCGCGTCTCGACGGGCGCTACTCGCAGCCCTGCTTCCAATTGGGCAAGGCGTCCTGGGAGCAGAAGGACTACAAGGTCGCCGCGGGCTGGCTCCAGCGAGTCGCCCGCTCGGATCCGAGTTACCTGGAGGCGCGCTTCTTCCTCGGCCTCTCCCGCTACTACCTCGGCGATTTTCAGGGCGCCGAGGCGGCGTTTCAGGAGGTGGCGGCCGAGGTCCCTTTGAACGAGGTCTACAACGATCTGGGCGCCGCGCAATCGCAGCGCGACGATTCCGCCGCCATCGCGAGTTACCGCAAAGCGCTGGAAGGCGACGACGCCGACCCGGACTACTACTTCAACATCGGCTACGCGCAGTGGCGGGCGGCCCGGTTCGACGACGCCGTAGCCAGCTTCCGCGCCTCGGTCGAGCGCAACCCCGCCGACGCGGAGGCCACCACCTTTCTGGGCCTGGCTTTGAAACGGACAGGACCCCGTCCGGGCGACCCGAGGGCCGTTGGCCGCCAGCGCCTCAAGACCAACTACGAAGAAGCCGCCTACCGCCAGCTCCAGGCGGAACTGAAGAAGTGACCGGGCCTGCGGGGCCGGGCTTCGTCCCGGCGATCGTGAACCCGTCTGCGCTACAATCGGGGCAGTTCCATCCGGATCGTGACACCTCTACGGCGGCTTCCCAAAGCTCGATACCCTAAGGACTGCGGCGCTTCATGACGCGACGCGACATGCTCTGGCTCCTGGCCGCCGGCGTTCCCGGGGCCCGGGCGCAACAGCCGTCCGGAATGGCCTCGCGCGGCATCGGGCCCCAACCGCGCGGCAAGCCCTCCGGCCTTCCCTTTCACGCCCGATTCACCGACGTGGCCGCGCAGGCGGGTTTGCGCGCGCCGGTAATCTACGGGCCGGACGGACGGGTGGACTACATTCTCGAGTCGATGGGTTGCGGGGTCGCATTTCTCGATTACGACAACGATGGCTGGCTCGATCTGTTCGTTCTTTCGGGCACGCGCCGCGAGGGTCCGGTGGCGGGGGCGACCAACCGGTTGTACAAAAACAATCGCGACGGGACTTTCACGGACGTAACGGAAAGGGCCGGGCTGACGCGCCAGGACTGGGCCTGCGGGGTGACCATCGGCGATTACAACAACGATGGGTTCGACGACATCTTCATTTCCCAGTGGGGCCAGAATGCGCTTTACCGCAACAACGGGGATGGCACCTTCACGGATGTGACGCGGGAGGCCGGGCTGCTTCACGAAGGCACGCGCTGGGGAACCGGTTGCACGTGGGTCGACTACAACCGCGATGGCTTGCTGGATCTGTTTATCGCGCACTACGTTGTGTTCGATTTTCAGTCGATCCAGGCTACCGGCCAAAATCCCAATTGCAGCTTCCGAGGCGTTCCGGTGTACTGCGGCCCGCGCAGTTTGCAGCCCGAGCGGTGCCTGCTGTATCGCAACAACGGCGATGGCACGTTCACCGACGTGACCCGCTCGGCGGGAATCGACCGCGCGGCCCCCACTTTCGGACTGACGGCGATGGCGGCCGATTATCTCGGAAGCGGCTGGCAGGACATCTACGTCGCCTCCGATTCCACGCCGAGCCTGCTGTTCCGCAACCAGCAGGATGGTTCCTTTGCCGAACAGGGCCTCGAGCTTGGTCTTGCGGTGAACGAAGACGGAACCGAGCAGGCTGGCATGGGGTTGGCCGTGGGAGACTTCGATACGGATGGAGCGCTGGATCTCCTGAAGACCCACTTCAGCGAGGATACGGCCGTGCTCTATCGCAACGTCGGCCGCGGCGGTTTCGAAGACGTGACCATGCGCTCGGGTCTGGGCGTGGAGACCCGATACGTAAGTTGGGGCGCGGGCATCCAGGACTTCGACAACGACGGGCTGCCGGACCTTTTCTGGGCCACCGGAGGCATCTACCCCGAAGTGGAGAAGGCGCATCCCGACTATCCGTTCAAGACTCCGCGGGTCTTGTTCCGGAACCTGGGAAACGGCAAGTTCGAGGAGTTGACCGCCGCGGCGGGGCCTGCGATTTCCGAAGCCCATTCCAGCCGCGGCGTGGCGTTCGGAGATTTCGACAACGATGGCGATATGGACATCCTGATCATGAACGTCAACGAGCCGCCATCCCTGTTGCGGAACGACGTCAGCGGCGGCGGGCACTGGCTGAAGGTCAAACTCCTCGGCACGAAGTCGAATCGAAGCGCGATCGGCGCTACGGTCATCGCCGCTTACGGAGGGCGCAGGCAAGCTCAGGCCGTTACCGCGCAGTCAAGCTATTTGTCGGTCAACGACCCCCGGCTCCACTTCGGGCTGGGCGCGGCGCAGTCGGCCGATCTGGAGATCTTGTGGCCGAGCGGACTGCGGGAGTCTGTAAGAGCGGTTTCCGCCGACCGCTTGGTCACCATACGCGAAGGCGCGGGCGTGGTGAAAGCCGAATCCTTCCCCGCGCCGCGGCAGGGACGGTAGTTCCGCGGCGCGAGCGCGGAGATGGAGGACAATTCATGTCATGAGATCCGTTCTGGCAGCCTGCATCGTACTGCTGGCCGGGACGAGTGGAGCGGCGGCCCAACCGCCCGCCCGCGCGGACGCGGCATCGCACGTCGGTAAAGCGGTACGGCTGATGCAGGACCGGCTTTTCAGCGATGCCGCCGGCGAGTTCGAGCAGGCCCTGGCCATCGATCCCGATAATGACCCGGTGCGGATCGAGTACGCCACGTGTCTGTTCGCGCAGGAGCGCAACGACGAGGCGCGCAAGCAATTTGAAATCGAGCGGCAGCGGCTGGGCGAGTGGCCGGGTCTGAACTACTACCTGGGGCGGCTGGATCTGCGGGCCAACGATTTCACCTCGGCAATCAAGCGCCTTGCGCCGCTGGAATCCAACCCCGCCCTCTCCAACGTCTCTCTTTACCTCGGCTTGGCGTACTTGTCGGCCGGGCAGCAGGCGCGGGCGCTGGAATGTCTCGAGCGGGCCGCCCGAAACAATCCGCGCGACCCCGAGGTGCACTACCGGCTCGCGCGCGTCTACTCCATGGCCGGGCGCGCCGGCGACGCGAATCGCGAGTACAAGCTCTACCGGGATGGGCGTGAAAGCCAGCGGATCGCGGAACAGAATGTCC
The DNA here is from genome assembly GCA_903882645.1 of uncultured Acidobacteriia bacterium. GTDB lineage: Bacteria > Acidobacteriota > Terriglobia > Bryobacterales > Bryobacteraceae > BOG-224. The sequence continues at coordinate 18,332 of CAIRXZ010000096.1, read as the reverse complement.
GCGAATGCCTGGAGGCCTTGAGCAAACAACCCCTCGCCCAGGCCCGCATGGTCTGCCAGCGCATTGCCGACCCTAACGACCCGCAACGGCTGACTCTGTTGGGCCAATTGTATTCCGAGAGCGGCGCATTCTCCGATGCCGTCGAGCCGTTGCAGCAGGCCGTCAAGCTTCAACCTGAGTCGTTCGAGGCGTGGCAGAGTCTCGGTCTGTGCCTGTTCCGGCTGAGGCGCTACCAGGAGGCGCTGCCGCCGCTGCGCAAGGCGGTCGGCCTGAACCCGCAGTACTTCGGCGCGCTGACCTTGCTCGCCTCCACGCTTCATGCGCTGGGGGACGACGCGGCCGCGCTGCCGGTCCTCGAACAGGCTCACAATCTGAATCCCGACGACGCGCAAGTGACGTTGAGGCTGGAGCAATTGCGCGCGGCATCGAAGGGGAAGCGATAGACCGGCCCGCGCCCCCGGCCTGCTTCCTGGTATTCTTGCACCATGCGGCTGATCCCGCTGTTGATGCTGCTTGCGGCGGAGGCGTCGGGCCAAACGGCGGACCAACTCTATAGCCAGGGAAAGTATGCGGAAGCCGCGTCCGCCTATCGCCAACTGCTCTATAACAGTCCCAATTCAGCCGATGCTTTGGCCGGCTTGGGCCGGTCCTTGCTGCGCTTGCATCGCGCCGATGAGGCAGCCGCCTGGCTCAGCAAAGCCGTGCAGTTGAAGCCGGCGGATGTCGAAATGAAACAGGCCCTGGCGCGTTCTTTTCTGGATATGGGAAATGCCGGCGGCGCGCAGGCCCTGATCGAATCCCTCGACGAATCGGACCCGCACAACGCCGAGACTCTGTTCTTGCTGGGCGAGTTGATGTACCGAAGCGGCTTCTACGAACGCGCCGCGCAGGCCCTCGGGGAATCGTTGGCGCTCCACCCGGATAACCCCCCGGCGAGAAACTTCCATGCCGTTTCGCTCGCTAAATCCGGCCATCTCGCGGAGGCGGAGGCGGCCTGCAAGCAGCTTCTGGAAGACCACGCCAAACCGGCGGACCTCGATGTATTGCTCACCTACGTTCAAGTTTTGGATGAAGGCGGCCGGGTCGCCGAGGCGCAGCCGTACGCGGAAGCCGCGGTTCGCGAACAACCCGACAACCCGGTGGCTCGATATTGGCAGGCGCGCCTGCTGTTTCGGTCCGGCCGGTTGGAAGCGGCGGCCAAGGAGGCGGAACAGGGCATAGCTTTGTCTCCCAACCTCCCGTTCGCCAGGAACCTTCTGCTGGAGATTTACCGGAAAATGGGCCGTCAGGAAGACGCGGAGCGTCAGGCCGCATGGCTGCGCGAGTATAACGACCGGCTGGCGACGCGGGGCCGGCAATGAAGGTTGCGCTGGCGCTCGTTCCTCTCTTGCTTTCCGCGCAGATCCGGTTCGAGGACGCCGCCCAACGCGCCGGCATCACGTTCAAACTCAACAACGGCGCCGCCGGCGCCGCTCACCAGATCGAGCTGATGCCCGGCGGCGTGGCCGCGCTCGATTTCAACAATGACGGCTGCATGGACATCTTCTTCACGAACGGCGCCATGTCGCCGTCACTGGACAAGAGCCGCCCCGAATTCCACAATCGCCTGTACAAGAACAACTGCGACGGCACCTTTACCGACGTGACGGATCGCGCGGGCGTGGCCGGTTACGGCTACTCGATGGCGGTCGCCGTCGCGGACTACGACAACGATGGCTTCCCGGACATTTTCGTGGCCGGCGTGGACCACAATATTCTCTACCACAACCTGGGGAACGGGACGTTTGAGGATGTCACTCGAAAAGCCGGACTCGAGGGCATCGATCCGAAGTACGGCAAGATGTGGTCGATTTCGGCGGGATGGTTTGACGCCGACAACGACGGTTTCCTCGATTTGTTCGTCTCCAACTACGTAGCGTGGAATCCGATGACCGAGCCGTCGTGTGGAACGCCTTCGATCCGGATCTATTGTCATCCGGACAACTACCAGGGCCGGCCCAACCAGTTGTTCCGTAACAACCACGACGGGACTTTCACCGACATCTCCCGGAGTTCCGGCGTCGCCCAAAGCATTGGCAAGGGTATGGGAGTCGCGTTCGGCGACTTCAATCGCGACGGCCTGATGGATGTCTTCGTCGCCAACGACTCGACGCGGAACTTCCTGTTTCAGAACGAAGGCAACTGCCAATTCCGCGAGGTCGGCCTGGAAATGGGCGTTTCTTACAGCGAGAGCGGCCGGCCGGTGGCCGGCATGGGCACCGATTTCCGCGACTACGACAACGATGGACTGCCCGACATCGTTCTTACCGGGATGGTCAACGATTCCTTCCTTCTTTTCCGCAATCGGGGAGAGCCGTTCTTTTTTGAGGACTACGGCATTCCGTCCGGCCTCGTGGTCGCAACCCGGCAGCTCACCGGCTGGGGCATGGGGCTATTCGATTTCGACAACGACGGTTGGAAAGATCTCTTCGTCGCCAACGCGCATTTCCCTTACATGGACAAGCTGTTGGGCGTGCCGAGCCCTCTCGCGTGCAGCGTTTTCCGGAATGTCAACGGCCGCTTCCAGGACGTTTCGGCCGGGGCTGGACAGGCTTTCCGCATCGCCGCATATCATCGTGGCGCCGCGTTCGCGGATTTTGACGGCGATGGCAAGGTGGACGTGGTGGTGAGCGTCTTGAACGGGCCCGCCCGCCTCTTCCGGAACATCACCGCCGGCGCCGGACACTGGTTGGCCGTCAAACTGGTAGGCGTGCGAAGCAACCGGGACGGCATCGGCGCGGAGTTGCAAGCGGTGCTGCCGGATGGAACCGTACTCTATAACCAGGCCACGACCAGCGTCGGCTACGCATCGTCGAGCGAACCGCTGGTGCGGTTTGGTCTCGGAAAGCACGCCAGGCTCCGCGAACTTCGGATCGCATGGCCCGGCGGACACACGCAGGTCGTGCGGAATCCGGCCGCGGATCGGGTCGTCGAGGTTCGTGAGACTGCCGCCGATCCACGCTAGTTCCGCGACCGTTTGATTTGTTCTTCAACGCTCGGGCCGGGCATGCCCGGCCCCTGCCGAGCGCCCTTGTAGGGGCGAGGCATGCCTCGCCCTCGCGCCACGTGCTTCCCACGGCCGGGGGAAGAGATTGCGCGGTCTTGGTATCAGCCTCCGGCCCCGGGGGGGTTCCGGCGGATGCGGCGCTGGGGCGTTTTCGCTAGAATTAGTAAACCGGGCGACAAAGTGAACACCAGCCAGCCGCGGAAGATCGCCAGCACGACCGCTATATACGCCGGGTCCTTCGACCCGATCACGAACGGCCATCTCGATCTGATCCAGCGGGGGTCGCGGCTGTTCGACCGCCTGATCGTCTCGATCCTGCGGAACGAGCGCAAGGAACCGCTCTTCGCGGTCGAGGAACGCACCGAAATGCTGCGCGAGGTGGTGGGCGAGTATCCGAACGTGGAGGTGGACTCGTTCGACGGCTTGCTGGTGGACTACGCGGCCGCCCGTTCGGCGACGGTGCTGCTGCGCGGCATCCGGGCCATCTCCGATTACGAATACGAGCTTCAGATGGCGCTGATGAACCGCCGGCTTCGTCCCGAGATCGAAACCGTGTTCCTGATGGCCAACGAAGCGTACTCTTTCATCAGCTCGCGCCTGGTCAAAGAGGTTTTCAGCCTGGGGGGGGACATAGCGGGCCTGGCGCCGCCTCTGGTCGAGGCGCGCATGCGCGGGCGGATCGCGAAATTCGCGCACAAGGGAGCTTGAGGGGAGGTCATGAGGGGAGCTGTCGAAGGGATCGCCGAACGTATCTCTTCCATCGGCGTGTCGTCGACCATGCAGGTTGCGGCGGACGCCGCCGCTCTTCGCGCCAGGGGCGTGGATGTAGTCGATCTCGGAGCCGGAGAGCCGGATTTCCCGACGCCCGGCAATATCAAACAGGCGGCCGTTCGCGCGCTCGAAGAGAATTTCACCAAGTACACCGCCGCGGCCGGGACGCCGGAGCTGAGACAGGCCGTCTGCGAGGCTCACGCGAGGGATTTCGGAACCGCGTACAAGCCCGAGGAGTGCATCGTCACGGCCGGCGGCAAGCACGCCATTTTCGGCTTCACGCAGGCGCTGATCGACCCCGGCGACGAGGTTGTGATCCCGGTCCCATACTGGGTGACGTATAGAGACGTCGTGAACTATGCCGGCGGGCGGTGCGTGTTCGTCGAGACCGAAGAGGCGAACGGATTCGCGCTCACGGCCGCGATGATTGCGGCGCATCTCAGCGGCCGCTCCAGGATGGTGATCGTCAACTCGCCCGCCAATCCCAGCGGCGCGATCGTAGACCGCGGCGAATTCGAAAAGATCGTCCGGCTTGCGTCGGAGCGCGGCATCTACGTGCTGACCGATGAGTGCTACTGCCATATTCTGTACGACAGCGCGCCGTTCTCGGCCGCGTCCCTGCCCGGCGCCAAGGATACGCTGCTGGTGGCCGGCTCGCTTTCGAAGACATATGCCATGACCGGCTGGCGCATCGGCTTCGGGCTGGCGCCCGCGCCGATCGTGGCGGCCATGACCAAGCTCCAGAGCCACTCGACTTCGAATCCCAACTCGATCGCTCAGAAGGCCGCCGTGGAGGCATTGAGCGGCCCGCAGGATTCGGTGGCCGCCATGCTCGCGGAGTACCGCCGCCGCCGCGACTTCGTGGTCCGCCGTCTGCGCGCCATCCCCGGCATAACGTGCGTCGAGCCGCGGGGGGCCTTCTACGTCTTTCCGAACGTGAGCGCGGCGCTGGGGAAGAACGGCATGGAGACTACCGCCCAACTTGCCGGGCGGTTGCTCGCGGAAGCGCGCGTGGCCGTCGTCCCGGGCGAGGCCTTCGGCGCCGGCCGGCGCCTTCGCATCAGCTACGCCGCATCCATGGCGGAGTTGGATCGGGGACTCGATCGGCTCCGCGATTTTCTGGTGAAGTACTCGTAAAAGGAAATGAGCGATCCACTTTCCGCCGCCGGCCCGCAAGCCGGGATCCCCACCCGCCTTACGGCGTCTCTGCGCGAGAAGGTCTGGGGCAGGAGGAGCCTCGCCCCGTGGTTCCCCGATTCGGAAAAGCCCATCGGCGAGGCTTGGTTTCTGGCGGACCGCGAGCTGCCGCTGCTGGTGAAGCTGATCTTCACCACCGAGCGGCTCTCGGTGCAGGTTCATCCGGCGGATGGCGAGGCCGGGCCGCGGGGCAAGACCGAGATGTGGTACATCCTGGAGGCCAATCCGGGCGCCACAATCGCGCTGGGGTTCCGCGAGCCAATCACGCGCGAACGGTTGTGGCAGGCCACGCGCACGGGCGAAATCGAGAGGCTGTTGAACTGGTTCCCGGTGCGGGCGGGAGAAACCTACTTCACGCCCGCGCACACCGTGCATGCCATCGGCGCGGGGATCGTGCTCTGCGAGATTCAGCAGAACTCCGATGTGACGTACCGGCTGTGGGACTACGGCCGCCCGCGGGAAATCCACGTCGAGCTGGCCGTTCCCATCTCCGACCTTGGCGTCCACCCCGGCGCCGCGCATCCGAAGCCGCTGGCGGCGGGCCGCGAGGAACTGGCGCGGTGCGAGTATTTCGTCACGGAGCTGGCTCGGCTGGGAGCCGGAGGACGGATCGCTCCCGAGGCCGCGAAGTGCCAGTTGTGGATCGCGCTCGAAGGCCGCGGAACCGTCGGCGGCATGCCTTGGCGCGCCGGCGAAGTCTGGCTGCTGCCCGAACGCGGCGAGCAGCCGGAGATCCGCGCGGACACGGATGCGCGGTTGCTGCGGACCTTCGCGCCGCGGTAGAACCGCGCCGCCGCATCAGGGGCCCGGGGCATGCTTGGCCATTTCAGTACCAGTACTCCAGTTTCAGCAGAAACAGGCCCTTTTTTCTGGTAGCGGCGCCCGTAATCTGGCACAATTGCCATAGCGTGGTCCCTCGACCTTGCCGAAACCTGTCTCTTATGGCGCTCGCTTCGAGAGAGGACGTGGAACGCCGGCCCGCTCCGCGCCGTCCTTACCAACTCCTTGGACTGTTCCTCGTCCTGGCCGCCGCCATCGCCGTGGCGGCCTATCGCTACAACGTCTCCGAGAAGGAAGCCATCGGCCGCGAGGTCCGCAACCAGCTTCTTGCCGTGGCCGACATGAAAGTCCGGCAGATCTCCGAGTGGCAGCGGGATCGGATGGGCGAGGCGCGAGCCATCATGGCGGACGGCATGAGCATGGCCGTGATGAGCCGGTTCCTTTCCGGCGCGGGCCGTCCGTCCGACCGCGAGCAGATTCTCGCGTGGTTGCAGGCCTTCTGCGACCACATGCGCTATGCCGATGCGGTCCTTTCCGATGTGAAAGGGCAAACCATGCTGGTCGCGGGCCGCAAGTTGGGAAGCGACGAGCATCTGCGCCGGCTCGCGCGATCGGTGGCCGGCCAGCAGGACGCGAATTGGCGGGATTTTCACCGGGGCGGCCCGGGCGGCGACGTTCACATTGGACTGAATATGCCGCTCCGCCTCGCCCCGGGGTCCCCGCCTTTTGGCGTCCTGCTGCTCGGCATCGATCCGGCCGCCGATCTGTACCCGCTGCTTAAGAGGTGGCCCACTCCCAGCGCCACCGCCGAAACCCTGCTGGTCCGCCGGGACGGCTCCAACGTCCTTTACCTGAACGATCTGCGATACCGCCCCAACTCGGCCCTGAACCTCCGCGTTCCCCTCAGCCATACCGGGGTTCCCGACGTCCAGGCCGTCCGTGGCCGCGAAGGCAGCCTCGAGGGGCCGGATTATCGCGGCGTTCCGGTCCTCGCGGCCGCACGCAAGGTGCCCGACACTCCTTGGTTGCTGATTGCCAAACTCGACGCGCGGGAAGTCCAGGCTCCCATTGCCCGGCGCACCGCCCTCGCGGGCATCGCCGGCTTGAGCCTGTGGCTGGCCGCCGCCGCCCTCGCCGCCTTTCTGTGGCGGCGCAAGCAGGCGCGCTTCTATCGCGACCGGTACCTGGCGGAATTGGAGCGGGAGGCGCTGGCCGGCCACTACCACTTTCTGAGCCGCTACGCCAACGACATCATCCTCCTGATGGACAGCGATGGGAGCATCATCGAGGCCAACGACCGCGCCGTGGACGTCTACGGCTACAGCCGCGAGGATCTGTTGCGCTTGAACATCCGGGACTTGCGCGATCCTTCCGAACGCGAAGCGCTGGAAACGCAGTGGAAGGAGGTGGGGGAGCGCGGTTCTATCCTGTTCGAAGGCGTTCACCGGCGGAAGGACGGCGGCGCCGTGCCCGTCGAAGTGAGCTCCCGGTCGATCGCGGTCGAAAGCCGGGTTCTCCGGCAGAGCGTCATTCGCGACATCACCGAGCGCCGCCGCGCGCAGGCGGCCCTGCTCGAAAGCGAGCGGCGCTTTCGCCAGGTGGTCGAGCACGCGCCGGAAGGAATTATGGTGGACATTGGCGCGCGCGTCCGGTACCTCAACCCGGCCGGAGTCCGGCTTCTGGGAGCGCAATCGGCCAGCGAGTTGCTGGGCCGGTCCATCCTCGACCTGTGCTATCCCGACGAGCGCGCCGAAGTGCAAGCGCGGTTCGACAAGGTGGCGCAGGGCGCTTTCGTCCCTTTGGCTGAGCGGCGATTCACGCGGCTGGACGGGGAGACCCTTTACGCGGAAGTATGCGCGGTACACATCGAGTACGACGGGCAGCCCGCCGCGCTGGTGTTCTTCCGCGACGTCGGGGAACGCAAGCGCACGGAAGCCGAACGCGCCTTGCTCGAAGCTCAATTGCAGCAGGCGCGGAAAATGGAGAGCGTCGGAAGGCTGGCCGGCGGCGTGGCTCACGATTTCAACAACCACCTGACTGTGATCAACGGCTACTGCGACATGCTCAAGGCTCAGCTTCCGGCGGGAGACCCGGCGCTCGATGCGATCGAGGAGATCCGCACCGCGGGCCGGCGGGCCGCCGCCCTCACCCGGCAGTTGCTCGCGTTCAGCCGCAAGCAGATCGCCGAGCCCAGGCCGATTACCTTGAACGACGTGGTCACCGACGCCGGCGGGATGCTCCGCCGGCTCATCGGGGCGGACGTTGAGATCGTGACGAATCTGGATCCCGCTCCCGTCACCATCATGGCGGACCGCGGGCAGATGAACCAGGTCCTCGTGAACCTGGCGGTCAACGCAAGGGACGCCATGCCCAGGGGCGGCCGTCTCACCATCGAGACCGGCGCCGCCGCCATCGACGAAACTTGCGCGTCGCTTCATCCCGACGCCCGGCCGGGCCGCTATGCCACCCTGTCGGTAGCGGACAACGGCGCGGGGATGAGCCCGGAGATCATGCAGAAGATCTTCGAGCCGTTCTTCACCACCAAGGAGATGGGCGCGGGAACGGGCCTGGGACTCGCCACCGTTTATGGAATCGTCCGCCAGAACAGAGGGTGGATTCGGGTGTTTAGCGAGCTGGGCCGCGGGGCCATGTTCCAGGTCTACCTTCCACGCGTCGAAGACGCCGCGGAAGCGGCGCCGCTCTCTCCGGCCGCCGGGGACGCTCGCGGGTCGGAAACGGTGCTGGTGGTTGAAGATCATCCGGAAGTGCGGCGATTGACGCTGACCATCCTTTCGCTGCAAGGCTACCGGCTCTTGGAGGCGTCCGGCGGAGCGGAGGCCCTGGCCCTTGCGGCGGGTTTTCCCGAACCGATCCACCTGCTGCTGACCGACGTGGTCATGCCCGGCATGACAGGCGTGGAGCTTGCCACCCGGCTGTTCGAGACGCGGCCTTCCATGAAGGTGCTGCTCACGTCCGGGTACACGGCCGACGCCATCAGCCGCCAGGGAGTTCTGGACGCGGGAGCCGCCTACCTGGCTAAGCCGTTCACCGCCGCCCAGTTAGCCGTCAAGATCCGGGAAGTTCTGGACGGGCCAAAGAGCCGATGGGCGCCGGAGCCCATCGCTTGAGTACGGCTGCCAAGTCATCGGGTTTGATGGGCTTCGGGATATAGTCGTCCATCCCCGCCCGGAGGCACGTCTCCCGGTCGCCCGTCATGGCATTGGCGGTGACGGCGATGATGGGAGTGTGCCGGGACGATTCGCCTCGCCGGATCGCCCGCGTGGCTTCGTACCCGTCCATTTCCGGCATCTGGCAATCCATAAACACGACGTCATAAAAGTCGCTACGCGCCTTGGCTACCGCCTCCTTGCCATTCACCGCCACATCCACGCGGCAGTTGAGCCTCTCAAGCAGTTTGGTGGCCAGCTTTCGATTCACAGCGTTGTCTTCGGCAAGCAGCACGTGCCATATGGGAATCGCTGGGGACTCGGAAGCTTCCGCCGCTGCCGCCGCCAGACCCGGGTCCGCCGCCGGTTGGACGACCGGCGGCGCCGTCGCATCCTCCGGCAGCCGCAATCGGAACCAGAACGTGGAGCCGCGGCCGGGCGCGCTGAGTACGCCGATCTCGCCACCCATCAGATTCACCAGGCGCTTGGAAATCGCCAGCCCCAGGCCCGTGCCGCCGAATCTTCGCGCGGCTGAGGCATCCGCCTGCGAGAACTCGCGGAACAACAGGCGCTGCGCCGGCGCCGCGATGCCGAGGCCGGTGTCGTGGACCGCCGCGCGAATCGAACCATGATCGGCATGGATTTCCAGGACCACGCGTCCCCGCTCGGTGAACTTGATGGCGTTGCCCGTCAGATTGAGTATGACTTGGCGAATCCGGCCCGCGTCCCCAATGAAGCGGCGCGCGGATCCCGGCGCGTAACGCAACTCGAGATCCAGTCCCTTCTCAAAGGCGCGTGGGGCGAGCAATCGGATCGCATCCCCGGCGGTCGCCGCCAAGTCGAACGGGAGGGCCTCGATCGCAAGGCGGCCGGCCTCGATGGCGGAGAAATCGAGGATGTCGTTGACGATCGTCAACAAGTGGTCGGCCGATCCGCGCACCACTTCCGCCAGTTCGCGCTGCTCGCGGTCGAGTTCGCCGCACAGCAACAGGCCCGCCATGCCGATCACTCCGTTCAGCGGCGTTCGGATCTCGTGGCTGATGGTCGCCAGGAACTGCGACTTCGCCTTGCTGGCGGAAAGCGCCTCCAGGCTCAGCCGGTGCATTCGCCAAGCCAGCGCCGAGACCCCCAGCAGCAACGCGCAGACGACGGAACTGAAGAGGATCAGCCCCTGTAGACGCTCCTTGGACCGCCGGCTCTGAAGCACGGCGATCTCGTTGGGCATCGCCAGGTACCAGTAGCTGTGGAGTTCCGCCAGCCTCCCGGCGTCGGCCATCTCCGAGATGCTCTCCTGGAGCCTGTCCGCGACTGTGCGGGCCGCCAGGGTCGACCCGATCCCCGCCGCAAGCTGCGCTCCGCGGATCGGAAGGATGTGCACCGCATGGCCCTGGCAAGCCGTGCGCTGCGTTAGCAGCACGGTGGTCGCCTCGCGCAGTTCGGCGAATCCCGCCTCCACCTCCCCGGAACAGAGGGCGCCCAGCATCTCATTCCAATTCTCCTTGGGCACGATGGCCGCACCCGGCAGCGAGCGTCCGGCGAACGCCTTGGCGAACGGCGTGGGGCCGGTTGCGACGCTTTTCGGCGCGACGTCGACCGGTCCGGCCGTCTCGGGCGCGCCACTCGCAACCAGTCCGTAGGTGGATTCGAACCACGCTGCGCTGATGTACGGAGCGCGTCCCAAACCGGCGACGTTCGACGATCTGGGGAACAGATCGATGGCGCCGGATTGAAATGCCGCCAGCGCCCCGTGCGGCACAAAAACCCATTCGAGATGGATGCCGGCCCGCTCGGCCGCCTCCTCGAACACGTCTTTCGCAAAACCCGCCGGCTGTCCGTCAATGCCCTTGAAAACAAAGGGCTCCGTATTGTGGTACCCGATCCGCCACTTGCGGCCGGTCAGGTCCTTCAGCGTTCGGGCGCGCTGGTATTCCCATAGCCCGCCTGCCGCGACCACGCACGCCAATACCGCTGCTGCCAGCGGGACGAACCATCGGCTGCGTGCTTTGGGCGACTCCCTAGCGTTCCACACCTTCGGGGCTTCAGCCTTTCATCGTACATATCGGCGCAAACCCCGCGCGGCGAGGGCGGCGCGAGGGCACGCGCGAAGCCGGGTTCCGCAGTCGTCGCTCGCGCCTCTCGCGCCCGGCGCCGCCTCGTGCGATAATCCGCTTCGGAGGTCGTGGCGTGACCAGAAGCCTCGCGGTGTTGGCCCTCCTGTGGTCCGCCCTGCCGCTGCGCCAAGTGGCTTTCGGCCAGACCGCCCCGGGCGCGGTTTGGTACCTGACCGGCCGGGTGATCCTGGAAGACGGCGTCCCGCCGGGCGAAAGGGTGGACATCCAGACCATCTGCAACGGGCAGGGCTACGTGGCGGCGCATACCGACAGTAAAGGCTTCTTCAGCTTCCGGCTCGGCGCGGCCGGCAACCGAACGCTTCAGGATGCCAGCGTGGGACTTGCGGATGGTTCCTTCGGCCGGCCTGTCACCGCAATGGGGCCGCCGCCTCAGTCCACTGCGCAGACCACCTCCGACACGCAGCAACAGACGTCCACCTCGGATTCGCAGCAAGCGGCGCCGGCTCCGGCGCCCCGCGGCGGGATCAACGACCGGTCGCTCCGAAACTGCGAGTTGTCGGCCCGGCTGCCCGGCTTCCGCTCGGAGACGATCAGCTTAGCCAACCGCCGGACCATGGACGCTCCGGACATAGGGACCATAGTCTTGTACCGGTTGGCCGTCGTCGAAGGCAGGACCGTGAGCGTGACCACTCTGGCCGCCCCGAAAGCCGCCCGCAAGGCGTACGAGACAGGCTTGGCGGCGCTGAAGAAGGGCAAGCTGGCCGATGCGGGCGCCAGTTTCGAGAAAGCCACAAACCTCTATCCCGAGTACGCCGGCGCCTGGTGCGAGCTGGGCAAGTTGCGGCTGCGGCAACGGCGTCCGGAAGAAGCCAGGCGGTCGTTCCAGGCGGCCATCCAAGCCGATCCCCGGTACCTCGACCCGTATCTGGGCCTCTCCGCTCTCGAGGCCGGGGACCGGCAGTGGAGACAACTGGCGGACACCACTGGCCAGGCGCTTCGGCTGGCCCCCTTCGACTACCCGCGGGCCTACTACTGGAACGCGGTGGCCAACTACAACCTGCGCAACCTCGACGCCGCCGAAAAGAGCGCGCGCGAAGCGGAACGGCTCGATACGCGCCAGCAGTTCCCGGAAACCTGGCGGCTGCTGGGGACCATCCTGGCCGACGGCCGCCGGTTCGCGGAGGCGGCCGTCCAGTTGCGTGAATACCTCCTGCTGGCCCCGCGCGCCGCGGACGCCGATGGCGTTCGCGCGCGTCTGGCAGAGGCCGAGAAGCTCTCCGCCGCCCCGGCTCAAGTCCAGCCGAACTGAAGTGCGCCGGTGCGCCGGCCTGTGCGCCAGGGGCGGCCTCGCGGCCGGTTGGACCCCGTCAACCTGTTCCGCATCGCCTGACGCGGGCCGGATGGCGCCGCCTCAACGCGAGGGCGTTCTACGGACAAGCGGGAGATGAATGAAGCGATAAGCAAGGGCCCTTCCCTCCACCGGCATTACCCGGCTTCATCGGTACCTCCGACCCTCTCCGACGCCCGGATGGTCCGTGCTTCCTTCCAAACACGTTCGCAGGACGCGACCCCGTGCGCGTGCCAGATCCGGCGAACCGTGGCCTCACTCACGCCGACGGCCGCAGCCATGGCAGGCGTGCTCTAGCAGGTAGCCGCGGCTGGCTCCTCTTGCATCGTCTGACGCTAGTGGACCAGCGGCGTCACCACGAAGTTCTTGATCTCGACGTAGCTGTGGTCGCCCTGTATGATGAACGGCCCCGGCTCGCCCTCATTCGGGTTCTCGGCTATCGCGGTAAGGCCCTCGATTTCGACCTTGTCCAGAACCTTCGTCCCGTTAAACACCACCGTCAGCGTTCTTCCGACCAGCCTGATGTCGTAGCTCTGCCATTCGCCGGGGGGCTTGCTGGCGTTGACCGAGGGCGCCACGCGGCTGTAGAGCGCGCCCGAGCTGTGCGAGTTGGGCGGCCGGCCGTAGTCCTCGAGAATCTGGATCTCATAGCGTCCCCTCAGCCCGATGCCGCTGTTCGAGTTGGCTATGATGCGGAGATCGATGTGCGCCTCGAAATTCCAGAACTTCCGTTCGGAAATGATGTCGGTGGTGGGTGGAGCGTTCCTCATGACTCCGTCCTGAACGGTCCACTTCATCTCCGCATCGGGATTCACCGCCTTCCACCCGGCGATGTCCTTGCCGTTGCATAGCGCGATCGGCTCGCCTTTTTTCCAGGAGCCGTCGTCCTTGTCGGCGATCGCGGGCGCGCGGACGCCGGTCCATTGCGTGGGCGGCCGGGTCTGCCCTTCGGATTGGAACGCGCCCTCCAGCTTTCCGCCCGTCAGGCGCGCCGTATAGATGGCGTTGCGCGGCGGGTTCTGCGCCCCGGGCCGCGCGTTCGGAGCGTTAATGGTGAAATGCAGCTCGCCGTTCACCACCTCGATCTTGTCGATTTTGTTCATGTCGCCGCCAAAGGCGCTCACGAATTTCCCGGCGGCCTGTGGCGTCCCGACCCCCGTCAACTCCACCCACGCGGCCCGCGGCCGGGGCTGGGCAGCCAAGGTGATGTCCCACCTTCCGTTGAAATCCTGGCCGGCCGCAAAGGCCGGGCACGCCGCCAATAGCAGAACTCCCCAAAGGATGCGCATGTGTTTTCTCCGCGTCAAACAATCTAGCACGAAGCGCGCGAGAGAGCGCTCCTGGCGGTTCGAGACCCACCCCGGCCCGCTTCTTCGCACGCCCGGCATGCGCCGGCGCTCTAGGGCTTTGACCGCTTGAAAGGGTTCGTTTGTGGGGCAGCTTGGCAAGCTGCGTGCCGGTTGGCAACCGGCACGCGCGGCGATTGCCAATCGCCGCGCAGGATGCCATCCTGCCCCACAGAAATCGCACCTTTCCTGACGGTCGCGATACTAGGGCTGCCGGTGCTGCGCCGGCTTCAGGACTTCGTTGAGGGATCCCTGGCGGTAGCCTTCCAGGTCCAGGGTCACGTATTTGAAGCCGAGGGCCTTAAAGACTTCCGTGAACCGCTGCGCCATCTCCATGTTGAGAGCCTTGGGCATCTCCTCGCGCGCGACCTCGATGCGCGCAACCTCGCCGTGGAAGCGCACGCGGAACTGGCGGAAGCCGAGCGCTTTCAGCTCTTCCTCTCCGGTCTCCACGGTCTTCACGGTTTGGATGGTCACGGGGGTTCCATAGGGAATGCGCGAGCTGAGGCACGCCGAGGCGGGGCGATCCCACGTCGGCAGACCGGCCTGCCGCGATAGCTCGCGGATCTCCGCCTTGGTCAATCCGGCGTCCGCCAGCGGCGCGGCCACGCGGTGATTCCGGGCGGCGCCCTGGCCGGGACGGTAGTCGCCCAGGTCGTCCACGTTCACGCCGTAGACGATGTGCTCGTAGCCGCGCTCGCGGCCGACTTGCTCCAGGCGGGTGAATAACTCGTCCTTGCAATGGAAGCAGCGGTCAGGGCCGTTGCGAACGTAATCGGGATTCTCAAACTCGAGCGTTTGGACGTACTCGTGGGCGATGCCGAAGCGTGCCACGAAGGCCTCGGCGTCGCGCTTGTGGGATTCGGGAAGCGAAGCGGAATCGGCGGTCATCGCGACGGCGCCGGAACCGAGCACGCGGTTGGCGGCCCACGCCAGATAGGCCGAATCCGTGCCGCCGGAGAAGGCCACGATGACGCGGCCCATGCCGCGGAGGATCTCAAACAGCCGCTCCTCCTTCTCGCGAACCTGGACCGGATCGGAAATCCCCAAGAGTGCCGTCATAAGAATAGTCTAACGAAAACCGTGGATCGGCGGGACCAGGCGTGCGCGGCGTAACAGGTACTCACGCCTCGCCTCTAGCCTCGTTAGGGCAAGAAAACAGCCCAGGGCGTGAGCCCCATAGGCGCTGGGAACGCGCGAGGGCGTTCTTCGGCACGTGGCGCGTTTCTGATGGGACTTCACGAGAGTGATCTCCCCGAACGCCGCTTAACGAGGAACGCCGAAGGGACCGAGGGGGTACGGGGAACGCGTGGGCGTAGTTTCCAGAATTCCCGTTCGTCCACAACACCCCCTTTTCCCGCCGACTGGCCTTGCATTGCCAAACCCGTTGCGTTACCATGTTCTCGGTAACCGAGGATAACTAAATCGGCATGAGCAAACCGTCTGATTTGGTCCAAGGGACCCTGGATCTGCTGGTTCTTAAGATCCTGGACCTGGAGCCGCTCCATGGCTGGGCCGTTAGCCAGCGTCTGAAACAAGTGTCGGGCAATGTTCTCCAAGTCAGCGACGGCTCGCTTTATCCGGCGCTTCACAAGCTCGAACAAGAAGGCTGGATCACGGCCGAATGGAAGACCAGCGAACTCGGCCGCCGGGCGAAATTCTACTCACTGACCCGCCTGGGTCGTAGGCAACTGGAAAAGCAGGCGGCGGACTGGGCGCGTTTGTCGAGCGCCATCACGGGCGTCGTGCGCCTGGAGGAGGCCTGAGTCATGTCCCCCGCACAATGGCTCTACACTATTCCGTTGCGCCTGCGGTCGATCTTCCGGCGCAACCGCGTTGAACAGGAATTGGATGAGGAGCTTCGCTTCCATCTGGAACAGTGCATCGAACGGAATGTAGCGCATGGCATGGGTACGCGCGAGGCCCGCCGCCAAGCTTCTCTCGCGCTTGATGGGCTGGAGCAATGCAAAGAGGAGTGCCGGGACATGCGTCACGTGAACTTGCTCGACGATCTGTTGAGGGATCTTGCCTATACGGCACGCACCCTGCGAAAAGCGCCCGCGTTCGCTATTACGGTGGTGTTGACGATCGCGCTCGGCGTGGGCGCGAATACGGCTATTTTCTCGGTCTTCAAGGATTTTCTGCTTCGGCCGTTGCCCTTCCGCGATCCAGGTCGCCTCGTCATAGTGACTCAGTTCAACCCGTCTCAGGTCGAGAAGCTCACCGGTTACGCATCGCCCGCCAACTACTTGGATTGGAAGGCGCAGAACCACGTGTTCGAAGACATGGGCGCGTGGGACGCCATGATCCAGCAGTGCAACCTCACCGGCGCGGACGAGCCGGAGCGCATCACTGGCAAGCGGGTGTCCTCCAGTTTCTTCTCCGTGCTTGGCGTCAGCCCGCTCTACGGTAGGCTGTTCGGACCGGAGCAGGACCGGCCGGGTGGTGACGCCGTCGCGGTTTTGGGTTACAGCTTATGGGAAAGGCGGTTTGGTGCCAGGCCGGATGTCGTTGGAACGCAGATCGCGTTAGACGGCAAGCGCTTCACGGTCATCGGCGTGTTGCCCGCCCGGTTCCGCTTCTCGACGCCACCCGACGACGTCTGGGTTCCTCTCGCCGGACTCCTTCAGGGGGGCCGCGGCGGCAGACACCTGAAGGTAATTGCCCGGCTCAAGCCGGGAATGAGCATCCCACAGGCTCAACGTGAGATGAAAGCGATGGCCGCCGGCCTAGCTCGGGAGTATCCGCAGGACGACCGCGGCGAGACCGCGCTGGTCGGGAGTCTGAGAGACAGCTACGCCCGCACACTGCGTCCAGCGCTCGTTGTCCTGTTGTCGGCGGCAGCCTTGGTGTTACTCATCGCATGCGCAAACATTGCCGCCGTGCTGCTCGCTCGCGCCGCGGCTCGGCGGAAGGAGATGGCCATGCGGCGCGCGCTGGGCGCCAGTAAAGCGCGTATCGTGCGGCAAGCCCTCACGGAAAGCCTGCTTCTCTCATTGAGCGGCGGCGTGCTTGGAGTTTTACTCGCTGTTGCCAGCGTTCCTCTCCTCTATGCCGCTGTACCCGCGCGGATGCATCCGCTGGAACCGGTCGGCGTAGATGCGCCGGTGCTGTTCCTTACCCTGCTTGTATCGATCGCAACGGGTTTGCTCTTCGGCATCGCGCCTGCCTGTAGCGCCGCCGGCGCGGACATCCATCCCGGCTTGAAGGAAACGAGCAGCGCAGGGACGCCGCGGACGGGGCGCTGGCGGCTGCGCGGGACCCTGGTGATTTCGGAAATGGCGCTCGCTGTGATGCTCCTGATCGGCGCCGGCCTCCTCATCAAGAGCTTCGCGCGCTTGCTTGAGGTCGACTCCGGCTTTCGAGCGGAAAACGTCCTGACCATGAACCTGTCGCGCAACAGCGGGGATTACGCATTTTATACGGACGTTTTGCAGCGCATTGCCGCACTGCCAGGCGTTCGCGCGGCCGGCGCCGCCAATTTCATCCCGATCAACGAAGATAGTTGGGGACAAGACGTCTGCATCGAGGGCCGCCCACCGCGCGCGCCAGGGGGCTACATCTGGGCGGCGCATCGCTCGGTCAGCCTCGACTATTTCCGCGCAATGGGAATCAGCCTGCTTCAAGGCCGACGCTTTGTCGAACGGGATCTTCGGTCACCGGTGGCGATCGTCAACGAAGCAATGGCGCGGAGTTACTGGCCCAATGAGGAGCCTATCGGCAAGCGATTCAAGATCGGCGCGTCGTCGAAGGAGTGGATTTCCGTTATCGGCGTTGTCAAGAACGTCAGGCACTACGGTCTCGATACGGAAGCCACACCGGAGATGTACTTTCTGGAGGCAATGCCGCGCATGACCCTGGTGGTTCGCGCCGAGGCGGATCCGACAAACCTGATCGCTGCGGTGCGCAGCGCCATCCGAACCGCGGACCGCAACCAACCGATCTCGGATGTCCGCACCATGGAACGAATCATCGCGGAGTCGGTGGCGCCCCGCCGCCTGACGATGATGCTAACCACCCTGTTTGCGGCATTTGCGCTGCTGCTGGCCAGCATCGGGCTTTATGGGTTGGCGTCTTATTCCGTTGCGCTGCGCCGTCACGACATTGGCGTCCGCATGGCTGTGGGCGCTCAACCCGCGGACATTATTCGGTCCGTGGTCCGGGACAACATGCTGATGGCTCTCGCCGGCACAGCTATTGGTCTGGCTGGCGCCTGGGCGGTGGCACGTGTAACAACCAGCCTGCTGTTTGGCGTCACGTTGCACGACCCCACGGTTTTCGTGGTTGCGCCGCTGCTGCTTGCCGCGGCTATGCTGATCGCATCCTATCTACCGGCGCGCCGCGCAGCTCGCATCGATCCCCTGCAAGCCCTGCGCTGCGAATAGCGATCCGTCCGAACGCCGAAGCCCAGACCGACCCGTTGCTCCAGGCAGGGGCCGACTCCTCGAAGGTGGCTTGTGCCAGGAAAGTCCTAGGGCTGTATCGGAAACGCTCCGGCTGACATGACCCTCGGGCGCGCGCGCAATCCTCGGGGCCGGAGCGTTTTCGATAGAGCGACTTGAAGTGAGCCGTTTGGTAGGGAAATTGCTTATTGGGTTTTGAATC
>CAIRXZ010000095.1 GCA_903882645.1 uncultured Acidobacteriia bacterium | reverse complement strand
GGTCATCTGACAGTGACCGCCGTTAGGGCTTCATTCAGGCCCTACGAGAAGTTCAGTACCACCCCAAATGCAACGCTTGCTGGCCAGCAAGAAAACCGTTTGGCCTGCGGGAGTGGGCCGCAAGCCTCTCTTCAATTCCAAGGTAGCAGGCGCGAGTGCGGATGCCGGGAACCGGGGCGGTGAAGCTGTTGAAAACAGGGGCAAAGTTTTTTTCAAGTTTTGGTGAATGGAGTTCGAGAAAATGGGCAGTTTTTGGACCGTCGATGTAAAGGAGTTGGAATCAATGGGTTACGGGCATTGCCTAGGGCGAGGGCGCGGCTGACGGCGCGTGCGCCGATTGAGCAATCGGCGCGCAGGTTAGCAACCTGCCCCGCCAACTGGCATACTGGCTTCTTATGCCGAGTGTCCTGATCGCCGGCGGCGGCTTGGCTGGGCTGGCCGCGGCAGCCGCGCTGGGCGGCGCGGGATTCGAAGTGGACCTTTTCGAGGCGCGGCCCTTTGCGGGAGGCCGCGCGACTTCCTACGAACTTGGGGAAGAGACCATCGACAACTGCCAGCACATCCTGCTGCGTTGTTGCGTCAACCTGCTGGATTTCTATGAGCGGATGGGCGTGCGGGACCGCATACGTTTCCACCAGGAGTACTACTTCATCGAGCCCGGCGGGCGGATCTCGACGATGCGCCGCGGCAGGCTGCCGGCGCCGTTACATCTGGCCGGGTCGTTCGCGCGGCTGAAATGCCTGGACCGCGCCGACAAGTTCTCGATCGCGCGGGCGCTGGCCGCGCTGCGGCGGGAACGCACGCGGCGCAAGGACCTGGAACGGATCAGCATGCTCGACTGGCTGCTCCAGAAGCGCCAGACGCCGCGCGCCATCGACCGCTTCTGGCGTCAGGTGCTGGTGAGCGCGGTCAATGAGGACCTGGAACGAATGGCCGCCATTCACGGGTTCAAGGTTTTTTGGCTGGGGTTCCTGGCGCGGGCCGATTCGTACGAGATGGGCGTGCCGTCGGCGCCGCTGGGCGAATTGTATTCGACGGATGCCTGGAGACGGATGGGCAATGTGCGGATCCACTTGCGCAGCTCCGTGGAGCGCATCGGCGGGGAAGGCTTCAGGATCGGCGGCGAGCGGCGGACGGCGGACAGCTACATCTGCGCGCTGCCCTTCGAGCGCCTGGAAGCGGCGGGTCTGCCCGCGCCGAAGCTGGAGCATTCGCCGATCACGGGCGTTCACCTGTGGTTCGACCGCGAAATCACGCCGCTGCCGCACGCCACCCTGCTCGACCGGACGATGCAGTGGATGTTCAACAAAGACCGCGGGCGCTACCTGCAACTGGTGGTGAGCGCGTCGCGCGACCTGACCGATCTTTCGCGCGCCGAGATCATCGACATAGCGGTCGGCGATCTGCGTCTGTATTTTCCGCGCGTGGCGAGGGCCAATCTGGTGAAGGCGCAGGTGATCAAAGAATTGCGGGCCACGTTCTCCGCCGCGCCGGATACGGAGGCGTTGCGCCCGCCGGCGCAATCCCCGCTTCCCAACGTGTTTCTGGCCGGCGATTGGACCGCCACCGGCTGGCCGGCGACGATGGAAGGGGCGGTGCGAAGCGGCTACGCGGCGGCCGAGTTGGCGGCAAGGTACAGCGGGCAAACCAGCAGGTTCCTGATTCCGGATCTCGAATGAGGCGGTCTTATTCGGCCGAACCACATCAAGAAGGCAGGCCGGGAGGTCCGCCCCACTTCGCTTGGGCACTGTCATGGAACAACATTTCCAGCGGCCGTTGTGGCGCACGCTTCAGCGTGCTGTGGCGAGCTTCAGCTCGCCGCCTTTGGAGCGCCGCCAGACCGCGGGCTGAAGCCCACGGCGGCACGCTGAGCGGCAGTTTCGATGAGGCAGTGACGTTTTCGGCGGGTTCTTCCTAAGTTGTCGATTCTGGAGCGGGAGACGGGACTCGAACCCGCGACGTCCAGCTTGGGAAGCTGGCATTCTACCACTGAATTACTCCCGCGCCTTGTCAATGCGGCGATGAGCGGCCCCACCGGGGTTCTGCCGCCGATTTCACGCCCAATATACCACACAGCCCGGAGGGTGGATGTCTATTCCGCCCGCCGCAACTCCACCTTCCGGTAGATCTCTTCGGTCTGCGCCAGGGAAGCGAAGTTCATCCCGGGGAGACGGGCGGAAGCGGTGCCCGCCGCCACGCCCCAGCGCAACGCTTCGGCGTGGTTCGGCTTGATCCGCATGGACCAGGCATACGCGGCCGTCAGCGCGTCTCCCGCCCCGATGGGGCAGACCGCGTCCACGCGCGGCGGCAGCGCTTCCAGCAACCCGTCCGCGAAAGCGCCCACGGCTCCGCGGCTTCCGAGCGAAAGCGCCACCGACTCCGGCCCCATAGCCCGGATTCGCTCGGCCGCTTCCAGATAGTGCGTGCGCGTCAGCAGCGTCCGTCCCAGCAACCGCTCCGCCTCCTGCTGGCTGGGCGCGGCCACCGTGGGCCGCGCCTCGATCCCTTCGCGCAGCGCGTCGCCATTGGCGCGCAGCAGCGTCTTGACGCCCTTCTGCCGCGCGATCGAAATGAGCTTACCGTAGAACGAGGCCGGCACGCCCGGCGCCAGGCTGCCGCAAAGCATCAGCCAGGAGGCCTTGTCCAGCGTGGCGCGCACGGCGCGCTCCACCGCGGCCCCCTCCTCCTTGGAAAGCGCCGGCCCCGCCTCGTTGAGGTTCACGGTCAGCCCGTGCTTGTCCGTGATGGTCAGGTTCGTGCGGCTCTCGTTGTGAATCGGAACCACCGAGATCGGAAAGCCGCAGTCCGCCAGGTGGCCTTCGAGCCGCTTGCCCGAATCGCCGCCGGAGGTGAGCACGGCCAGGGTCGGGCCGTCGAACGAGTGGATGACGCGGGAAGAGTTGATGCCGCGCCCTCCGGCCGATTCCCGGATGCAGTTGATGTACGCGCGGTCTTCAAAGGCCAGCCGGTCGACGTTGACGATCCGGTCGATGGCCGGATTGATGGTTAGGGTGACAATCAATCGACCATTCTAACCTGAATCGGTTCGCGCCCAGCCAAAGAGCAAGGCGGCGGGGGTGTGCGACATGAGAGTGGGCGGGACTATCGAACTGCACGTCAGCGGAACAAATCTGGAAGTACGCTGTACTTACGGTCACTGACTCGTGGTGGGGCGGACCCCCATAAGCGCTAAGATAATAATGAACCTCTATTCATCATCGCACTCAAGCGTTTGCGGGGCGCCTCGTTCAATTCGGCGGAGAGTTGATTCCAATCGTCAAGGATTTGGCG
>CAIRXZ010000094.1 GCA_903882645.1 uncultured Acidobacteriia bacterium | reverse complement strand
CCGGACGGAAATCCCTCTCCGGCTGCGGCGAAAGAATGAACTCCCCCAACGCTTCTCGCCCTTCGGACTGCGGACTTCGGACTTCGGACTTCGGCGTTCCCCCCTCTCCTCGATGACCGGCAACCTCCAGTTCCAATATCCCTGGCTGTTGGGGTTGCTGGCGTTGCTGCCGGTCTATGCCTTTCTGCACGGGCGCGTCGGCAAGCTCGCAGCGCTGCGGTTTCCGAGCGCGGACATCGCGCGGGCGGCGGGCGCGGCGGCGCGGGCGGCGGCGGCCAAGCCGGCGGGGGGCAGGTCTATCAGCACGACTCCATCATCGACGTCTGTCTGTGGGACATCCTCGGCAAGGCTGTGAACCGGCCCATCTACCAGTTGCTGGGCGGCTCCAAAACGCGCGTGATGGCATACGCCAGCTCGCAGCACCTGCCCACCGTCGAGGATTTCGCACCGGACGCTCTGAAGGCTAAAGCGGCGGGGATTCGGGCTTACAAGATCCACCCCGGCGGAGGGCAGTCGGCGAACGCCGCGCCGCGCCCCAGCTATGTGGGTCACATGGAGGAGATCAGGCAGGTCCGCAAGGCGGTCGGCGACGATTATCCCCTCATGTTCGACCCGGTCCAGGGCTACAACGTCTACTCCGCGCTGAAGGTCGGACGGTTGCTGGAGGATCAGGGCTACATCGCATTCGAAGACCCGATTCCCACCACCGATATCGAAGGCCTCATCGAGCTGGCCCGGGCGCTGGACGTTCCCCTCAACATCGGCGAGTTCATCATGAACATGAACGGCTTCGCCGACTACATCAAGCGGGACGCGCTGGATATCGTGCGGTTTATCGCGGACAACATCGGCGGGATCACCGGAGGGATGCGAGTGTGCCAACTGGCCGAAGCTTTCGGCATGGAGTGCCAGCCGCACAACTGGGGCAACGTGATGGACCTGGCGGTACACTTCCAGCTCGAACTGGCGGCGAACAACAACTACTGGTTCGAGATGCCCTGGCCGATGGAATACCCCGACCGCGTCTACCACAAGGACAAGTTCCGGGTGGACAAGGACGGCTACGTGAACGCGCCGGCCGAGCCGGGACTCGGTTATCCGATCGACCGCGACGCTCTGGACAGGATCATGGTCCGGATCGACCGGTAAGAGCGCCGGGCCGCCGCGCAGCGGGTCATAATCGTAGACATGGAGTGTATCGAAGCTTTGAAGACGCGGCGGTCGGTGCGCGCCTACAGGGGCGAACCGGTATCGCGAGAGGCGATCGAAGATATCGTCGATTGCGGCCGCCTGGCCGCCACGGCAATCAACATACAGCCCTGGGAGTTTGTGGTGGTCACCGGCGCCGAGATGCTCCGCGCGATCGCCGCGGCCACGGACTATGGAAGTTTCATTGCGCAAGCCGCGGCTTGCGTGGTGGTTTTGTGCCGGGAGACGAAGTACTACCTGGAGGACGGCTGCAACGCCAGCCAGAACATACTCGTGGCCGCGCGGGCGCATGGCCTGGGGGCCTGCTGGGTGGCCGGCGACAAGAAGCCCTACGCGGAGAAGATCCGCAAGATGGTGGGAGCCCCGGAAACGCACAAGCTGGTCAGCCTGCTTGCCATCGGGCGCCCGGCGGAGGAACCGGAGAAGGCGAAGCGGCCGCTATCCGAAGTCCTCCATTGGGAGAAATACTGACCGCCGGGGCAGCCTCCGGCGGCGCCGATCGCATTGACCGCGCCCGGCGCGTGGAGGGCGCGGGCGGTAGCGTGCCTCCGGGCGATTGTTCTACTCTGGAGTTCGACAAATTATGCGACAGATCGTACTCGAGGCGCCACGGAAGTTCGTGGGACAAGTTGTGCCGCCCGTGGCCGGGCGGCCCGGCGAAGCGCTGGTGAGACTTCATCGCGTGGCCATATGCGGCAGCGATTGGCACGCCTTTGAGGGGCATCAGGCCAACTACACCTATCCGCGCATCATCGGTCATGAGTTGAGCTGCGACGTGCTGGAGGCGCCGGACAACAGCCGCGGCATCCGGCCGGGAGACCGGTGCGCCATCGAGCCTCACCTGACCTGCGGCGTTTGCAGGCCTTGCCGTCTGAATCGCCCCAACTGCTGCGAGAGCATGCAGGTGTTGGGGGTACACGTGGACGGCGGGATGCGGGGCTTGATGAATGTTCCCGTGGAGCGCCTGTACAAGTCGGACCGGCTCTCGTACGATCAACTGGCGCTGGTGGAATTCCTCACCATCGGCGCCCACGCGGTCGCCAGGAGCGGACTGGCCGCCGGCGACGACGTTCTGATTGTGGGAGTGGGACCCATCGGCCTGTCGGTGCTCCAGTTTGCGCTGACGGCGGGCGCCTCGGCCCGCATTATCGAGAAGGTCGAGTTCCGCCGCCAGTTCGCCAAGCGTTTCGGCGTGGAGGTGCTGTCGGAGTACGACGGGCGCCCGGCATCGGTTGTTTTCGACTGCACCGGCGACGAGGAGGCCATCACGGCCAGCTTCGACCGCGTGGGCCCGGCCGGGCGGCTGGTGCTGGTCGGCCAATTCCTGGGCTTCATCCCCTTCGACCATACGCCCTTCATCCGGCGGGAGCTCAACGTCATGGCGAGCCGCAACAGCCACCACCAGTTTCCGCGCGTGATTGGGATGATCGAGCGCGGCGAAATCGATGTGGCCCCGTGGATCACCTGCCGCATTCCGCTGGCCGAGGCGCCGGACGCATTCGCCGGCCTGGCCGGCCACAAGAACTACATCAAAGTCGTCTTCGAGGTTCAGGACTCGGATCTCTGAGGCGCGCGCCGGCGGCTCCGGGGCAAGGGCTTCGCCCTTGAAATCCCTTCCGGATTTGGGAGTCAGGAGCCAGAAGTAAGAAGTCAGCGGGGCCTCCGGCGGCACGGGATCGAACGGGAGTGTGACATGGCGTGCGATCGCCGCGGATCGTCCGCGCCGCCCGCTACTTCGATTTCCACTGCGCGCCGGCGAATTTCAGGTACTGCTCCCAGTCGTAGGTGGTCACGTCGTGCTTCCCCTCACGGATGTGATACGCCACGGCGTGCTGGATCGGCTGGCGATTGCCGGGCATCTGGTCCGTGCCGATCCCCCGCTTGCCGAAAAGCGCCCACACCGGCGACGCGGCCACCGCGGCCAGGAACTCGCCGCGCGGATCCGACCACTGGTCTCCCTCGGCGCTGGCCACGTAAAGCGGGCGCGGCGCGATCAGGGCCAGAAGCATGTGGGCGTCAAACGGCATCTCCTCCTCGCGGCCGCTGTATTTCTTGAAGTTCGCGCAGAACCAGTGTGGGAAGCGGGCGTTCAGGTCGGCGGTACGCTCGCCGAAGTTCCTCCGGCTGATGGCGGCCCCGCCTTCCCCGGACTCGTTGGAGATGACCATGGCGAAGCGGGTGTCCTGGGCCCCCGCCCAGAGGGCCGTCTTGCCCAGCCGTGAATGCCCGAACACCGCCACATGTTTGGCGTCGATGTCCCGGTCGGTTTCCAGGTAATCCATGGCCCGGCTCAGGCCCCACGCCCAGGCTCCGATGGCCGCCCAGTCGTCCGGAGCCGGCTGCGTCTGTCCGGGGCGGAAGAACAGCGGACGGATGCCGTACGGCATGCCGCCGTCGAAATCGGGCTCGATGTCGGCGTAGTTGATGGTGGCCAGCCCATAGCCGCGGGCCAGGATCATGTCCAGTTGCCACCGTTGGGCCGCCGCGCCGCGCGCGGTTTCCGCATTCGCGCGCTTCACCATCTTCCTGGTGGCCGGGTCCGGCGCCCACTCCTCGCCCAGCTTGACGCCCGGGTCCAGGCTCACCGAGTCGTTGCCCAGAAAGCCCAGCCCCAGGAACAACGGCGCCGGCTTCTTCGCGCCCGCCGGCAGGTAGATGAGGATATCCATTTTCGGCCCGCCGTTCCTGCCGGCGAACCACACCGTCACCTGCTTTCGCACGGCTTTCCCGCCGAGGGCCGCCTTGTCCACGGAGGCGACTTCGAAGTCCAACTTCGCGGGCGCGGCGGGGCTGCGCCCGAACACTTCGGAGCGATAGATCTCGAGGATCTCCGGCCGCCGCCGGGTGGTCCATGTTTTCGCGTCGCGAACCCGCTCGCCGTTTCGCATCGCGAGCGGATCGGGCAGCGTGTATTTCGGAACCTTGGCTTCTTCGTAGTTGGTTGTGTCCGGCCGCTGCGCGGCAACGGCGAGACAGGCCGCCAGGGCGGCGCCACCCAATGCCAGTCGTGTCATAACGGGAGATTCTAGCGTCTCTCAAGCGCGGCTGCCAGGGGGCCGGCCGGGGCGGCGGAACACCGGCGGCGGGAATGGGTGTATCCTTCATGGAGACCGGGAGGCGCGCCAGTAGTTCCCGGCAAAGGAGAAGAATCCCGATGTCAACGAGACGATCTTTCCTCGTCGGTTCCTCGCTCACCGCCGCCGCGGCGCGGTCCGCCGTGGGCGCCAACGAGCGAATCCGGGTGGGCTTTATCGGCGCGGGCACGCGCGGCAGCTACATGGCGACGGTTGCCGAGCAGCACGAGGATTGCCAGATCCTGGCGATGTGCGACGTCTACAAGCGCACGCTGGACCAGGCCGTGGGCCGGTTGAAAGTGAGCAAGCCGGATACCTACGCCGACTACCGGCGCGTCCTGGACCGCAAGGACCTCGACGCCATCTATATCGCCACGCCGGACCACTGGCACTCCCCGATGATCGTCGAGGCCGCCCAGGCGAGCAAGGATATTTATTGCGAGAAGCCCCTCTCAAACAGTATCGAAGCCGCCGTAAAGGCGGTGGACGCAGTCAAGAAGTACAAGCGCGTCGCGCAGATCGGTTTGCAGCAGCGCAGTTGGGACCACTTCCAGAAATGCGCGGCGCTGGCGCAGAGCGGCATGTTCGGAACCATCTCCCACTGCAAGCTGCACTGGTCGGGCAGCTACACCCGCGCCGTCGATCAGCCCACGGCCGTTCCGGAGGGCCTCGACTGGGAGATGTTCCAGGGCCCCGCGCCACGTCACCCCTTCTCCCCGAATCGCCTATCCTGGCGCTCTTACTACGACTACGGCGGGGGCATTATCACCGACCAGGGCGTACACATCGCCGACGTCGTGTGCTGGTATATGAAGGCCCGCGCGCCCATCAGCGCCTCCGCGCAGGCGCAGTACGTCCTGGTGCAGCCTCCCAACCTCGAAAACCCGCCGGATACCTTCCAGATTGCCTGGCAGTACGACAACTTCGTGATGTCGTTCACAAACGCTTACTTCCCGGAGACGGACTACCCCGCCGACCAGGGCAATTACTTCTATGGGAGTCGCGGCGCGCTGCATGTAAACCGCCAGAGCTACACCTACCGCTTGATGCCTGTCCGGGGCGGGTCCCCTGGCGGAACGCCGCCTCCACCCGCGTTCGAGCCGTTCAATGCGAAGTTCGCGTATGTGGGCGGCCCCTCCGATTCGGCCCACATCCGGAACTGGCTGGACTGCATCAAGTCCCGCGAGACGCCCCGGACCGACGTCGAAACGGGCTTCTACTCGACGCTGCCGCTGCTGATGGGATTGCTCGCCATCCGTAACGGCAAGACTTACGTCTGGGACGACCAGAACAGGGTAGCCAAAGCCTGAAAGGCGGGGAGGCGAAGACCCGGCAACGAGAGCGGGGCCGAGGGCATCCCCGGCGCCCCATTCAGCCTGACCCGGGACAACCGTCCGTGTCCCGTTTCGACGAAAGGATTCCCCGTCCGGATCGCCGGCGCGCCCAGCGGCGCCCGTTGCGCTCAGGGCGCAGCATCGGGCACGCGCACGGTTGGTGATAGAGTGGAGGGTCTTCAGGCCGTTCGTCCGACGGAGGTTGAGGATGACGAAAGTTTTCATCGCCGCGTGGCTGTGCGCCGTGGCGCTGGTGGCTCAGCCGGCGCCGCCCACCGCCGCGAATCCCGCCAGCATCGTCCTGGCCAACGACAAACTCGAGCTGACGATCGGGACCACGGGCGGGCGGTTCTCCAGGCTTGTGCTCCGCGAAGGGGAACCGCTGAGCGCGCTTGCGACGATGGGGCATTTCCTCGCGCTCGACGGTTTCGGGGCCCCTTCCGGCGAAGAGCGGGCAGCCGGCATGTCGAACCACGGGGAGGCCGGCCAGATTCCCGCGAAGGCGATCGCCAAGCAGGAGTCCGGCCCGGTGCGCTCCGTCACCCTGCAACTCTGGCTCCCGCTCGCCCAGGAGACCCTCACTCGCACCGTGGAAATGGCGGACGGTGAGAACATCGTCTACGTCACCAGCGAACTGGAGAGCGCCATCGCGGTCGACCGGCCGGTGTCCTGGGCGGAACATGCGACTCTTGGACCGCCGTTCCTCGAGCCGGGGAAGATCACGATCGATATGCCCGCGACTCGTTGCCGCGTGCGAGCCGAGAAGGCAGGCTCGACCGGAAAGCTGGCCTATCTGAAGGACTTCGATTGGCCCATGGCGCCGCTGACCAAAGGGGGCTTCGTGAACCTCCTGACGGTTCCGGCGGGCGAGACATCTCTCGACCTGGCAAGCTGCCTGATGGACCCCGCCAGGAAGTACGCCTATGTAACCGCTCTGCGCACCGACAAACAACTGATCTTCGGCTATGTATTCCGGCGTGAAGAGTATCCGTGGCTGATGAATTGGATGAACTACACGGGCAACGCGCGCGCCGCGCGGGGGATTGAGTTCTCGACGCAGCCGTTCGACGTCTCCCACCGGGAGACCGTGGACGCGCATGAGATGTTCGGCGCGCCGACCTACAAGTGGCTGCCCGCGAAGTCCAAGATGCGCACGCGGTTTCTCTTCTTCTACTGCCCGGTTCCCGCCGGCTTCACGGCCGTCGCGGACGTGCTCGTCGAGGACGGCCAAGTCAAGATCAAGGACCAGTCGGGGCAGATCGTCGCCCTGAACGCGCGTCTCCAGCTATAGCTTCCGGGGCCGCTGAAGCCGCTGGGGATGGAGAGAATGAGACAAAGTGAGGACAAGAACACGATGAGAGGAGGCCCAGCCTTCCTGTCAGGCCGCGGCCGGGGCGCGCCTGCCGCAGCGGGCGCCGTTGAGAACCGTGGCGCGATAGCGCGCACCGCGGTTTCCGGCAAGTGGAGAGCCCATTTCCCTTTTCTTGCGAACCTCGCTCATTGTGGCGGTCGGGGGCTTGCGCCCCCGCTAGGTCGCCTCTCTTGTTAACGGGCCGCGATTGGCGTGCCGCCCATCTCCGCGCCAATTACGTCGCCGGAGATCACCAGCTCCACACGACGATTCTGCTGCCGGCCTTGCGCGGTGTCATTGGAAGCCACCGGCTGACCTCTTCCGAAGCCCTTCGCCATGACCGAACCCGCCGCCATTCCCTCCTGTGTCAAGCAATCGCGCACAGCGTCGCCACGTTGTTCGGACAGCCGCTGATTGAAATCATCACCGCCGACATTGTCCGTGTAACCTTCCACGTCCAGCCTGAGGCCGGGATGTTTGGAAACGATGCCGGCCACTTTGGCCAGCTTCTCGCGCGCCAGAGGCCGCAACGAATACTTGCCCGTGTCGAAAAGAACATCCGACATGTTCACGACCAAGCCACGCGGCGTGTCGCGGGTCTGTAGAACGGCGCTAAACTGCGCCAGGAGCTGCGCTCGCAGTTCCGCCTTCTGGGTTCCCGACTTCGCCGACTCCTTGGCCGAGCGCTCCAGTTCCGCCTGGGCGGTATCGTTTGCGCGTTTCAGACGATCGGTTTCGCTCTGCGCGGCAGCCATTTGCGCATCGCTGTCCGCCTTCTGCCGGTTCGCTTCGGTCTGGGCGGCAGCCGCCCCAGCGTCCTTCTCGCGCTTCAAGCGATCCACCTCGTCCTGCGAGGCGGCAATCTGCGATGCGGCGTTGCGCTCCGCCTCGTTCACTTCAATCTGATCGACCTCGACCTTCGCTTCGTTTTCGCCCTTCACCCGGTTCGCGTCGGCCTGGGCGAAAACTCGCCCCGTCTCCGCGTCTCGTGTAGTGGCGACGGCGTTGGCTTCCGCCGCAATGCGTGCGTTGTTGGCGCGCGCTTCGCGGTCCGCGCTTGCCTGCCGCTCGTTGGCCTGCCGCTCCTCCTCGATCTTCATTACAGTAATGATGCGGGCGTCTTCGGCCATTTGGACGGCCTCACGCGCAGCCGTGGCCATGGGCTTGCTACCCGCCTTACCTTGCAGATAGCCCTCGGCATTCTGCAGGACCTGGACGGCTTTTTGGAATGTATCGGGGGCGTACGTCTCAGCGCCGGTCCAGCGCGCAATCCGGACGGCATTTTGCGCCTCCGCGAGATCCAATGGAGCGTTCGAGTTCAGCCGCCGGTTCTCGATCTCGGCGGGGTTCACCTTCCAGGTGTATTGGCCCCGCTGTAAGAGCGTGAACTTCGCGTCGACCTGTTCAACGGTTCCGGCCGTGTCGCGCCTGACGAAGTTCTCCAGAACTACGACGTCGCTGGGTTGCGTCACCGCGAAATAGGGCTCGGCGGTCACAATCAAGCCGAACGATTGCAGGTCCGTGCTGACGGTTAGCCTTGTGTTGTCCCCGTCCAAAAGCACTTCGCCCATGTTGGTAGCGCGGCCATCCGGAGTGATGGCCCACATCACATACGTCAGGTACTCGGGACCGAAGCTGGTGGCGGGTTGCAGCTTCTGCATGCGCGCGTCGATCCTGGTTGCGCCTGGCTTGCTCTCCACGGTGGCCTCGCCGCGGGCCTCGGGTAAGAGCGGTGTTCCGCGGAAATCGATTTTCGTGGACCCGCCGCGGTGATTGTAATTAATCGCCTTTGTGGTCCGCGCTACCACGGTGATGCGATAGGCCTGCATCGCGCCAGGGGCCGTCCTGGCCGCATTTTCGGTCGACTGCTGAATCGGGCTCGGAGCTTGCAGCGGCTGGGCCGCCACGAGTCCGCCTGCCGTCAAAAACGCAATGATGAGTTTCATTTGGTCCTCTACTATTCGGTTCCAGCTCGCCGCTCTCGCGGCGAGTACTTGTTCAGGAGGGTCATCAAGGGAGCCGCCGATTTGGGCGCGGGCCTTCCGTTGGTCACGATGTCCCGGTTCTCAAGCTTGCTGCCGTAGAGCGTGGCATTGTCGTCCAGATCCTCGCGCAGGGTGGCTCCCTCCAAGGCAACGCCGGCAAACAGGCCCTGGGACCGCGACCACGAGAGAATCTCCGCGTGCATTTGCGCGTCGGTTTGAGCCGTGGCGGTGCGTCCAACGGGGCCGGCTGCAACCGAACCCTCGGCGCCTAAAGTGAACTTGCTCTGGAGCAGCTTGTCCGCGCCGCGCTCCGACATCACCAGCATAATCAGATCCGTCGCAGAGCCACCGATCTGAAACCCAAAGCTGCCGCCCTCGATGCGAACCGTAGCGGGCGCCGACCAACCCGCGCCGCTCTTGTTACGGCAGGACAGGTACCCCTTGCCGAACTTGCCGCCGACTATGAAAGCCGCCGTCTTGAGGCTTGGCACAATGACGATGCAGTGCGCCTTCTCAAGCAAATCCTGGGGAATGCCCTTGTCGGGTGTTGCCATCACCTCCGAGAAGACCGACGCAGCCTCGCCTAACCGCTTGGCAGGCTCGTTGTCGATCGCCAACAGCGACGTTGTGAGGGCCACGCCAGCGGCGGCAACTATGACCAGTTTCATTTTCTGCCTCTTCCTGTCCGATAACCTGTCGCGACCATTCAGCTAGTGCACGGTGAGCGCCATCCCGGCCCGCCCGGACGGCGGCCGTGTGGCGATAGTGCAGGCAAAGGTCTTTCGAGGAGATCTCAGCAGCGGGCGAGGGCGAGCGGCAGTGAGAAAGGAGCCAGGCGGCTACGGCGGGTGCAGCTTTTGTCGCGCAAGTGCAGGTTCTGCTCGTTATGACGCTATTCCATCGCCGCCAGGACTTGATCAAGGGGGAGCGTCGCGAACGTCGTGGCATAGTCGGATATTCCGTAGGGAATCACGAGCTGCCGGTTATGCACGAGGCTGCCGCACGAGTAAACAACGTTCGGCACGTAGCCGTCGCGCTCTTTAGCGTTTGGTCTGATCAGCGGTTCAGGCAAACGGCCGATTACCTTTGTCGGGTCGTCACGATCGAGCAGAAAGGCGCCGATGCAGTACTTTCGCATCGGCCCCACGCCGTGGCTGATTACGAGCCAGCCGGCTTCGGTTTCGATGGGCGAGCCGCAGTTGCCTAACTGAATGAATTCCCAGGGGAATGCAGGCTCCAGAACAAGCTGCATGGTGTCCCAGAAATGAAGATGATCGGAGAACATCACGTAGATATTCTCCGCGTCCTGCCGGCCAAGCATAACATAGCGCCCCCCGATTTTTCGTGGGAAGAGCGCCATGCCTTTATTCTCGACAGCCGGGCCATTCAACGTGATGAACTTGAAACGAAGAAAATCGGCCGTCTTGAGGAATTGGGGCAGAATCATTTTGCCGTCGTATGCGGTGTAGGTCGCGTAATAAGTTCGCGCGCCGTCTTCTTTCTCGAAAAGAACAAACCGGGCATCCTCAATTCCGTTGCTCTGTGAGGGAGTCACGGGGAACAAGACCCGCTCGGACAATTCCGACTCGGGCCTGAACTCTACCTCGTAATTGGATCGCGCGAGCATCAGCGTCTCCCTGGCTGTTCCCTTAGCCGTTTGCCGTTCAAGCGTTGAGAGCCGGGTTGTGGCGCGGCTGATGCTGGCACGCAGCTCTTCCATCGTGAATGCGTCCGGTAAGCCGTTGAGAACGTCCCGGTTGAAGTCGCCCATGAGCCGGAGTTCCTGAAGCTTGCGTTCGAACAGGGGCTTTTCAAACGTCGAATTGGGCACTTGCATCGGCTCGAGGCTGTAGCGGGAGGGCACGTCCATTGTGATGTCGCTGTTGGCGTCCAATACTCCGCTGCGGAAGGCGATCGAGGAAACATGTCCTTCGGCCGTTGCCCGCAAACTCAGGATGAAACGCAGTGAGCCGTCCGGCATGTCCGACTGATCCGGGTGCGGCACCATCGAAGGATTGAAGAGCGCAGCGGCTTCGAGCGAGTACTCGTGAGTGAAATAGCCGCCCAGCAGCAACTTCCGTTCTTCCGACAGTCTCTGGCCATTGAGCAGATAAGGGCTGACCTCGTTAAACCGCCGGCGGAGGAAATCGTCGATCTTCAGTTGGCGGTCACCGAATTCGGCCCGAACCCCCTCCAAGAGGATATGGACCTTGTATTCGGGCAGCGCCATAACCCGTGCGGCGATCTTAATCGAGCGCTGGTCGCTCATAAGACGAAAGGGCCGGGCCAGCACATGCGTGCGGTCCGGGTCCAGAGTGACGGTACTGCGTTTTACGTCGATTGGTTTCATTGGGTGATGGAGGCCGCCAGATCGTCTCGTCGAACGCCAGTCGCGGTATTCTGAATCAGCCGCATTTCCGCAAGCGAAAGGAGAAAGGCCAAAGTGGATTCCGCCCCCTGGTTCTCGTTGCCCCGGTCGGCGTGCAGGCCATCGCGGCAACCGCCGGTCTGAGGGCAGTAGAGTTCCAGCCCGAGATCGTTCCAGCCGAGGAACCAGTCGAAGGCGCATTGGGCCTGCTCGTACCACCACGGGTCTGCTGTGGCGCGATACGCTTCGAGGCAAGCCGAGATCGTGGTCTGAGCCTCGATGGGCTGCTGGTCGAAGTGCGCGCGCGCGCCGTTACGCTTATAGAACCCGTTGCTGCCAATGGGCCGCAGTTGACCATGCTGGGAGGTCTGTACGCCGACGAGCCAGCGCAACGCCTGTATGCCTCGTTCGTACACGCTCTTTTGGCCGCTGGCGCGTCCGCTGACAATCAGGGCGTGAGCCAGTTTTGCGTTGTCATAAGTCAGACTCTCTTCAAACCAGCTCCAGCCGGGTTCGGCGACTTGGTCGAAAATCGCCACCAGACGCCCAGTCAACTCGTCGCGGACATCCTTGGCCAGGCGGCCGCCCTTCATCCGGCGCAGATATTCGTGAATGCCAATCAGGCTGAATGCCCAGGCCCGAGGTGAAGTGAAATTCGTCACCACCGGCAGCGCCTGCACAAAGAGTTGTTCGGCCATCGTCTGCGAACTCCAGTGCGGCGAACGGCCCACCGCGGCGCCCAACGCCCAAATCGCCCGGCCATGGCAATCTTCGGACCCCTGTTCATCAAGCCAATGGCGGTTCATCCCGAGGAAATTGTGGAAACGCGCCGTTTTTGGATCGAAGGCGCAGTGCAGGAACGCGCCGTAGGTTTTGGCGAGCGCCCGGACGCGCTGGGGAGTTTCCTCCAATTGGCCAAGGAGCACCGCCACAATGAGTGCGCGGGCATTGTCGTCCGTGCAGTAGCCTTCGGAAAGATTCGGCTCAGTGAAGCGCGCGTGCTGGAAAATGCCCGTCGAATCGGTCATATGGCAGAGATGATCCAGATTCAACGCCGGCGATTCATGCGGCCGCATGGCCGAACTCTCTGGC
This sequence comes from uncultured Acidobacteriia bacterium, assembly GCA_903882645.1. Lineage (GTDB taxonomy): Bacteria > Acidobacteriota > Terriglobia > Bryobacterales > Bryobacteraceae > BOG-224. The sequence continues at coordinate 35,525 of CAIRXZ010000094.1, read as the reverse complement.
AGCAACCCATTCTTGGGCCATCGCCGCCCACGGCCGCCGCGCCAGTTCAAAGGAGCGCATGTACAATCCCGCCGTTTTGCTCCACACCATTGTGCGGCCCATCTTGTAGGCGTTATCGCTCATGGCGTGCCGGCGGGTTCCATCGCGCAACAACCCACTCGCCTCGCGCGCAATCGCCCTCGAGTCCGCGAATGGCACCAGTACGCCGCGCTGGTCGCTCAACAATTCGGCGGCATGCCAATACGGCGTCGAAATCACGGCTTTGCCCGCGCCGAACGCATAAGCCAGTGTTCCCGACGTACTCTGGGCTTCGTCCAGATAAGGAGTGATGTAAAGATCCGCCGCTCCAATGAACTCGGTCAGCTCCTTCAGATCCACAAAGCGGTTGTGGAAGATGACGTTGTTTTCGATTCTGTTTTTCGTGACGACAGCCTCGAGGCCGAGCCGGTAGGCCTCGCCTCGCGTGCGCAACTCGTTGGGGTGCGTGGCGCCCAGCAGGATGTAAACGACGTCGGGAAACTCCGCCACGATATCCGGGAGAGCATGAAGCACATGTTCAATCCCCTTGTTCGGCGACAGCAGGCCGAACGTCAGCAACACCTTTTTTCCGGCCACGCCAAACTGGTTCTTGTAATAATCGGGGGCGACGAATGGCACGTCGGGAATACCGTGCGGGATGAGATCGATCTTGGCCGGCGGCGTCTGGTAAACCTCCTGCAGGATCGTTCGTGCCCGCTCCGCCATGACCACCAGCCGGGTTGAGTGCGCGATCAATTCCTGCATCACGCGATGCTGGTCGGCGTTCGGCGCGCGGAGAACGGTGTGGAGCGTGGTGACGGCCGGCGCTCTCAATTCGCGCAGTAGGGCCAATAGGTGGCTGCCGGCCGGCCCGCCGAAAATTCCGAACTCGTGCTGGATCGAGACAATGTCCACGCCGCTGGAGTTCAGGAAGCCGGCGGCGCGCCTGTAGGATCCCAGATCCTGCTCTTCAATCTCGAAGCGAACGGCGGCCGGATACCGATAGCACCCATCGATGTCATTGACCGGCACCGCGAAGCACCGGCTCTGAGGATGCCGCGCCGCCACAGCCCCAAGCAGGTCGGATGTAAACGTGGCAATGCCGCACTTGCGCGGCAAGTAGTTGCCGAGAAACGCGATGGTTCGAATGCTGGAGCTTCTTTTCACAACTTGGACCAACCCTTTCCCTTTTCTTTGCCATCGCACTCGCGGGCGGTTCATCTATCGATGATGGAGAGTGACGCAGGCGCAGGACCGCTCATTCAAGCGGCCTTGACGAGAGTCTCGCTCAGGGATTCCGCTCCCTCCCGCCGATCCCGATCAGTAGCTTCCTGGCACTGGATACAACGCGGCGCCCACGGCACGGCTGCCAGGCGTCTTGGACTGATCGCCGATTCGCACTCAATACAGGTTCCAAAGCTGCCGTCGTGAATCCGTCGCAATGCGGCGCGTACCTGACGCAGCAGGGTGGACTCACGGTCCACGCTTCGAATCGCCAGATCTCGTTCGGACGCGTACTGAATTTCGTCCATTTGGTCCGCGCTCTTCTCGATTGCGATGCCGTCCCGCCTTCGCAATCCTTCCACCAGCTCGGCCGCTTTCTGTTCCAGGGTCTCTTGGAACCAGCACATTTCGGTGCATCCACTCTTCATGGCCATCCCTCGCGCCCGTACGGGCCGCGTATCGCCTATTAGCACGAGATGGTCCATAACCGAGCCCCTGCCATTTGAAGGAGCAGACCGCTGAGCCAACGCCTGTTACGGGAGATTCGCCGGCGCCGAGATGCAAGATCTGCACTGGAGTGCGGAATTTGCCGCCCCAGTAGCTTGTATCCGCAGGGCACGGCCACAGGCCGACGGTGGCAACGAACGTGCCTCTACCAAGCTGGAGAAGCCGTAATGCGAAACCCAAAGCGCTCGCTACAGAGTCTCCTGGAGGAAAGCAATGACACGACATGAGGCAATGCGCCGGCTCCGGAAGCTTCGGCCCGCAGCGGCTCTTGGGCTGTTGCTCCTATTTGCGGCCCCAGCGGCCCACGCATACTCCGTTCTCACCCACGAAGCCATTATCGATTCGGCCTGGGACAGTGGGATCCGACCACTGCTGCTAAAACGCTTTCCGGATGCCACCGCGGACGAGTTGACGCAAGCGCACGCTTTCGCCTATGGAGGATGCATCATTCAGGACTTGGGGTACTATCCGTTCGGCAGCAAGTTCTTCAGCGACTTGACGCATTACGTCCGGAGCGGCGATTTTGTCCTCAACATGATCCGCGACTCCCAGGATCTCAATGAGTACGCTTTCGCTCTGGGCGCATTGTCGCACTATGCCGCGGACAATAACGGTCACCCGCTGGCCGTTAACCAGGCCGTGCCTCTGTTCTACCCAAAGCTTGGCGCGAAGTTCGGAAAACTGGTGACGTATGCCGACGACCCGGCTACCCACGCCAAAACGGAGTTCGCTTTCGATGTCTTTCAGGCCGCCAAGGGCCGCTACGCCTCCACCGCATACAAGACCTTCATCGGATTTCAAGTAGCAAAGCCCTTGCTGGAGCGGGCGTTCGAGAATACCTACGGGATCAAACTGGGAAAGGTATTCCTGGATGTCGACCTCGCCATCGGATCGTATCGCCGCGCGGTCGGCACGGTTCTTCCGGCCATGACCAGAATTGCCTGGCAAATCAGAAAACAGGAAATCAGGAAAGACGCTCCCAGCGCGACGCGCAAGACTTTCCTCTTCAATTTGTCCCGTTCCGACTACGAAAAGGACTGGGGTTCTACTTACAAGAAACCGGGGATCCGGTCGAACATCCTGGCATTTGTGTTCCGCTTCGCGCCAAAGGTGGGCCCGTTGAAACCGCTCGCATTTGAGAGGCTGACTCCCGAAATCGAAAAGATGTACATGGCCAGTTTCAATTCGACGATCGACCGATATCGTGAACTGCTTTCGGAACAGAATGCGGGCCGGCTTAAGCTGCCGAACGTCAATCTGGACGTGGGAATGTTCACGGCGGCGGGGAAATACAGGCTGACCGATGCCGTCTACTCGGAACTCCTGCACAAGTTGCAGGGCCACTACACGGACATGACTCAGGAACTCCGAAGCGATATCCTCGCTTTCTACCACGACCCTAGCGCTCCCAATTCGACGAAGAACGACGAAAAGGAGTGGGCCAAGGTGGTCAAGGAACTCGATCAATTGCAGGCTGTGGACCTGGACTTACGGCTTCCTACGGTTGCGGCGGTGACAGTACGATGATCGAAGGATTCGTATGCAGAAGAAAACGGTGTTCTTCGCCGTAACCGCGGTTTGCACTGTGGCAGGTCTCGGATCGTGGGCTCTGCTGCGAAACAACTCCGGACTTCAATACCGAACGGCGACGGTTGGCCACGGGGACATTGACGTGACCATTTCGGCCACCGGCAACCCCAACGCGGTCGTCACCGTTCAGGTTGGGGCGCAAGTCTCGGGCATCGTGATGGCCCTGTACGCCGACTTCAACACCAAAGTGACTAAAGGCCAGTTGATCGCGCGCCTCGACCCCGCATCGCTCCAGTCCAAAGTGGATGAAGCTCAGGGGAATCTCGAAGCCGCACGCGCCACTGCCGCCAACGGCCAGGCCGGCATCCAGAGGGCTCAGGCGGCGATCCAGGCCGCAACCGCCGCGCTGGCCAATGTAGTCAAAGCGGGGGTCGCCACTCAGGACGCCAAGATCAAGGGTGACCGCCGCGTGCGACTGGCCCAGGAGGGCGTCCTCTCACAAGAGGATGCCGACACGGCGGAGGCGACTTTTAACACGGCAGCCGCCGATCAGGATGCTTTCACCGCCCAGCAGCGCGCGGCGGAGGACAACGGGAAGGTGGCGCAGGCCGACTTGAAGGTAGCCGGGACGCAATCCGCGGCCGACCAGGCGCAGGTGAAGCAGTTCGAGGCGGCGCTTCGGTCTGCACAGGTCGACCTGGCATATACGTACATCAAGGCGCCAGTGGACGGCGTGGTGGTCTCACGAAATGTGGATGTCGGCCAGACGGTGGCGGCAAGTTTGTCCGCTCCAACGCTGTTTCAAATCGCGCAAGACCTTACCAAGATGCAGGTCGATACAAACGTGTCGGAGGCGGACGTGGGCCGCGTAAGAGTGGGCCAGCCCGCCACGTTCACGGTGGATGCGTATCCCGGGCGCACCTTCACGGGAGTTGTGACCTCCATCCGCAAGGCTCCCATCAATGTGCAGAACGTGATCACTTATGATGCGGTGGTGGGCGTTTCAAATGCCGATTTGAAGCTGTTTCCCGGCATGACCGCGAACGTGAAAATCCTGGTGGATCGGCGTCCGAACGTAATGAGGGTGCTCAACGCGGCGCTACGCTATCATCCGGCGGCCGAGGCTCCCGCAACTGCCGCCGGAAGTGGCAGAACCGCTACGCCCGAGCAAGCAGTCTCAGTTATGGATTCGAACAACAAACAGCGGCGCGTGACAATCACGACCGGACAAAGCGATGGTACGTACACGGAGGTCGCCAGTGGCGACCTGAAAGACGGAGATCGCGTCATTGTCGCGGAGTTAGTGAATGCCAGCGCTCCATCAAGCAGCGCGGCCGCCTCCCAGCGCGGCAGCAAAGGGACGGGGTTCTAAGCAGCGGCATACATGGCGGCGGTAATTGAAATCAAAAATCTCGTGAAAGATTACGCCCTCGGGGACGTGCCCGTGCACGTACTGAAGAACATCTCGATCGAGATTGCCCGCGGGGATTTCGTGGCGATCATGGGTCCATCCGGGTCCGGCAAATCCACGCTCATGAACATCCTCGGCTGCCTTGATAGGCCTACGTCCGGAACCTACAAGCTCGACGGCATCAGCGTCGGCAAGCTCAACCGCGACGAGTTGGCGGAAATCCGAAACAAGAAGATCGGCTTTGTCTTCCAGCAGTTTAATCTCCTCGCCCGGACGAGCGCGTCGGAGAATGTCGAACTTCCGCTGATGTACACCGATATGGCCGCGGCGGAGCGGCACGCTCGAGCGGCGAAGGCTCTGGTCGCCGTGGGGCTGGCAGGCCGCGAGGCGCATCAGCCGAGCCAGCTCTCGGGCGGCCAGCAGCAGCGTGTGGCGATCGCCCGGGCGCTGGTAAACGATCCGCGGATTATCCTGGCGGACGAACCGACCGGAGCCGTGGATTCCAGGACCAGCATCGAGATTCTGGCGATCTTTCAGCGGTTGAACCGGGAGCAGGGGATCACAATGATCGTGGTGACGCACGATCCGGATGTTGCGGCCTACGCGAACCGGACTATCCATTTCAAGGACGGCAAGATCCAACTGGACGAGGCGCTTGCGCACCCTCGTGACGCCCGGAAAGACCTGGAGCCGCTCTCCGCGCAATCGGAGGCGGACTTGGTTTTGGCATGAATAAGCTTGTTGCCAGCGTAAAGATCGCATTACGCGCGTTGATGGTGAACCGGACCCGGTCGGCGCTCACAATGCTGGGCATCATCATTGGCGTGGCGGCGGTAATTGCGATGGTGGGCGTCGGAACGGGCGCAACAGCCCGAATCCAGGCGCAGATCCAGAGTATCGGGAGCAACCTGATCATCGTGCTGCCGGGCAGCATCAGCAGCAATGGAGTCCGGCTTGGTTCCGGCGCGGTGGCAACGCTCACAGAGGATGACGCCAAGGCGATCGCCGCGGAGTGCCCATCCGTGTCGGCCGTCGCTCCGTCGGTGCGCGGCGGCGTGCAAGTGGTGTACGGGAGCAACAACTGGGCCACAACCGCTCAAGGCGTGACTCCGGAGTACATGACCATTCGAGATTACACGATGTTGTCGGGCGCGTTTTTCACGAGCCAGGATGTCGATGCGGCGGCCAAGGTGGCGGTGCTGGGTGAAACCGTTGTGCAAAACCTTTTTGGCGACAGCGACCCAACCGGACAGGTAGCCATCATCAAGAACGTACCTTTCACGGTGGTGGGCGTACTGACTCCGAAGGGGCAGTCTCCTTCGGGCCAGGACCAGGACGACATCATCCTGCTGCCCATCTCCACGGCAAAGCAAAAAGTGCTTGGCGCCAATCAGGCCAATGCCAAGGCCGTCGGCACTCTGATGGTGCAAGCCAGCGGGCCGGCCGCGATGGACCAGGCACAGCAAGAGATGGAGGCGCTGTTGCGCGAACGGCACAGGATCCTGGAGGGTCAGGACGACGATTTCACCGTCCGCAACCTGACTGAAGTTTTCGCGGCTCAGGAAAGCTCGGCGCAGGTAATGTCGATTCTGCTGGGCGCGATTGCGTCCGTGTCCCTGCTTGTAGGCGGCATCGGGATCATGAATATCATGCTCGTATCGGTCACCGAAAGGACGCGCGAGATCGGCCTGCGGCAGGCGGTCGGCGCCAAGACGCGCGACATCCTCTCGCAGTTCCTGGTGGAGGCGGTGACGCTCTCGGTATTAGGCGGGATGATCGGAATCGTCGCTGGATTGGCGGCTTCGGCATTGATCTCGCACTTCGCGCACTGGTCGACCCAGGTCAGCCCGCTTTCGATCCTGATGGCGTTTGTGTTTTCGGCGCTGGTGGGAGTGTTCTTTGGCTACTACCCGGCGCGAAAGGCGGCGTACCTGGATCCGATCGAAGCCCTCCGATATGAGTAAGCCGTCCGGCGCCTTCATCGCGCCGCCGGAGGTTCCTGGTCGGTGGGAATTCCGGCCAGGGATCGATAGAACGCGACGGCCCGGTTGATCGAGGACGGCGCATGTCCGGTGGCCAGCCGGCTGGCGTTCCGTCCGGTTCGCGCGATGCTGTAGTACCGCCAGACTTCGTCCGATTCGCGATCCAGAAAGTAGATCGACTGCATCTCGCCCGGATCGAAGAGCGTCAGGAAGATATAGCGCATGATGCTGACATTCTCGACATCGAAGACGAGCCGGTCCGCGGAAGCCTCCGCAATGTGCATTCGGTAAATAGCCGTACCGGAAAGATTGTCAGCCTGTTCCAGGTAGAGCGCCTTGCCTGGCGTCATCTCATCGGGTGTGAAATCCTGGCGGCGTTGATCTGGCCGCGGGCCGGTTAAAGCGTGTGCGCTCACAATTAGTGTTTGCCACTGCTGGTGAGTGGTTGACCAATAGCGCATACCCGCGAGCTCTGAAATTGCCCCGATGCGGCGAAGCAAGCCCTCAACTCCCGCGGTGTAACGAACTCGCGCGACTGTGGTTATCAGCGTAGAGAATCCCGGCGCGGCCCAACCGGTGCACGCTGGTGGCATCCAGTCGCGGCCGAATTCGGACTCGCTCCAGAACTTCACGGCGGGGGAGCTATCCAGACCGGGATAGGACGGAACGGGGTCCTCTCCGCATGGTGGCTGCGGTCGTAATTGCGCATAGCCGTGCGCTTGGCAGAGCAACAGCGCCGAGAATACGAATTTGATCATTGTTGCCGACGGGGCCTGAGTCTGAGGACGCATGCCGGCAGCGCCATCTACCGGCATGTGGAGTTTGTCGTGAGAAGGACCTACTGCCAGTGCCCTTCCACCAAAACCCAGCCGCCTCTTTGGTGGACATAGTGATGCGCTACCCAGTGGGCGCGCGGCCGTGGAGGCTGTTCCCACCGTCCCGAGGTCCAGACGTAAGCGTTGCCATCCCAACGCTGGTACCCGGCAACCCACACATGGTTACGGCTGGGCGGCGGCGGCCGTTTCTCGACTACAAAACGGGGTGGCGCGATGCGAATTACAACATCGGCCGCCGCGGCGCTGAAGGCCAACGCCCCCACAAAAATCAATCCAATCAATCGCTTGGAAATCATAATACGCTCTCCTTTTCTAGTACCGGAGCCCTTTTACAGTGCACGCGCATGGCCGTATGCAAATGCACAACGCGCCACACGGGGGCTGTGCGGGTTACCGTTTGGAAGGCGGTCGAACGCGCAGAACCGTACGGGCGTGACGGCAAATGTTGCACTCAGATGCACTTTCCCAGCCTGGCATCCTTGCGCCTTGCGTAATCTTGTCGCGGCCCCAAACGTGCTCCAATGACGCTGGAATCGAGGTAAAACAGCTTGAACACAAAGACTTTCACTACTCGGTCGGCGCTGCTGGCGATAGTCGCCGCCGGTCTCCTGGCAGGGTGCTCACATACCGTCAAATCACCCGACGTCTCCGGCGACATCCGCAAAGCGCTTGATCAGGTTGGCCTGCAAGATGTCTCTATCAGTCAGGACCGCGCCAAGGGCGTTGTGACCCTCGGCGGACACGTTGCGGGTGACGCCGACAAAGCGCAAGCGGAGGCCATCGCAAGGTCCGCCGCGGGCGGAGAAGTCGTGTCGAACCAGATTGCGGTCGTCCCGCTGGGCGATGAAGCCAATGCCAAGACCATGAATTCGGATCTGGATAAGGGCATCGAGCAAAACCTGGATGCCGCGCTTATCCAAAGCAAGCTGCGCGAAGGCGTGGAGTTCGCAGTCAAGAACCACGTCGTTACGCTGACCGGCCAGGTCGACTCTCAATCGAAGCGCCGGGCGGTCGCGACGGTCGCGGGTTCCGTTCCAAACGTTCAGCAGGTGGTGAACGAACTGCAGGTCAAGAATCAAAAGGCGACTTCCTCCGAGTGAGGGATCCCTTTGGGGAAGCACGCCGGGAAAGCCGGTTATAGTCAGTCGGAGGAAAGGACAACGACATGCGATGGATTTTAGCTGTGTCGATCACGGCGGCTTTGGCGACCCGCGGTCTGGCGGCAACCGACGCGCAGTGTACTGAAATACTGCGGCATGCGCTGGACGCCAAGAACCCGGAGACGCGGACGCTGGCGGTGTCCGCGTTGAGTCTGGCGTCCGGGAGCGGGCCGTTGTTCGACCAGCTTGAGCGGATGTTGCAGGACAAAGATGTCCTGGTGCGGCAAGCCGTGGTGACCAGCCTGGCGGACGTGAAAAGCGAGAGCGCCACGGCGGCGCTAAAGAAGGCCTTGGAGGACCCCGTGCCTGAAGTGAGTTTCGCCGCGGCCAAAGCACTGTGGGCCCGCCATGACCCTGTCGGAAGGGATGCGCTGCTGGCGATTCTCGCAGAGGAAAGCAAGACCTCATCGAGTTTCTTCTCCAAACAGAAACGCCAGGCCTTGCGCATGATGCACACGCCGCGGACTACGCTCCTGTTTGCCGCGGAGCAGGGTATCGGGTTTGTTCCGTTTCCCGGGGTGGGCGAAGGCGCCGCTTCGATGCAGGGAATCCTCGCCAGCTCGGGAGTCCCGGGACGCGCATCGGCGGCCTTGCTGCTGGGCGCCGACAAGGATCCCGCCACCATCGACGCGCTCAGGGACGCGCTCACCGACAAGAGGTCGGCGGTTCGGGCCGCCGCGGTGCATTCCATCAGCCTGCGAAACGACCCAGCTTTGAAGAAAGAACTGGAGCCGCTGTTGCAGGACGACAGGGAGTCTGTGCGCCTGCGCGCGGCCGCGGGTTACCTGAGATTGTCCGCGATTGAGAATGGGATAGGGACGAAGGAGATCTCGACCGCAGTCGTGTCACCCGGCGCGGAGGAGAAGAAGAAAGAAGCCGATAAGCTGCTTACGCTCAAACCCGGCTCCGTCAAGTCATTGGAGCCTGCCAAGAAGTAACGTCACTTACCAGCCGCTCACAGGCTCTCCAGACGCCCGCGCGAGCCGACGGGTTTTTGCGGCGGCGGGGGCCGAGATGAGTCTCGGCGCGGCAGACTGAGATCCTGCGCCGCAACGGGCAGTCTTTAATCGGCCGGAGGCAGACTGAAATAGAATGTCGCTCCCGCCCCAGGCGTCGATTCCACCCATATCCGGCCGCCATGCCATTCGATGGCCTTCTTGCAGAATGCGAGTCCAAGTCCGTTCCCTGGGTACTCTTTCCCGTGCAGGCGCTTAAACGCCCCGAAAGCACGTTCCTGGAACGCGGGATCTATACCAGGACCGTTGTCTTGCACCGAAAACACCCAATCGGGATTCACCCGTCTGGCCGAAATGTGAACGCGGGGAGAAGGCGCGCCGCAGTATTCGATGGCATTTCTAATCAGATGGCGCAAAACCTTGGTCAGTATCTCGAAGTCTCCCACCACCGCCGGCAAAGGGTCATGGGTAACGATTGCGCCCCGTTCCGTTATCAGCTTGTCCGTCGAGAGAAGCGCTCGGCGAAGGGCCGCTTCCATGTCCGTCCGGGCAGGGCGCCCGCCGCCGGTTCCCGTGGCCCAGTAGTCCACCACGTCAGTGAGCAGCGACTGCATTCGCGCCGCCCCCTCCTGGATGCGTTCGAGAAATGCGCCGGCATCGGAATCGAGGCGGCCGGCATACGTCTCGGCCATCAGTTGACTGAATGAGGCCACGTCCCGGAGAGACTCGTGCAGGTTGTGGGCCGCCGTGGAGACGAACTCTTCGAATTCCGCGCTCGCCCGGTCCAGTTGGCTCTCAACCTCGAGACGTCGCCGAGTTTCCGCGTCGAGCGCCTTGCGCAAGCGCTCGATTTCGTCTTGCGCGCGGTTTTGGTCAGAGCTGCCCATTTTCAATCCACGAGGTCTCATTTATGCCCCCCGCGGGGGGAATTGTGAACTTGAACGTGGCGCCCCTCCCCTTTTCCGATTCTACCCAGATTCGTCCACCCTGCCGCTCTACGACTTTCTTGCAGATCGCAAGACCGATGCCCGTGCCGGGAATCTCGCTTCCATGCAAGCGTTTGAACATACCGAACACCCGCTCGGTGTCTTGCGGATCGATGCCGATTCCGTTGTCCCGCACCGCAAACAGCCAACCTTCCACGTTTCTCTCGGCCGAAACATGGATCCTCGGTGTTTCCTCGCCTCTGTACTTGATCGAATTGGAAATGAGGTTCTGGAAAAGCTGCATCAGCGTGACCTCTTCGGCAACTACCGTCGGAAGCGGATCGGAGGTTACGATGGCGCCGCTCTCCGCGATGGCCGCCTGGAGGTTCAGCAGCGCTTTGGCGAGGACGGCGCCGCTATCGATCAAGGCGAAGCCGCTCTGCTCCCGCTCGGCAACCTCCCAATAGGCAAGCAGGGCCTTTAGCAGGGCTTCTATCCTCAGGGCCCCATCCACGGAATAGGAGATGTATTGGTCCGCTCCCGAGCCTAACTTTCCCGCATACTCCCGCCCCAACAGCTCGGTAAAGTTCACTACCATCCGTAGAGGTTCCTGCAAGTCGTGCGTGAGCGCATAGGCGAAATGCTGCAGTTCGGCATTGGTTGTCCGGAGCGCTTCCTCCGCCTGCTTGCGGTCTGTTGCGTCCTCGATCGCCAGAAGGATCGTCCGCGCCTGCGCATTCGGGTTGAAAATCTCGCTGGCGTTGAGCAGCATCACTTTCCGGCCGACACGCTCAAATTCGTGCGTCACCTCGAAGTCCCGAAACGTCGTGTGCGCGGGGAGAATGTTCTCCAACAACTCGCGAAGCCTCGGCATGTTCCATTGTCCGTTCCCGAGGTCGTAGATAAGACGCCCTTCCGTCTCCTCCCGCGCGGCCTGGAACGTCTGGTAGAACGCCTTGTTCGCTTTCATGACTTGCAGGTTCTGGTTCAAGATCACCAGAGGCTCCCGCACGGTTTCTACAATCGCTTCGGCGAAATCGAGGCCGCGTTTGGCGGCATCGACATCGATCAACATCAGCACGGCGCCGTCGGTTTTGCCATCCGGTCCCACGGACGGGAGAATGCGCAGCGAATACCAATGGCCGTGCGAGTCGCGGACATCGCGCGGTTTCCGATCACGGCCTTCCATCGCGTCCAAGAGCAGCCGCCGCAAATCGGGCAGCTCCATTTGAGGCTGAAGATCGGTTATCGACCGTCCGACGTCGGAGGCGATCAGGTTCAGCATCGGTTCCATCGCGCGCGTAAAGCGGCGAATGCGCAGATCGCGCCCAACCATCACAAGGGGTATGCTGATGCTTTCGAGAAGATTGGTCAGATCCCGGTTGACTTTGCTGAACTCCACGTTGCTGATCTTCAGTTCTTCGTTGAGCGTGTTCAGCTCTTCGTTGGCCGATTCCAGCTCTTCCTGCGCGGTTTCCAGTTCCTCGTTGCCCGCCTGCGCCTCTTCGTTCGCCGCTCTAAGCTCTTCCAGGGTGGCTGCATTATCCTCGACGATCGATCGCAGGTACTCCTTGGTCGCTACCAGTTCGCGCCGCAGCCGGGCGCTGCCCCCGTTATCCTGTATCGCGGGCTTGCGCGTCGCTCTCGGGCCGCCGTTCGGCTCGGCGTCCTCGAACAGAACCAGGAAATAGCGTTCCTTGGAAGCGGACGAGCCCCTGAACGGGATCACCTTGACTGCGACCTCTTTTAACTGGCCGCCGTCTTCGATCCGGAAGCCGTCTTCCTTGGCAATGAGGTTCGTTCGTCTGGCGGCGCGGATCGCCTTATCCAGGGCCGCAATCAGGCCTTCACGCGCCATTCTTAGAAGATTCCGGGTCGGCTCGCCCGGCGAAAGCTCCAAATACGGAGCCGTGCGGCCCCGCACGTGAACGATGTTCATACCATCGTCGATGATGGCGCCTGGCGGAGCATGTTCGGAAAGAACCAACCGGTCGGCTTCCCGCAGAACTTCCGGCCCCACCCGGCCCTCGGCGATTTTGTCCTGGACATGCACCCGGCCTTCGGCGCGACGTTCTGCGCTTGGGCGAGGCGCCGGCGTGTTCTCGGCCGGCCGCATGCAGTAGATCTTGTGAGTCTTGTCCACCTGATGAAACGACTCGGAAAGCGTGCCGATGCTCTCCGATGGACCGAGCACCAGGAAGCCCGTTGGCTTGAGGGCGTATTGCAGGATCGACAACACCTTGCGTTGCAGTACGGCTCCAAGGTAGATCAGCACGTTACAGCAACTGACGAGGTCCAGCTTGGAGAAAGGCGGGTCCTGCGCCACGTTGTGCCTGGCAAAAACGCACACGTCGCGGATGGACTTCGCGATCTGATACCCGCGCTCCGTTCTGGTGAAAAACCGCGCCAATCGCTGCGGCGAGACGTGGGCCAGCGCAGGGTCCTTGTATATGCCGGCGCGGGCCTTTTCAATGGCTGCTTCGCTGATGTCGGTGGCGAAAACCTCGAACGGTACGCTGACTTTCGCGTCTTCCAGGAACTCCATCAAGCAGATGGCGATCGAATAGGCCTCCTCGCCGGTGGCGCACCCGGGCGCCCAGATCCGGATCGGATCCTCGGGCCCTCTATTCTCAACCAGAGCGGGGAACACCTTCCTCTTTAGTTCCTCGAAGACCTCTGGCTCCCGGAAAAATGCAGTGACGGTGATAAGACAGTTCTCGCACAGCGCGGCCGCTTCTTCGCGGTTCCGCTCGAGTTCCCGGCTGTAGTCTTCCAGCTTCTCGAACCCGCGCAGGGCCATGCGGCGCTTGATGCGTCGCGCGAGGGTACTGTGCTTGTAGTAGGTGAAGTCCACTCCGGTGACGCTTCGCACGAGCCGGAGTATCTCGGCCAGTTCGGCGCCTTCCGGCGGCTCGATCGCCTCCCGCGGCGCTATCGGGACCCGAGAATCGCGCGCGACGGCCGCCAGTTGCCGCGCGATTCCGGTAGGCGGCAGCACATAATCCGCCGCGCCGGCGGCGATGGCGCTTCGTGGCATGCCGTCATACTTTGCGGTTTGAGTTTCCTGAGCGAAGGTGATACCGCCCGCGGCCTGGATCGCCTTGAGACCCAGCGTCCCGTCCGACGCGGTTCCCGACAGGACGACGCCGATGGCATTGCTGCCCCGGTCTGCCGCCAAAGCTCGGAGAAAGAAGTCGAGCGGCATGTTGCGGCCGCTGTCCGGGCGGGGCGGAGTGTGCAGGACTCCATCGGAAATGTCCAGGTTGCATCGTGGCGGAATCACGTAAACATGATTGGCCTCGGCGCGAGTCTCGCCCTTCACTTCGGAGACAGGCATCTTGCTTGCCTTGGAAAGCAGCTCCGTCAGATGGCTTTCGTGACTCGGATCGAGGTGCTGAATCAGCACGAATGCCATGCCGGTATCGTTCGGCAAATGGCTGAGCAGCTCCGTGAATGCCTCCAGTCCGCCGGCGGAGGCTCCTATTCCAACAACAATGGGGAGGGAACTGCCCTCGGCGCGGTCTCTGGCGGCCGGCCGCACGGCAGCCGCCGCGGAAACGGGCTTTACGACTGCCGCGGAGGGCTTCCAATTCGATGTGGTTCGTCGCTTCGGGCGGGGCGGGTCAGCCGCACGCGCGGAACGTGCGGTCTCGCCTCGCCGGCCGCTGCCAGCCTTTATTGCCACACGCCACCATTACCTTTCTCGCCGGGACGAACGAGCATCATCATTGGTACAGGAGCGCGACGAATAGAGCACGCGAAGCGCCACTCTCGCACCCGCATCTGCGCCGGCGGTTGGTCCCTACGGTTGGTGGCCAGCCAACTGACTGAATTGTAACGCCATCTCGATCTCGCCAGACGGCAAGGCGGGAATCCAGCCGGCATCAGCCGCTCTTGGCGCCTGCGAGCAGATCCTTGATAATCTTGCCGATCTCCATGAACTGATCCAGACCGGAGGGCTTGGTGATGAATTGGGAGACGCCGAGGTCCTTGAGCAGGGCCTCGTCTCGCCGGGACCGCGAAGAGCTCCACACGCATACCGGAACGCCGCCGAGATGGCGGGCGCTCCGGATCTCGCGCAAAATGTCTTCTCCGGTATACTTGGACAGGTTCAGGTCCACCAGAATCAGGTTCGGAATTGCCGCGTCCGCATAGGCGCCCTGCCGGCGGATGAAAGCGAGGGCTTCGCCGCCGCTCAGCAGGTGAACCAGCTCAAACCGGAGATCTTGCTTATGCAACGCCCGATCGAGAAGGAAGACGTCGGAGCGGTTGTCTTCGATTACAAGGATTCGAGCTGGGGATACAACCGAAGCGCGTTTCAAGCTCATTCCGGGCGCCGGCGACCCATCGCCGCCCCCGTCTCGAACGTCTATTCCGGAACTATGTAGAGTGCTCATTATCTTACCACCTGTCTTGCCCTTACGATGAACCGCTTGGGCGCCGGCCCGACGTAGTAGAAAGGGTAACAGGTCACCATCGTCAGCACGTTCTCACCTGACGAAGCGAGTACTCCCACATTGTCGGGCTCCACCACCTTTAGCGACTCGACTTCATACTTGAAACTGCCATTCGGCGTCGAGACTTGAACCTCGTCGTTGATCCTCAAGTCCTTCAGCGGCCGAAAGAACGTGTCCCGGTGCCCGGCGAGGCCTACGTTGCCGGGCTGCCCCGGCAGCGCCGTGCCGGGAATATGTCCGACCGCGCGCCGCACGGCGGTTTTGTCGACCCCTTCGACGACGACCGCGGAAAGGAGAAGACGCGGGATCTCAATGCGGCCGATCAGACCGCCCGGCGCGACGGCAGGCGCGCCCCTCGGGGGAGTGGCGGACTCCGGTTGAGGTATGGCCTCGCTCGCCGCGCGTTGAGCGCGCAGTTGGCGGTCGAGATCTCTGCTCTCGCGCCTCTGGAAAACCCAGGCGTCCGCCAGAGCGAATCCGCAATAGCCCAGAAGCAGGACGGCGCAGGCAAAGAGCGCGCGCTGGGCCCACTTCAGAATCCGCCTGAGCGGCTCTTTCCTGACTATAAGCCTCATCTGGCGCCCTTCTTGTCAAGCCCTGGTTCGCCGCCGGCTATGTAGCCGGTGCGCGTGCGCACGGACAGTCTGTTGTGGCCCTTCGCCCGCGCAAGTACCCGAATGGCGCGATAAGAGCCGTCCCGAGTCAGATTGATTGGAACATATCCGATCGTGTATTGATGGCGGATGTCTCGGGCGATGCGCTCGCAGACGGGCGCCACTTCGCTGAACTGGCCGGGAAAAAAGGCTTCGCCGCCCGTCGCCAGCGCCAGGCGTTTGAGCACATCCGGGTTCTGGTCCGGATCTTCTGCGTCAAATACGCCCACGGTATAGATGACGGCGCTGGATTGCCCGGCCAGTTTCATGACTTGGGCCAAGCTGCGCGCGCTCGCGTTGTCACCGCCATCGCTGACGACGATCAGGACTTTCTTGTCCCGGCCGCCTGCCCGCAATTCCTCCAACGCCTTGGCGATGGCATCGTAAAGAGCCGTCTCGCCTCCGGCAGGCGCCTTCGCAATCGCGTCTTCGAGCGCTGCGGCGCTGTTGGTGAATCGGATCGCGCCGGGCAGGCCCAGCGACACCGTCTCGTTGAAGTTGACGACGAAAACCTCGTCTTCCGGATTGCTCGACCGCACGAAGGTCCGGGCCGCGGCGGTAACCTCCGCAAGTTTCGGCCGCATCGTTGTGCTGTGGTCGACAACCAGTCCCACAGTGACCGGAACATCCTCGTTTCTGAAGAGCCGGATGCGTTGCGGGACGCCGTTCTCATAAACCTCGAAATCCCGCTCGCCCAGGTCGGAGATAAAGCCGCCTTGCCGGTCGGTCACCGTGGCGTGCAACACCACCAGGGCAACGTCCACCGAGATTCGGAAAGATTCCGAGTCCAAATCTTGTGTTGCAGGCTCCGCCTGACGTCCGGCGTAGCCCGCCAGGACGATTAGGAGAAGGATCGGGAGAGCGATCGCTTTCGCCGCGCCACGCCCTCCCGTCCGCGATAGCCTCCTCCGCATGGCTGCTTTCTTTCCGATCTCTGTTCTTACGAGTTAGCCGGATCTCCCCCGCCGCAGGCGCGTCGGAAAAAGGGGCGCGCCGCGCGTGGTGGAGCAAGCCCCTTACCGAACGCGCCTTTGCGCCAGTCGGAGGGTCCAGGCTCCGCCCAGAGCCAGGAAACCGAGCAGCGCGATCAGCGGCAACCAACTCGCGGTCGACGGCAGCGCGTTCGGCAGCGTGTTCGCCGCTACTAGCGTCGCGTCGCTCTTGTCCGCTACCAGTTCCTGCGCTGGCGGCGGGGTGACCGCCTGGGCGAGTTCCACCTCTTCTCCAGTGGGTTTAATCGCCATCACGGGCGCATGCTTCAGCGCCGCTACAACCGGCTCGTCTGCCGACTTGATCGGATTCGCGACTTCCACGGGAATCTCGGCCGGGGTGAAGAGGACGGGCGTGTTGGTCTCTTTGGCCAGTTGTACCGCTCTCGCTTTCGAATACACGAATTCCTCGCCCCACTTCTTGCCCGGATAGAACCATGCGCGGAGCGCCTCCGGCTGACCAGCCGGCCGCTCCCTGAACGTGATCACAGTTTTGTCGGTCGCCTTGAGGCGATAATTCGGGATGGCGATGATCGTGGCGAGGATGCTCGCTTGGTCCTTGTCAAAGATCTGGACGATGTGGCGCTCGGACTGCGAGTCCAGAATCTTGAAAACATAGGTGCCCGCCGGCAACACCCCCCACCCTGTCAGGTGGACTCCCGGAATCTCCACCGGCGCGCTAAACGTTACCACGGTTTGCCTGTTCCATTCGTCTGCTTTTGCGCCCGGCGAGAATACCGCGCCCATTAACGCAAAACAAAAAACCGCTGTTGTTGCCGTTCTCAAAACACTCATCTGCTTCTTCTCCTTTTACTGCGGAAATCTGTGCGGCCGGCTCTTTGCTCTGCCGGGCACCATGCCTGCAAGACTTCGGCTGGCCGGTCGCACCTGGTGAACAAGAAGCACTCCGAGGTCCATCGGCGCATTACAGTGCGGGGAATCCGGCTGCCGCATCGTTCCGGGGTTGTGCTTGCCGCACCTTGAGGAACACGCGGCGCACCGCCAAAGCCGACGATCCCGGCCAGGCGCTTCTCCGGCCCGGTTGTCGGCCCATGCAGTTATTGCCGCACAGAATGCAGGAATTGCTACGAATACCGCTACGCAGCCTGGGAAGCGGAGAGGAGTTGTATCCACCGGCGCTGGCAACCACCGCATGTTGTACGAATATGGGGAGGAATCGGGCCTGGACGGCCGGCTTGGCGGCGCAGTGCCCTTCATACTTGCGCGCCCGAGCGGCGGAAGACACTATTGCGAATTGCTGAAGCTCGTGTGGCGGAACGCGATTCGAGCCGTTCCACGCGGCGGGACAGATTCCGCTCCATCATTCCGGGCCACGCCTCCGGCCCTTCTCGTCAGGTAGTGGCTGATTCTCAAGCTTAGCCGCTGCTCTTCGTCGGGAGCTTCGACTATCGCCCGAATCGCCGGGTCTGGCGCGCCAGTTCAGGCAAGAGCGCCTCCGTCCCCGGTTCGAAACCGCATCTGGGGCTTGTGACGTCTTAAGTTACCGACAGGCAGGACCGCCGTTCGCAACACGGACTAGCTTTATGCTATCTACGTCCACCCGATAGACCGGCCGGTTCAGTTCGACAACGGATTCCGCGGCCGGCGTCCCGGCGAATCCTTTCGTCGTAACGCTCCGCGAGCCCGCCGCAACTGTGACATCCGTAGTGCCCCCTTCGTCTCCGCCCACGTCGATCTTGATTGTGCCCTGCTTCTTGTCCCGGCTGATCACCACTCCGCTTACATCCACCAACTCGCCCACGAGCGGTTTCATATCTTTGGTTGAATTCAGCATGTAGATTGAATAGGGAGCCGGAACTACCTTCCCGGCAAGCATCCTTTCGGTGACGCCTACCAGAACGAACTGACCAGGGCGCTGCCCGGCGTGAAGGCAGCCTGTGATTATGATGTTCTTGGCAATCTTGGGATCCACAGGTTCGGAATCTCCGGCCAGCACGAGCGGCGAAAGCGCCGCTGAAGAGAGAATCAACGTTGCAAAGATCGTGTTCCTTGTAAGTCTGTTGAGCATAGTGCACCTCCTGGTGACAAGGCGGCAGGTCTGCAAACCTGGAGTCCGCGCTGTGCATCATTGCAATTGCGTGGCCACATCCAGCCAGTCGGGACGGACCGCGATACATCTCGGCGGTAACACCCTTAGGTGCTCGCGAGCACGACCCGCTTCTGCTCTCAACAGCCGATCCGGTCCCTCTGACCTGAGCTTCAAAAAAAGCCCTCTGCGGCAACAGACAGGGGAAAGTCAAGTGGCTCCCGGCAGCACGTTGTTGCTGCCAGCCCACATGTCTTCCGCCTTCCGGTTGCGGCAGAGGGCAGGTTTGGAAGGGTTAGTTCGCCAATTCGACCAATGCGTAGCAATTCGACGGCCACGCGTCCAGCAGGCGCCGCGCGGCTTGCCAAACTGGCCCACCCCACGGCCGGCCGGCGGCGCGGACCGCCTCTACGAGCGTGGCTGGGAGGCGATACCCGGGCAAGGGAACCATCGACCGGCAACACCATCACACGCGGCGCGGCCGGTGAAGGTTGTTCCCAGCACGCCCGATACCGCCGCCCGCAGGTTCGGCGCTCGTGCCGGCCGTGTGAGGGCCACATTGGCCCCGTGTGCATCAAACTGCGCCAAAGACCCGCGATTCGCGCCGGGCGTGGTTTCTAAAGGCGCGTGGCGGCATGGCGTTCGCGCTCGGATTGCTTCAGCGCGCGCGACCATTCGTCGGCCTGCTTTTCGGCTTCCGCTTTCGCCATTCCGTAACGCTCCTGAAGTCGTCCGACCAACTGGTCCTTCTTGCCGGCGATAGTTTCCCAGTCATCGTCTGTGAGTTTTCCCCAGCGCTCGCGCGCAGAGCCGGTGAGCTGTTTCCACTTGCCTTCGATTTGGTCCCAATTCATGTTTGTCTCCTACTAATGAGTTGTTCCAGAATGGGTTGTGGGGCCAGTTTACAGGCGCAAATGTCCCATCAACACCAGCACGATCACCACCACCAACACCGTTCCCAGCGTTCCGCTGGGGTAGTAGCCCCAGCGTCTGCTGTACGGCCAGGCAGGCGCCAGCGCGAGCAACAGTACGATGAGCAAAAGTATCAGCAACATTAGTCACTTTCCTTTCGGTCCCGCCTGTGGCACGTTTACCCCCGTTTGAATTCAAAAGGCTTATGGAAGCCAGGCTGGCGCAAACCGTCTCATCCGGCCCGTCAGCTCGACAAAATGTGCATCCCCAAAGGCAGCTTTTGCACCTGCGCATGCCGCCTAACCGGCATTTCCGCAGCGCAGTGGCCTGCGGCGCTTGGCCCAAATCGTGCACAGACGCCAAACACGACACTTCCAAAAGAAGGAACACGAAATGACAAAGAATACATCGGTCATTGGAATCTATCCGGATCGAACAACCGTTTCGGATGCCATCGACGTCCTGCATAAAGCGGGGTATCGGGCGACGGACGTCTCGGTCCTTGCATCTGAAAACCAAGGCTCAAAGGATTTCGCGCTTGAGAAACGCACCAAGGCTTTGGAGGGCGCGGCGACGGGAACGGCGGCGGGCGCCATGGTTGGCGCTGCGTTAGCCTGGTTCGTTTGCATCCAGACTGTCACGATAAACTCTCTAGCGGCGCTCGTCGCGGCTGGACCCGTGCTGGCTGCTTTGGCTGGCGCCGGCGCCGGCGCGGCGCTGGGTTGGATCGCGGGACTGCTGGCCGGCCTGCGTCTGCCCGAGTACGTCGCCAAGCGGTACGCGGGCCGAATCAGGCGTGGCGGCATTCTCCTATCCGTTCACTGCGACAGCCAGGAGTGGTGTGACCGGGCGAAAACGACTCTAAAAGACACCGGCGCCCGGGATATCTCCTGCGCCTCGGAGGCGGCCGCCGACTATGGGACGACGGATAAGCCGACGGAGAGGGCTCCGGCGGCCGTCACGGCCCCCCGCGGCGAAACGCCTGCGCAAGGGACGATTGCCCACGAAACCAAGAGATAGGATGCCAAGCCACGATCGCGGTGTACAAGACCAAGCCGAGGGGGCCGGCGGAGGCGGTGGAGAACAGTTGAGGCGGACTGGTCATCGGCGTGCATACCCGATAGCGGTCTTAGAAGGAGCACGATTACTATGCAAGTCGTTCGAGCTACCAGTACCGCTGCCCTGTTTCTGTTTTTCGGGATGATTGTCCCTGCGTACGCGCAGCACGACCAGCAAAACGAAAAACAGGGCAAGCCTGAACAGCAGCAGGGTAAGCAGGCGCAACCGCAGCGCGCACAACCCGCTCAACAACCGCAGCAGCAGCGGGCTCAGCAGCCTCAGCAGAAGCAACCGCAGCAGCAGGCGCAACACCAACAGCAACAGCAGAAGCAACCGCAGCAGCAGCGGGCTCAACAGCCTCAGCAGAAGCAACCGCAGCAGCAGCGGGCTCAACAGCCTCAGCAGAAGCAACCGCAGCAGCAGGCGCAACGCGGACAGCAACAGCAGAAGCAACCGCAACCGCAGCGCGCACAGCCCGCTCAACAGCCACGGCAGCAGCGGGCTCAGCAGCCTCAGCCGCAGCGGCCGCAACAGCAGCAGGCTCAACGCGGACAGCAACAGCAGAAGCAACCGCAGCAACGGCGGGCCCAAGAGACTCCGCGGCCACAGCCCCAACAGCAGCAGGCGCAACGTTCCCAGCCGGCTCTGCAACAGCGGCAACCGCAACGTACGCGGCAACAGGCCGCCGCGTGGCAACAGAAGCGGGGATGGGTACAGAAGGGCGGCTGGCAGGAACACAGTACATGGCAGCAGGGTCGTTCTCAACACTGGGAAACCGACCACCGCACTTGGGCTCAGCGTGGAGGCTATGGCGGTTACTTCATTCCGCAGGCCACCTTCAGCCTCTCTTTCGGGAACCAACACTGGTTTCGGATGCGCAGCCGCCCCACGATGTACATGGGATATCCGCGCTTCTCGTACGGAGGCTTTTCGTTCATGCTCCTGGATCCCTGGCCGGAATCCTGGGCGGAGAACTGGTACGCTACCGATGACGTTTACATCGGTTATGACGACGGGTACTACCTTTACAACCGCAGGCATCCGGGCGTCGGGCTTGCGGTCACTGTCGCGCTGTAGCTGACCGGACGGCGGTCGCACAGTCGGGGGAGCGGCTTCAGCCTGGTGAAACTGCACGTTCACGCTAAGAACGATCAATGGGTCGGACATGACAGCGGCGCCAACGATCCGCATTACCAACTCACTCAGCCCTGGGTCCACGGGCGCTTCACCGGTGGCTTCGGACCGCAACATGTCTTCGTGCTTGGGGGCGGAAATCGAGAACGGTTCTGGTTTAACAACTTCTACTGGGACATTGCCCCGGACGATTACTACATTGTCACGGGCTGGAACTGGGCTGGCGATCGGATCGTGATCTACGAGGACTCCGACCATATCGGCTGGTATCTCGCCTATAACCCGCGGTTGGGCACGTACGCTCACGTCGAATACCTGGGAGGTTGACTCTCCACGGCTAACGGCGGGGCGCCTCCATGTTCGAGTAGGGAGAATAGTATGGCGTCAAATGCAGCAGTGGCGCGGATCGTGCTCCAAAGGGAACGACACCGCACCGGACGCGTCGGCTGGCTGCGCGCGGCGGTAATGGGCGCGGACGACGGAATCCTCTCGACGGCGAGTCTGGTGCTCGGAGTCGCGGCCGCGCACGCGACTCACAACAACGTCGTGATCGCGGGCGTCGCCGGCCTGGTCGCCGGGGCGATGTCGATGGCGGCCGGCGAATACGTGTCTGTGCACTCACAGGCGGACACGGAACAGGCCGACCTCGAGCTGGAACGCGCGGAACTGAAGACAGACGAAGAGGGCGAGCGCAGAGAACTGATGGCGATCTACGTCGAGCGCGGGCTCGATCCCGCGCTCGCCAAGCAGGTTGCCGGGCAACTGATGGCCCATGACGCCTTAGGCGCGCACGCCCGCGATGAACTCGGCATCTCCGCGTCTCTCAGGGCGCGCCCGATTCAGGCTGCGTCGGCGTCGGCCGGCAGTTTCGCCGTTGGAGCGGTCATGCCCCTCGCGGTCGCAGCCATAGCCCCTGAGGCGTTTCTAATTCCCCTTGTCGCAGGGACCTCACTGTTGTTCCTGGCGGTTCTTGGAGGGTTGGCCGCGCGCGCCGGGGGCGCGCGCGTGACGCTGGGCGCAATGCGCGTCGCGTTTTGGGGAGCCTTAGCCATGTCGGCGACCGCGGGCATCGGAGCGCTGTTCGGAACCGTAGCGATAGGGACCTGAGATAGCGAAGGGTCTCCAAGAAACGCCCGGAAAACTGGCAGCGCCCCGCGGCGATTTGGGCATTTGCCCAAATCGCATCCGTTCCATTGGCGATCTCGCACACGCCCCGATCATGCCGGTTGGAATCTTCGGAGTTGGCCGTTCCCGGTCCCAGACCTCCGATATCGACTGGTTAGGGATTCTTCTTCTCGCTGTCGGTAGAAACAGCCTTCTTGACGCCCTGTCCAACCTTCTTGCCCGCGTGCCCCACTTCCTGGCCGAACTCTTTGCCGGCCGCCAAAGGCCTGCCATTCTTCATCTCGTGGCCCATGTCCTTGCCACCCTTACCAACGTCTTGCCCCGCCTGTTTGAAACTGCCGCCCACCGATTCCGGGGCCACTCCCAGTTTGCCGGCCGTCTCTTTATCGAGGCGTCCGGTGACCGGCAAGCTCTCCGATTTCTGATATTCGCGAATGCCCGCTCGCGTCTGGGAGCCGATTACGCCATCGACGCGCCCGTGATAGAACCCCTTGTCGCTCAGACTCTGTTGAACGTTTTTGATGTCCTGTTGCTGTAGCGCCGCCGGTTTATCGGCTGCCGAAACCATCGGAGCCAGGCTCAGGCACAACAGCCCAAGAGCAAGACCACAAGTTGCCGCTGCGATCACTTTCATTCTGACCTCTTCCGTCGTCCCGGTTACCCCACTGGGGTTTTCGGCGACCTCAGGATTGCCTGCACGAATCGTGCCAAGCTCCTGGACATCCGAAAAGCATGGCGGTGATTGTCCGGGGGAAAGATGCCCGGCGTATTCACCTGGCACACGATCTCACCCGCCATTTGGACCGCCGGGAAAATCGGGAAAACACGCCCCCAACCTGGAGTTCGGGCAGAAAGCTCGCCATTGCCGAATGCTTGACCAGCGGCAGATTCCGCACCTAAGTGCAGATCCTGCATCTTGCGCTGGGGGGACTCTCGGTCCGGCAGTTCGCCGGTGCCCGCAGTCCCGATGTAGACTCAACTTGCCGCTTTGGACCCGCGCTTGCAAGCATGCGCTGCGAAGGAGCAAAACGATGCTTTGGACAATCTGCGTAATTCTGCTGGTTTTGTGGGCATTGGGAATGGTCACCTCGTACACCGCCGGCGGGCTGATTCACATCCTGTTGGTCGTTGGTTTGGTAGTGCTGGTAATCCGCCTGATTCAGGGACGCAGGATTTTCAACTAGCTCAGGCGCTGAAGCGCGCCGGTCGGAAGTGGTTGCGGCCCCTGGTCTTTCCCGCAAATCAAAACGCACGCTGCCCGCGACTGGGGAGCGGATTGCTACTGAGTGTTTCAGGAGAATTGAGAACATGCCTTTGATATACATCGTCCTCGCGCTGATCGTGGTCGGCGTCGCGTTGTGGCTGATCAATACGTACATCCCCATGGCCTCCAGCATCAAGACGATTCTGAACGTAGTGGTTGTGGTTGCGGTCGTGATTTGGGTTCTGCGGGCGGTTGGACTGTGGGGGCGGGTAACCAGTTATCGGTTTATGCACTGAGTCGGTGCAATTTGACTGGCATCCCAATTGCGCAAAGGAAGGATCTCAATCCATGCGTCCGATACTCGTCATCGGCATAGTCCTTGCGATTCCCGTAACGGGACTCGCTCAGCCGTACATGGCGCTGGGAGTGATCGACAAACTCGACTTCCACATCAAGCAGTCCGCCGGCCCACTGGCGATCATCGGGGACGCGGCGTACGCAGGGATCCTTCAGGAAGCCGATACCCCAACGGAATGGGGACAGGGCGGGTCCGGCTACGGAAAGCGCTTCGCGTCGACCGCCGCCTGCTCTGGAATTGAAAATGCCCTCGCTTTTGGTTTGGATTCAACCCTGCACGAGGATCCCCGCTATTTCCGTTCCGGCGGCGGCGGGTTCTGGCGCCGCGCGGGACATGCGTTTCGCGGCACAATTCTCACGCGCACGGATCGGGGAACGGAGACGGTGTCCATTTGGCGCCTCGGCAGCGCTTACGGATCCGCCTATCTTTCGAACCAATGGTATCCGTGGCGGCTCAACACGGGGGTCCTCGGATTCGCCGAGGGATCTCTCACACTCGGGGTCGGCTTTGCCAGCAACCTGGCATCCGAGTTCTGGCCGGATCTCAGGCAGAAGATACTTCGCCGAAAACCAGCGTTGGCTCTACTCTCGCCCCGGAAGGCCGACCATTGAGTCTGCACATCGAACAGCGGGAAAACGAAGGCATTAATGAGCGGGATGCGGTGAACGGCATCTTTCCGGATCGGGCGCTGAAGCGCTTCGATGTCCTCAGGTTCGTTCAGCACGATGCCGGCTGCGGTTTGGATAGCTGAGCCCCGCTTGCTAAAATAGGAGCCGATGCCCCGACTGCCCGCGGTTTCGGGCCGGATTCTCATCGTCGACGACGACGAGCGTCAGCGCTCCGCCCTGGCTGCCATTCTTTCCGATGGCGACTTTGAGACGCAGGTCGCCGCCGACGGGCAGGAAGCCCTGGAACGGCTTGCTGCCTTCAACGCCGACGTTATCGTTGCGGACTTGGTCATGCCGCGCATGGACGGTTTTGAGTTGCTCCTGCGCCTGAAGGAACGCGGCGACCTCACTCCGGCGATCGTGCTCACCGGGTTCGGCAGCATGGAGAAAGCACTCTCTGCCGTTCATGACCTCAAGGCATTCTGGTTCCTGGAGAAGCCGGTGGAACCGCGCGCCTTCAAAGCTCTTCTGGAACGCGCGATTCGCTACAAACGAAGTCTGCAGAAGACCGACGAGCTCCAGCGCGACCTGAGCCTTCGCGGCGTACTCGGGGACCTGGTTGGAACTTCCCCGGCGATGCAGCGGATCTTCTCGCTGATCAGGCAGGTGGCGCCCACTTCGGCGCCCGTATTGATCTGTGGAGAGAGCGGCACTGGGAAGGAGTTGGTGGCGCGCGAGATCCATAAGTGCAGTCCCCGCGGCGATGGGCCTTTCGTCGCGATCAATGCAGCCGCCTTACCCGAGGCTCTGATTGAAAGCGAGCTATTCGGCCACGAGAAGGGCGCGTTTACCGGAGCCATGGAGCGTTCCGCCGGATGCTTTGAACAGGCTCACGGAGGCACTTTGTTTCTCGACGAGATCGGCGAGATGCCGCCATCCACGCAGCCGAAGCTCCTTCGCGTTCTTGAGGACTTGCGGGTGCGAAGACTTGGCGGCAAGTGCGAGATTCCGGTCGATGTCCGGGTGCTCGCCGCCACAAGCCAAACCACCGGGACGCATTTGCGCGAAGAACTGTACTATCGGTTGAGCGTATTCCAGATCGTAATTCCGCCGCTGCGTGAACATAAAGAAGATATCCCGCCGATTGCCGATGTCCTGCTACAGAATCTGAACAAGAAGCATGGCACGCGCGTTACAGGACTCGATGCCGAAGTGCTGGATCTTCTTCATCGGTACGATTGGCCCGGTAATGTGCGGGAGCTGCGTAATGTCTTGGAGCGAGCCGCCATCGTCACAGGCGCTGGTTTGATTCGGCTGGCGGACCTGCCCTCCCCTGCCTTCGGTGCGGGACTTGGCCGGAGCGCCCAACAGTCGCCAGGCCACGATGGACCGATCGTGCTGCGGCCCGGCCAGCCACTTATGAAGCTCGAAGAGGCCTACATCAAACTCACCCTGGATCACGTGCGCGGCAATCGCAAACAGGCCGCCGAGATGTTGGGGATTAGCCTGCGGACGCTTCAGAACCGGATCGCCGCGCTGCGCGAAGAGGAGAAGACGGCAACTCCCCGCTCGTGACCAGGTCGCCTCGGCCCGGTCCTGGTCCAGTGCTGCCACCCCGATGCATGCTGTGCGAAGAGTCAAGACCAACGGCGCCAAACGCCTCTCGCCACAGCGGCAGATCCATGGCTTCTGCTCCGATGTAGGCAGAAGCTTCCCTTCCCACATCTGCGCATAAGTTGTTTCACCCCGGATCATTAACGCCAAAACTGCACCCTACGTCTGCCGGAAGATCCGTCGGAATCCGCAATCCCGCCATTTTCATGTCCCGCGCTCGCCGCGTGCCGGCATGACGCCCGCGGACGCCGAATGTGGTATGTCTAGACATATGACGAGGACGACGGTGCGTTTAGACGACGCCCTCCTGACGAAGGCCAAGCGGGAGGCCGGGCGGCGGGGTGAGACTTTGACTTCCCTGATCGAAAAGGGCCTTCGCCTGGAGTTGGCCCAAGCGAAGCACGCGCGCGCGCGGCGCGAGGCCATCCTCCCCGTCTCCAAGGGCGGCGAGGGGCCGCTGCCCGGCGTGGATTTGAACAACAGCGCCGCCCTTTGGGACATCCTGGACGGAATCAAGTGAT
The DNA here is from genome assembly GCA_903882645.1 of uncultured Acidobacteriia bacterium. GTDB lineage: Bacteria > Acidobacteriota > Terriglobia > Bryobacterales > Bryobacteraceae > BOG-224. Next base: position 8,294 of record CAIRXZ010000094.1, on the reverse strand, counting down.
CCTTCCGGACGTCAACGTGCTCATTGGGGCATTTCGGCAAGATGCTCCGAATCACGAGAAGTGCCGGGCTTGGCTTCAGTCGGTGGTGCGCTCCGACACCGCCTACGGCATGTCGCCCCAGGCGCTCGCAGCCGTCGTCAGGATCACGACCCACGCCCGGATCTTCAAGCCGCCGGAGCCGCTGGGAACCGTCCTGGCCTACGCCCAGATTTTGCTCGACCAGCCGCATTGCCAGGTGATTCAGCCGGGAGACCGTCACTGGGGGATATTCCGCGGTCTCTGCCAGCGCGCAAACGCATCCGGCGGACTGGTCCAGGACGCCTGGTTCGCCGCCGTGGCGATCGAGTACGGCTGCGAGTGGATCACCCTGGACCGCGATTATGCGCGGTTCCCCGGCCTTCGATGGCGGACGCCCTTCTGAGGCGAAAGCCCCGGCTACTTCGATTTGCTGAGCTTGCGGAAATACTCCGCCACGGCTTCGGCGTAGCCCTGCGGCACGGCCTCGCCGCCCTGGCTCCGAACGCTGCCGTCGGCCTCGTCTACTTTGCGGCGAAGCTCCATCTCCACCTGCTCGATGCCCGTGAGCACGGCTGCGTTGATGCGCTCGGATAGCAGCGGGTCATTTACGTAGGTGTTGGGGTCGAGGCGCGTCATGTCGCGGATTAACGTTCCCACATCGCGCGTGATGGGGGCGTTCGGGTCATCCCGGAATTGCTGCTGAAGGTTGCGCAGCGTTTCGAGCGCGCCCCGGTATGTGCCCACGAAATTCGGCCCAATCGGCCCCGGCCCGCCCCAATAAGCGCCGCCAGGTCCGCCATTCGGGCCGCCGTTCTGCCGCGCGCCATATTGGCCGCTCTGCTGGCCCCCTTGGCCCGGCTGCCCGCCGCCCTGCTGGCCTTGGCCCTGTTGGCCCTGCCCCTGCTGGCTCTGCCCCTGCTGCCCCTGCCCTTGCTGCCCTTGTTGCCCCGGCTGGCCGCGCTGAAGCTGCTGCTGCCCATTCTGGCCCTGCCCCGGGGTTGCGCCTCTGGCCGCCTGCAACTGCTGCATCTGCTGCCGCAGTTGCTCAAGCTGCGCCAGGCTCTGTTCCATCGCCTTTCCGTCCTGGCCGGGTTGCCCCTGGCCGCCCGGTCCCATGGCTTGCTGGACGGCGCGCAGACTGTCGCGCAGGTCGCCGAGTCCCTCGGTCATATTGAGCTCCGACAAGGCTGCATAGGCGGCGTTCCCGCTGCGAATGTACTGCGCGTTGCGCTCCATGTCGCGGGCCATTTCCGCCTGCTGTTCCTCGGCCAGAGCCTCGCGCATTTTGGTCGAGGCCTGTGGCTGGCTGCTTCTCAGATCCCGTACGGCGTTCTGCATGCCCTGCTCGAGCTGCTTGAGCTCCTGCGCTTCACTCACCTTCTGATCGGCAAGCTGCTCGGCCACCGGGCGCTGGAGGTACTCGCCTTTCTCCTGTCCGGCCAGAGCGCGGCGCAGATCCTGCTCGAACTGCCGCTGACGGCGCACCAGATTATCGGCCTGGTTGACCAGGCTTTCCACCTGGCTACCCGCCTGCGCGCCCCGTATGCCGGAGAGCATGCGCTGGGCGTCCTGAAGGCTGGCGGCAGCGCGTTGCGCGCCCGCCTCGGCCTGCGAACCGGACTGGGCCGATGCCGCCTGGCGCATGCCCTCTTGAGCTTGTTGCAACCGCTCGAGGGTCTGCTCCAATTGTTGCTGGCCCATGCCGCCGCCCATCTGGCCCATCTGTCCCTGCCGCCCCTGCTGCCCCATCTGGCCCTGCTGCCCGCGTTGGCCCTGTTGCCCCTGCTGGCCTTGCTGACCCTGCTGCCCCTGCTGCCCCTGTTGGCCCTGTTGACCCTGCTGCCCCTGCTGGTTGCGGCTCAACTGGCCGCTATCGTTGCGCGTCAACTGCTGCATCTGCTGGCGAAGCTGTTCCGCTTCGCGCCGCAGCATTTCCTGCTGCCAGCGCTGCTGTGAAGTCTGCTGGCCCTGCTGGCGCTGCTGCTCGGCCAGTTCCTGTTGCCTCCTGGCAAGCTCTTCAAGCTTCTGCAACGCATCGTCAATGGCCTGTTGGCGCTGGTCGGCGGATTGCGCCTGCCGGGTGTTCTCGTACTGGTTCTTCTCGGTATCGAGTTCCAGGTCGAAGAGCCCCTGGAGGTCGCGCGTGGCGCCGTTTCCGCCGCCGCCTCCGCCGCCTCCGCCGCCGCGCTGCCCGAACGCCACCTCAATGTCGCGCCTGGTCGATTCGGCGCGCAGCAGGAACTGCAGGGCCTTCTGTTCCGGAGCGAGCGCGTCCCGCCAACTGGCGGTCTTCAGCTTGTCGGCCGCCGGCCCCATGGCCGCGGCGGCGTCATTCATCGCATCGACGAACGTCTTAAACGAATCGCCGGCCGATTCAAGCTGGCGGGCCTGCATGCGCTCGGCGAGCGACTTGGCCTGATCGCGCAGCTTGGATTGGACCTGCGCCAGAAAGGCCGCGTTCCCGGACGTGTCTTTCCTGCCGGACGCCGATGGCTTGAGCTGGTTCCACGTGGCGGTAATGATCTCCTTCTGGCGCTGCGAGATCTGCTGATCGCCGCCGCCTTGCTGGTCGTCTCCGTCCCCGCCACTGCCGCCTTCCTGCTGCGATTGCGAATAGTTTCGTTCGAAGGGCTCCGCCTGGATGAAGAACATGTCGGTGTTGGCCGTGGTCCGCGCGCCCTTCGCGGTGGCATACAGACTCACCAGGTCGCCGGGCTGCGCCTTCAGGTCTTCGAGCGCGATCGTGGCGCTGCCCGAGGCCGTCTTGGCACCCTTGGTCTGGAGCAGCGGAACCGTCTTCTCCGCGTCGCCGTTGAAAGAGTAGTGCAGGTCGACGTCGCGCAGGCCGAAGCCGTCCTTGGCGTCCACCGCTATGGTTACCTCCTCGATGGGCGACGCGCGAAAGTCGCGTCCCGGCCGCGTGATTTTGACCTCCGCGGGGTTGTCCTTTTCGGCTTCGATGAAGTAATCCTCGGTGAGCCGCACGTCCTCGCCGCTCTCGGCCGCCGCGACGTGATACATGCCGTCGCGCTGGATCGGCACGCTGGCGGTCAACGCGCCGCCGGGACCGCCCCGCAACGGCAATTTCGAACCGTCGTCCAGCAGCAGCGCGCCGTTGGCCAGCGGCTTGTCCGTCTCGATCGCCACTTCGGCCGTGGTTCCCTCTACCGCCCGCAGGTCGCCGCCGGGGTTCTCGACCATGTCCTTCAATCCGGTCCACTCGGGGTAATGGTAGGTGACCTTGATGCGCTTTACGGCGGGGAGGTCCACGACGTTCAGCCTGTAAGTCTTCGACCGTATACCCCCGGCTTCGACGTAGTACTCCATGGATTCCGGAATGCCCGCGATCACAAACTGGTAATCGGCGCCGCCCGGCTCGCCGCCCATCTCCGCCTGCTCCCACTTTGAAGAGCTGGCGTACTTCCCGAAGAAGCGCACCGCCGGAGCCGTGAAGCCCTTCAAGCGCGCATGGACAAGCTGGTCGGCGCGCTTGCGCAGCGTGTGGTTGCCCGGATCGACGGCGATGTCGTAATACGGCTTCATCCCGGCCTTGGGCAGACCACCCCAGAGCAACGCCGTTCCATAGCCCAGGAAGCCCGGGCCGGAAGCGCCCAGCCACAGCAGCGCTCCGATTGCGAAAACCGCGGCCGAAGAGAGGCTGAAAATCCAGCCGGTCCTGGCCACTCCCTTGGGCTCGGCGTCCTGTGCGATGTTCAGCGTATCGTCCGCCAGCAGCGGCAGGAACGGATCGGCCGGATCTTGCCGGAGGCGCTCGCTGAACGTGAGGAGGCGCTCCTCGAACTGCGGATACTTGCGCTCGGCCGCGCGCGCCGCGCGCCGGCGGTTCAGGCGGATCAGCGGAAGAATCAGCCCCGCCGCCAAGGCGAACGCCAGCCCGAGAAACAGGAACACCCGCGCCCCGGCCACGCTCACACTGGAAAAGGCGTAGTGATTGACCACCAGCACCGCCAGGACAGTCAGACCCAAAGCGGCCCCCGCGGCAAGAGCCGCGCCGCGCGTGAACGCCAGCCACCGAAGCCTTCGCTCCAGCGCGCCCAGATACTCGGACAAGCGATCCAAAGGTTTCATGCCGCCTCTTTATCTACCGACAGGTGTTTGTTCCCCAACAACGACTCGGCTATCGCCAGCGTCAGCGCCGCAATCATGATGTACCACCACAACGACAGGTCTCTCTGCCCGGTTTCGGTGGATCCCCCCGCTGCGGAAGTCCCTTGAGCGGTATTTTCCCACAATGCGAGATCCTCCTGGGTCGCCGCGGCCAGGTCCGACTCGTGGCGGTCCGCATTCACGGCCACGGTCTCAGGCCCCGTGGGCCGATGAATCTCATAGAAACCGGCCTCCGTGAACTGAATGTTTTCGGCGCTGGCCCCCTCTTCGAGCGACAGGACGCGGGCGCCCGTGGGATCGATCACTTCGACCGAGGCCCCCTTCGCCTTCGAGTCGCGCAACTCCCCGAACGATCCCACCAGCACGGCCGCCGGTCCGCTATCCAGCCGCCCGAGATAACGCGCGACCTGCTCCACGAACGGGACGAACGAGGCGTGCAGCGGAAAATCGTTCGCCACGTTGTCGAAGGTGGAAGCGAAGATCAGGATGCGCCCCTGGCCCGCCTGGCGCTCGATCAGCAGCGGCGTCTCGTCGGAGAGCCGCGCAACCACGCGCGCGTCGCCCGGCGTCACGCGGATCGACTGGTAGAATTTCACGCCTTCCCACCGGTTGTTGGCCAGAATCGCGGGGTGCGACGAGTCCAGCCAGGAGGCCGTCTGGAACCGTTCGCCTTCCCGGCCGGAGTAGCGCGCCTCCTCGATCCGGTCGCCGGCAACCGGCACGCGCGGAATCGCCGCCGAGTTCCGGCCAAGCGCGATCAATACCGATCCACCGGCCTGCGCGTAGCTCCGCAGCTCGTTCTCAAACGCGCCCGGCGGCGCGCCCACGTCGGAGAGAACCACGAATGCGTACCGCGCCGGCGAAACATTGGCTACCTGCTCGGGAGACGCCGAATCGATGATAAAGGCCGAGTGTCCCGAAGACTCCAGCGCCGAGGTAAAGTACAGGAGGCCGCGCGAGTTATCCGCCTCGTGAACGAAAAGCGCGTGGCGCGGCTCGACGCGTTCCACCGTGAAATAGAAACGATCGTCCTGGGGCAGCGCATCCGCCGGGTCGATCCGCACTTCGCCTCTGTTCTGTCCGTGGGGGACGTCGAGCGAAAGGAACTCCGCCGTGGCGCGCCCGTTTTCCGGGACCGTCGCCACCTTGGTCTCGACCACGCGGCCGTTCAGGACCAGAGAAACCGTCCGGTCCGCTTTCTTCGTCCCAAAGCCGGCGATGGTGGCGAGCACGCGCTGCTTCTTGCCGTCGTACACGCGCCGGGGCGCCACCACGTTCTCCACCGTGAAATTGGGGACCTGCTTGTCGACCGGGTGCGGCTCCAGGCGGACGTCCTCGTTCAGCCGCAGATCGCTGAAGTTGGACGGCATGCCCGACCGCTGCATGTCGGAAAAGAGCTGAATGGACACCGGCAGGCGCAACGATCGCGCGATGGAACGCGCGGCGCGCGTCAGCTCCGCGAAAGAGGTGCGCGCGTCGGAAGGCTCAATGGCGTCCACCGCGGCGCCGAGGGAGGCGTGGTCGTCGGTTAGCTCGCTCATGGCCTGCATGCGCGCGCCGAACGCCATCACCTGGGCGCGCTGCCCGGGCCTCAAACCCCCGATCGCCGATTTCGCCATCCGCTTGGCGCTTTCCAAACGGCCGTCCGCCCGCATGCTCAGCGAATTGTCCACCGCGATCACGGTCACCTCGCCGGCGCGGTTCGCGGGCAGCGCCCGCCGGTGAATATACGGCTTGGCGAAGGCGAGCGCCAGCAAGGCCACCAGCGCCGTGCGCAGCGCGAACAGCAGCAGGTAGCGCAGCCTCTTGTGCTTGATGGAGCTTTGAATGTGCTGCTCGAAAAACATCAGCGAGCTGAACGGCTGCGGCGTCGAGCGGTGCTTCTTGAGCAGGTGCAGCCAGATGGGCAGCCCCACCGCCGCCACGCCGGCCAGAAACCATGGCGCGAAAAAGCCCATCTACATCCTCCCCTGCCGGATCGCAAGGTACTCGCGCAGCCCTTCATCGAGCGGCCGCGAGGTGTCCATCAGGAAGTAGTCCATCCCCGCCGCTTTGGTCTGGTCCCTCAGGGCCTGAATGTGCGAAGCGATCCGGTTCCGGTATTCGTGGCGGGCGTACTCCGGGGAAACCTCCAGCGAGGAGGCCGCGTTCTCCATGTCCACCAGCAGCACCGGATCGCGGAACTTCGGCGCGATCTCCTGCGGGTCCAGCACCTGAAACAGGATCACCTCGTTGCCGCGGTGGCGCAGCGGCTCAACAGTGCGGACAATGACCTCCGGCTTTTCGTAGAAGTCCGAGAGCACCACCACGATCCCGCGCCGATGCAGGTAATTCTGAAAGTGAATGAACGGCTTGACGAAATTCGTGCGCGTTCCAGGCTCCGCCTTCTCGATGGCGTGCAACAGCCGGAACAGTTGCCCCTGGCGGGTGGAAGGCGCGACATAATTGGCGACGTCCTCGTCGAAGACGATCAACCCCGCCGCGTCGCGCTGCACGTTGGCCAGGTAGCATAGCGACGCCGCCACGAATCGCGCGTAGTCGAGCTTGTGGACCTCCTGCGATCCGTACGCCATGGAGGCCGAAGTGTCGAGCAGCACCAGCAGTTGCGAGTTCGTTTCGCCGCGGTAGCGCTTGAGATAGCAGCGCTCGGTGCGGGCGAAGACATTCCAATCCACGTGCCGAAGATCGTCCCCCGGCGAATACGCGCGATACTCCGCGAATTCCTGGGAGAACCCGAAATCCGGGGACCGGTGCAGCCCAGCCACAAACCCATCGACAACCGTCTTGGCCACAAGATCGAGCCCCGAGATGGAAGCCAGCGTGTCGGGATCGAGGAATCGTTGGAGCATGGTTATTTCACCGCCGAGACGCCGAGACGCCGAGTTTCTCTATGTTCGTCTACGGTTCCAGCTTTTGTTTCTTCCCGAGGTTCGCGCGCGGAGGGAGCGGAGGTGCGTGCCTCTTCCCCGGACTCGGCGTAATGGTGTACCAGACGTTTTATGCCCTTGCGTAAGACGGGTTCGTTGAAATTCAGCAACAAGCCAACGGTCTTGCCGGAGAGTCTCAGATACGTGAGCAACTGCGCGGTATGGACCGGGAGCAAGCGGTCAACGGTTTTGAGCTCGAGGACCACTGAATCGTCCACCACCAGATCCATCTTGTACCCACAATCGAGCTTGATCCCTTTGTACGAAATCGGCAGTTGAACTTGCCGTCGAAACGGCAAGGCAAGCTGACTCAACTCATAGCAAAGACACTCCTCATAGGCCGATTCCATCAAGCCGGGTCCCAACTGCCGATGTACTTCGATAGCGGCGCCAATGATCTGTTCTGTAAGTCGATCCAACCGCCGCGGCTCCGGGGCAACACGATCCTCCGCTCCCTCTGCGCTCTCTGGTCTTGCCTTGAAAACCGCGGCCACTGTGTTCCTCGTTCGACTCTAGAAACTCCGCGTCTCCGCGCCTCGGCGGTAATAACTACTCCCGCGGCGAAGCCTTCCACTCCAGGACCCGCTTCAAAATATCGTCCTGCTTCAAACGGTCGGATTCGGCGTGGAAGTTCAGCAAAATGCGGTGGCGCAGGATCGGGATATACAGCGAGCGGATGTCGTCGTATGTCACGTGGTACCGGCCGTGCATCAGCGCCCTGGCCTTGGCGGCCAGCACCAGGAACTGCGCGGCGCGCACGCTGGCGCCGTAGTTCACGTACTTCCTCACGAAATCCGGGGAGCTTTCATCGCTGCTGCGCGTCACCCGCACCATCTCCACCGCGTGCCGCGCCACGCTTTCGCCGATGGGAACCATGCGTACCAACTGCTGGAACCCCAGGATTTCTTCCGCGTTCGTCACGGGGCTCGCCTCCGCCACGTGCGTGGTGGTGGTCAGGTCGATCACCTGCATCTCCTCGTCGGCCGTGAGATAGTCCAGCACGGTGTTGAACAGGAAGCGGTCGAGCTGCGCTTCGGGCAGCGGATAAGTGCCTTCGAGCTCGATGGGGTTCTGCGTGGCCAGCACGAAGAACGGCGGCGCCAGCTTGTAGTTGTTGCCGCGCACCGTGCAGGCAAGCTCCTGCATCGCTTCGAGCAGGGCGCTTTGCGTCTTCGGCGGCGTGCGGTTGATTTCGTCGGCCAGCAGGATGTTGGCGAAGAT
>CAIRXZ010000093.1 GCA_903882645.1 uncultured Acidobacteriia bacterium | reverse complement strand
GTTCTCAGAGGGTGCGCCCCCCGTCGGGTGCAGGAGGGTTCACTCCCACCGATTCAGCCACGAATTCCCCCAAGAGCCACCAATCCTACCCATAGATTCTGCTATAGAGCCAGAAGAACATGTACGGCAAGAAGGTGATGGGCATCGAGCGCAGCACCTTCGTCATTGGACCGGACGGCAGGATCGAGAAGGTCTACTCCAAAGTGAAAGCGCAGGGCCACGCGGCGCAGGTGCTGGGGGACCTCAGAGACATCCAATGAGGAGCCGCCGAGCCGATTACAGAGTCTAGAACCGGCGTCATTTCGATCCAGCACAAATTAACGGTTTACAAAATAAGTATATGATACTATAATTGTAAACTGAAGGAAAGGAGAACAACTCATGATCGGTCAACGGCTTAAGCTCGCAAGGTCCGCTGCCGGTCTCTCCTTGCGGGATCTGCAAGCCAGAATTGGAGACCGGGTCACCGCTCAGGCGATCGGCAAGTACGAGCGCAACGAAGACGTGCCAAGCTCCAGCGTGCTTATTGCCCTGAGCGATGGCCTCGGCGTGTCCCTCGACTACCTCGCCGGCGACCAGAGTATGGTCCTGGAAGGCGTCGAGTTCCGCAAGAAACAGATCACGAGCAAGAAGCAACAGGCCCAGGTTGAGGCGCAGGCGCTTCACCTTATCGAACGCTATCTGATGGTGGAAGAAATCCTCACTCTGCCCAGCGCCGAATGGGACAAGCCCAGAGGATCTCCATATCCCGTGCGCGAACTGGGCGACGTCGACCGGGCTGCAGCCTCGCTCCGCGAGCACTGGAATCTGGGAATCGATCCAATCCCAAACCTGATCGAGTTGCTGGAAGAACGTGGCATCAAGGTTCTGGTCCTTGACTCGGCAGAGAATATCGACGGCCTCGCAGCCCAGGTCCGCCGCTCGCGCGGCGAGCCGGTGCGTGTCATCGTTATCCGCAAGGGTGTCCATGGCGAGCGGCAGCGCTTCAGTCTGGCGCATGAGCTCGGCCACATGGTTATGGATATCGAGGGTGACGAGAAATTCGCCGAGAAAGCCGCCCACCGTTTCGCCGGGGCTCTACTCATGCCGGCGGAAGCGCTGTGGTTTAATGTCGGCACGCATCGCAACTCCATCGGCTGGAGCGAGTTGTTCGCTCTCAAGAAGTTGTTTGGCGTCAGCATCCAGGCCATCACGTACCGCTGCCGCGATCTCGGCATATTCCCGGCCTCTCTTTCGGAGAGGCTCTTTCGCGACTTCTCGCGCCTGGGCTATCGGACCGCACCGAACTACGAACCGGAACATTTACTTGAAGAAAAGCCCGGACGGTTCGACCGCCTGTGCTACCGCGCCCTAGCGGAAGGAGCGATCTCAGAACCAAAGGGCGCGGAGTTGCTCAACATCACGCTACGCGAACTCAACCGCCGCATGGAGGAACCTATAGCAGGCACGGTGGAATGATCCTCGTCTCCGACACTTCCGTGCTCATCGATCTGGAGCGCTGCGGCTTCCTGGAGACGATCTTTGCCCTGCCCCACGAATTTGCCGTGCCCGATGTTCTTTACCACCGCGAGCTGAAAGGCGAATGGGGAGAGCGCCTGGTCGGACTGGGCCTGCGCGTTGAGGAGATATCGAGCGAAGGCGTCAAGCAGGCCCTTCGTTACCGCTCGGAACGACAGGCCCTCTCACTGGCGGACAGTTTTGCGCTTGCGCTTGCCAAGCAGCGGGAGTGGCTTCTACTGACAGGTGACAGCCAGTTGCGGGAACTCGCCGACGGCGAAAACGTCGAATGCCACGGCGTATTGTGGCTTCTGGACCTTATGGAAGAAGCGGGAATTCCAGGCATCCGCCTTCTACACGATGGACTGGAAGTCCTCGCTGGCCATCCACGCTGCCGATTGCCACGCCGGGAAATAACGATCAGGCTGGAGCGCTACCGCGAAATCATCCGGCGGCCGTAAAGCGACGACGATGCGCTGACGACTACTGTACGACTGTGGCTTGAGAGGCCACCGCGGCCTGCTGCCGCCGCTCGGCTTCCTCCTGGCGCTTCTCGTCGGCCGCCTTTTGGCGCGCGGCGATCTCGTCCAGGGCGCGACGTTTAGCCTCCATCCGCACGTGGGAGTACCGGGAGAGCATGGCGCGAGAGACGTGCCCGGCGATGCTCATGCTCACCTCGTCTCCGGCGCCAGACTCGGCGAGTTCCGTGACGAGGGTGTGGCGGTTATCGTGCCACCGTTCAACAACTTTCGCGTTCTTGCGCAACTTCGTCGACGCGGTTCTCAACGTCGTAACGGGGCGGGTGACCTTCAGCACTTCTTGCCTGATGAACAGGCAAAACCTGCACCCCACAACTTGCGGGAGCCCAAGGTTTCTACCTTGTTTTCGCATACATTCGGCTTTGGCCCCCAATCTGCAAGGCACTGGACCCGGAAGAGGTATGACATGACGACCCTAGTGATTGTTCTTCTGGTGTTGTTTCTGCTCGGTGGTGGGGGGTGGGGATATTCTCGTTGGCGCGGGTAGCGCTGGGTGGCAAGTTGACCTGGCCCGAGACCCCAATACGGATGCTGGTTGCGCCAGAAGGGCGATCTCGATCCACGAAGGGGTGAATACCGGAAACAGCTTTAGTGAAAAGTTCTCGAAAGAGAAGAGGAGAGACGAAATGAAAACGAGCACGAAAGATCAGATCGAAGGCAAATGTCATGAACTGAAAGGCGACGTTAAACAGAAAGCCGGACAGCTCACAAACGACCCCAACCTGGAAACCAAGGGCCAAAGCGAAAAACTCGCCGGCAAAGTCCAAAAGAAAGTCGGCCAGATTGAAGAGGTACTCGAGAAGTAGATGAACCGGTTCTCTGCGCAGTGACGTAGCTCGCTTGACTTGAGGACACTGGTCAGATTGCTCCGTCACTGCCGCTACCGAAGGAGGCGCCGTGATTAGGATAGTCGGGGTGATCCTGATTGTACTTGGACTGGTCGGTCTTGCGTGGGGAGGTTTTACGTATACGACCAGGGAAAAGGTCGTTGACATCGGACCGATTCATGCTACTCGCGACCAGACACATACGGTACTGCTGCCTCCGATTGCAGGTGCATTGGCGCTCGTTGGCGGCATTGTGTTGCTGGTAGCAGGCAGGAAGCAAGGCCCTCTGCTCGGCGGGTAAGGGAATTTGTGAGAACCGCCGCGTCCATTAGCTCGACCGAAAGCGAAATCGCCGCCGTTGCGTATCAATTATGGCTAGAAAACGGCTGCCCCGTTGGATCGGGTCAGGAAGACTGGTTCCGGGCAGAAGCGATGCTCAAGAACGCGTTCGTCGCGAAGTGCGAAGAGCTGCAAAGACCTCCATCGATCCCAAATTGCGATACTCGCACCGAGTCCGAAATGCTGGTCGAGTTCGGCTGGGATGGACATTGGGAGGTATGGGGAAGTGAATGGGGCGGCGCCCGCTGGATCAGGGACACTCCATGCGTCGGAGTTTCTAGTCGAGCAGCTTGAGCGGACGCCGTAGCGGAACAGCCGGTGTCTGCGGCATGCGGTTACTGGACCACCACCAGGGCGGGGTACATGTTCTTGCTCCGCAGTTTTGCCGCCTCCGCGAGCATGCGCGCCTTCTCGTCGGCGGTGTAGGCGCGTCCGGGCGATGACGCGGGTGAATTGGCAATTGGATTGCGTAGCAAGGAGCATGTCCAAGATCACTGAGGCTGGCCGCGATCATATCGCCGATGAAAACTTCGCTTTCCCCAAGGAACGTAAAGAACCCATCCATGACGCCGCTCACGTGCGCAACGCAATCGCCCGCTTCAAGCAGGTGCAAGGGGTGACCGACTCTGAGCGCGACGCCGCCTGGAAGCGCATCAAATCCGCTGCGAAGAAACACAAAGTAGAGTTGAATGAGCAAGACTGGCGCGAACTTAGTTAGCCGCTCGCATGCGACCCCGCCGGCTGCGAGGCTCACAGGACCAGGTCCCCGACGCAAAATCGGCACTGAACCATTCGCGGAAGGTGGTCGATTTCGGCTACCGGGCGCCGCCAGCGATTACTGGACCACCGCCGATTGGGCGACCACCGCACCCTAGCACAGCATCTTGCTCCTGCGGCGTGAGCGATTGGACAACGTCGGTTAAGCTCTGCCCGGCCATTTTCGTTTCCTCGGAGATCTCCAAGTTCATCGCGACCACTCCTGTCTATCAGCTTATCGCAGCCTATGGCGTTGTTTTGCGCCAATTCGAAACGTTGCTACGAATCGCCGGTTCCAACTCCCGCCCCTCTCGTCACGGCATTAAGGCCTTCGCGAAGAAGGGAGCGGTGGTGGTGGGCATTTCTCCGGACAAGCCCGCGGCCCAGGCGAAGTTCAAACAGAAATACGATCTGCCGTTCACCCTGCTGGCCGATGAAGAGAAAGCCGCCGCCGAGGCGTTCGGCGTGTGGAAAGAGAAGAACATGTACGGCAGGAAGGCGATGGGCATCGAGCGCAGCACCTTCGTCATCGGACCGGACGGCAAGATCGAAAAGGTCTATTCCAAAGTCAAGGCGCAGGGCCACGCGGCGCAGGTGCTTGGGAACCTCTGAGCGCCGCGGCCTCACTTGACCCGGACGACTTGGAAATCCTCCATCAACCCGTAGGGGAGCTGGTCGTACTTGGCGCCGGGCGGCATCGTGGCCGGCGCATTGCGTAGCATGGCCGGCGAAGCGCTCCCGCCGTGGTGAGGACCGAGCAGGTTCTTAAGCGACCCGGTCACCAAGACTTCGACGGTATTCTCGCCGCCGGTTACCAGGCCATCAATGGGTAATTCATAGGGCTGCCATCCGATGATTCCGGCCGGCTTCCCATTTACGCGAACCTCCGCCACCGTGCCCGCCCACTTGCCGAGTACGACCTTGTACTTCCCGCCGCGCTCCAGCGCAAAGCGTTGCGTGTACGACACGGAATCGGCGTAAAAAGGCAGGTTCTGGTCCTTCCAGGAACCCAGTTGCAGCGTGGACGCCGGAACGATCTTGAAGCCCTTGTCCTGTGCCGCGACTCCAAAATCGCCGATCAAATGCACAGGCTCCAACTCGTTGTGAACGGACATGGGCCGCGCCGCAACCGTAATACTGTTTCGCCCCGGTTTCACGTTCCGCCCGATCTGGTACACGCCGAAATCGACGTCCAGCCACCACTGCCCCGCCTCGGCTTCCACCGGGTTCCCGTTCACCGAGACCTTCCAGAGCGGCGACCGCTCCACCACCGCGCGAATGGAGGCGGTGTTCACACCCTCCGCCACGTCGAACCAGAAGGTCGCCTCGAAACCGGAATCCGGCGCGAACTTGTTGCGGTCGAGAATTGAGGTTTTGAATTGTACCGCCGTGTTCCAGGGGTCGCCTTCCGCGAAGCCGTAGGCCTTGAACACGTCGCCCGCCGCTTTGAAGAAGTTGACGTCCTTCGAGGTGGTTGCATTCAACGTCAGATCGCAGTAGTCGATGCGGAGGGCATTCGGGGCGATGCGCCGAACCGTGAGCGACGAGAGCGGGCTCACCGCTTGGACGGTTGCGGCCGGCGGGGTCGCCGGCGTTGGACCGGGCGCGTTCTTGGCCACCACCAGCAGGCTGCCGGCCGGAGGAAGCGCTACCTGGAACTCCAGGGCGCCGTCCGCCGCCTTGGCTGGATATGGCGTCGCGCGGCCGGTGAGCGGGTCCAGTTTCTCGATGGATTGGCCGTGAGCCTTCACCGTCGCGCTGGCGGCGGTCTCCAGGCTGGAGTTCACGAAGAACCACAACTCGCCGTCGTCGAGCCGGCGGCGCTGGTGAAACAGAAACCCTTCTCGCCGCGTGATGTCGGCGTTCGCCGGCTCCTCCGTGGAGTGCGGCAGCGACAGCCCGCCCGGCGCCCCATCCACCAACAGGTCTCCGGCGGCGTAAGAAGTCAGCTCCCCGCCGGCCTGGATGTACTGCCCGATCAAACGCGCGGTGGGCGCGTCGAGGTTCTCCGTGCCGGGCGGCAGTATGACAAGGTCATAGGAGCGCTTGCCCACGACGAACTGCTTGCCTTCCACTTTGCCGTGGTCTTTGATGATGTTCTCGCTGCCGAGGTCGAACTCCACCTGGCCGTGCGCCAGCTTGGTGATGAACTCCTGAAACGCGGTCCCGATTTGCATCATTCGGGCATTCGGCCTTGCGCCGGCGTACATCCAAGCCGACGTCGTCGGTTCCAGCACGAGGATGCGGTTCACCTCGTAGCCGGCAGACAGCGCCAGAGAGAGACGGGCGAAATAATCCCCCAGCACGCCATAGTGCTTCCACCACGGCTCGTGATAGCTGAACGACTGCGGGTAGTCGTACTTGCGGACGCCCGTCATGGTTCCGAAGGAGAGGTGCTGGTTCATGGTGTTGACGCCCAACGCGTACTCCCAGTCGCCGAGCCTCTTCATATCCTCGAACCGCAAGTCCCAGCCGAAGCCGCCGTAGGTTTCGCTGAGCGTCCGCCGCTGTCCAATCTGGTTCGCCGCGCTGGCGAGTTCTTTCACGCTCCGAACGTTCCCGAATTGCGCGTTCACGCCTTCGCTGAACTCGTTAAACAGCATGTCGATGCCGGGAATCTGAGGCCATGCGTACATCGCCATGTTGTCGGGCCCCTCCCCGGGATTGGGCCACGCATGCTCCCAGTAGTGCCCCGTCCACGCGATGCGCTTGCTCTCGGCGTAATCGTGGTACGGTTTCGACCACCGTTCGATGAACAAGTCCAGGAGCACGGAGTAGTAGTTGTGACGGACCCGCCGCCAGTCGCCGACCTCCTCCACCAGGGATGGAAGACTTGTCTTGAGATCGTAGCCCCAGCGTTTCTGAAACTGGACGAAGAGGTCCGGCGTATATCTCACGTCGCCGCGGCCGGGAGGGTTGATATTCGGCTCGTCCGAAAAGACTCCCGGAACGGTCCGCCCAAGGTCCCGGCCGAGGGTTTTCTCGTAGCCGGTCATCGTAACGCCGATGAACTTCTGCGTCACTCCGGGAAGCAGGAGATCGACGTACGAGTACCCGCCGTTCCAGGACCGCGCCGGATACTGCGTGAGGCCGAAGCAATAGAAACCGGCGCCGGAAGGTTCTGTCTTCCCCGTGACGTCTTCAAAGCGATCGCCGGCGCGTTGAAGAAGGATCTTGCAGGGACCTTTTTCCTGCAACGCGAGCCCCTGGCCCTGGTTGTAGGATTCCGGCATTTCCGCCGGCACATGGCCGCCGGCGAAGCCGCTCGGATACGAGTTCTCGTCGTACAGCCACACCTCCATGCCGAACTTCTTCGCGCGATCGACGGTGTAGCGTATCAACTGGAACCACCGGCTGGACAGGTACGGCGTGATCAAGCCCGGCCTGGGGTGGACGATAAAGCCGTGGATGCCCTGTTCGGAGAAATCCTTCAGCTCGCGGTCGATTACCGTTTCGGTCACCTCGCCGTTCCAAACGAAGAACGGGAGCGTGCTGAACTCCGCGGGAGGTTTTGGAAACAGCGTCTTGAGGCGCGCGAGGGAATCCACGGGCGCGGCTGAAGCGGCGCACAGAAACATCAGCGCCGCAATCGGAGTCTTTCTCATCGAAGCCTCTCTTTCGCATGCCTGGAAGGAAGGCGCTGATTCGCCTTGGCGATCTCAGCGGATTCGCACGGTCTCGATCCCCAGCAACGCGCCCAGTTTTTCGATCTTGCCCGCGATATGGCCCACTCCGACCGCGCAGTGGTGCGCGGGCCCTTGGGCGCTCCACTCATCGGTCAGCCGTTGCTCGAGACCTTCGAACTGACTCCAGTAAGCGTCGAGCCCGATGGCAAAAAGCCCGATGCGAAGATCGCGGATCCCCTCATTGGCGGCGGGCGGCTCGGCTTGGCGTATTGCGGATGCCATGGCGCAGAATAGATTATCCCCATCCGGCGGCGGGATTGGCAAGCGGCATCCCCTGTGCTTCGTTTGAGAGGTGACATGAGTGTCGTGTCTTTTCGTGCGATCGCTCCCGTCAGGCCGTCAACTGGGACGTGCAGTGAGGGCAACGCGTCGCCGGAATCGGAATGGGCGTAAAACAGAAGGCGCAGTCCTTGGTCGCCGGGGCGGCTGGGGCCGGCGCGCGCCGCAGCTTGCTCGCCGATCGCACCGCGATGAATATGACCAGCGCGACGATCAGAAAATTGATTGCCGTGTTCAGAAACTGCCCGTAGGCTATTACCGGAGCCGCCGCGGTCTTGGCGGCCGCCAGGGTCGCGTAAGATTGACCGTTCAAGCTGATGAACAGATCCTTGAAATCTACGTGGCCCAGAATCTTCCCGATCGGCGGCATCACGATGTCGTTGACCAGCGAATTCACTATGGCTCCAAAGGCCGCGCCGAGAATCACCGCAACCGCGAGATCCAGCACATTGCCTCTCATGACAAACGCTTTGAAATCTTTGAGCATGTTCGATTGCCTTTCATCGGGGAGCTACTGTTGCTTCGCGATTGCGTAATGCCCGCGTCCACATATCATACGCTCCGCGCGGGTTCGGCGAAAGCCCCCCGCGACCCCTGTGGTATTCTGATGGTTTCCGTATTCAGATGCCCCAGAACAGGCCGTTCCCACGCATTTGCGTCGCGTTGGGTCTGCCGGACGTTGCAACGCTGCTGGACCACGCCCGTCGGGAAGCTGAGGCGGGCGAGACGTTTTTGGAATTCCGCCTGGATTACCTGGAGCGCCCCAGCGAAGGCCCCGGGGCGATCCTGAGCTTTCAGAAGGAGTTCCCGGGTTGCATCGTGCTGGCGACCTGCCGGCGCCATCAGAACCGCGGCAAGTTCAACGGCAGCATCGAGGAACAACTGGACCTGCTGGAGGGAGCGGTCGCGGCCGGGGCGCAGGCGGTCGATATCGAAATCGAGACCGCGGAGGCGGCGGCCGAGCGGCTGAGCCAGTTCCACCGGCGCGCCAAGGTGGTAGTCTCCTACCACAATTACGAATCCACGCCTCCCATGGATACGGTGCTCAGCCGCGTGACCCGGGTTCCGGCCGACGCCTACAAGGTCGTAACGACGGCGCGCAAGCCTTCCGACAATCTGCGCGTGCTCGCGGCCGCCAGGGCGCTTCCCCGGCATTGCCTCGTGGTGCTCGCCATGGGCGAGATGGGTTTTCCCACGCGCGTGCTTTCGCCGGTGTACGGCGGCGTGTACACCTACGCCGCGCCGATGTGCTCGGAGGGCACCGCCGCCGGCCAGGTCAGCGCGCGCCACCTGCGGCGTATCTTTCACGTCGAGAAGCTCCGGAAAGCGACGAAGATCTACGGCGTCATCGCCGATCCCATCCGGCACTCCATCTCGCCGGCGGTCCACAACCGCGCCTTTCAATCGCGCCGGGCGGACGCGGTGTACCTGCCGTTCCTGGTGTCGCCGCCGCAATTGCGCGATTTCTTCTCGACCGCCGAACGGCTCCCGCTGGCGGGATTCAGCGTCACCATTCCGCACAAGCAGAAGGTCCTTCGCTATCTGGACGCGGTGGACCCTCTGGCGCGGCGCATCGGCGCGGTCAACACGGTCTGGCGCAAGGCCGGAAAATGGCGCGGCGCGAACACCGACGTGGCGGGCGTTACCGGCCCGCTTTCCCGCCATTTGAGCCTTCGGAACGCGTCGGTCCTGGTGGCCGGGAATGGCGGCGCGGCGCGCGGCGCGGCCTTTGCGCTGGGCGACGCGGGCGCCAAGGTCACGCTGGTGGGCCGCAATGGCGACCGCGTGCGCTCGCTGGCCAAAGTCTGCGGCGCCGATGCGCTGCCGCGCGAGCAGCTTCATACGCGCCATTTCGACGCGGTGGTCCACGCCACGCCGCTGGGAATGTTCCCGCACGTGAACGGCTGCTTCTTCGAGGGAGAAATTCCCGCGGACGTGGTCTTCGATTTGGTGTACAATCCAGCCGAGACGGAACTGCTCCGCAGGGCCAGGGAACAAGGCAAGGCTGTGATTCCGGGGCTGGACATGTTCATCGAGCAGGCCGTGCGCCAGTTCGAAATCTGGACCGGCCAGACGGCTCCGCGCGCCGCCATGCTGAAAGCCGCGCAAGAAGCCCTGGAACATAAGTGCTAGTGCCATGACTGCAATATGGCGTGCTATTGGACAACCGCTCGCCGGCGCTCGCGGCTCCGTTCAGAGCCGCGACCGTAAGGGAGCGGTTTCCACCAGAAGCGCGCCATCGCCGGGCCGGAGACCTCGCAGGGGCCGGGCATGCCCGGCCCGAAGCGCTGAGGAACAAAGACCATGAAGATCACGCGACGCAAGCTGGCCGCATCGCTCGCCGCTTCCGCGGTGGCGATGGCGCAACCGCAATCGCCGTCCGCCGCGGCCGCGGACGAAGATCTGAGAGCCGCGCGGGACCGGCTGAAGGCCGCGAGCGATGCGCTGGCGCGGCGGGAAGTCCCCATGGCCGCCGAGCCGGCCTTCCGCTTCGAGGCTTGAGAGGGGCGTCCGCATGGCGGCCATCGGCGATGACGTTTTCTTCGCGGCGATTCCGGAATTGCACGCGCGAATCGCCTCCAGGGAGATCTCCGCGGAGGAGCTGGCGCGCGCTTTCGCTTTGCGGCTGGAGCGGCTCGGTCCGCGATACAACGCTCTGGCGCTGGCCTTGCGGGAGCCGGCCATACGCCAGGCCAGGGCGGCCGGCCAGGATCTCGAGCGCGGCCGCGCGCGCGGCCCGCTGCAAGGCATTCCATACGGGGCTAAGGACCTGCTGAGCCTGGCCGGCAAGCCCACCACGTGGGGCGCCAAGCCGTATGCCGCGCAGGTATTCGATTACACCGCTACGGTGATCGAGAAGCTGGCCGCCGCCGGCGCCGTGCTCGCCGGCAAGCTCGCCATGGTGGAGCTGGCGGGAGGCGGCGGGTATCGGTACGCCTCGGCGTCCCTGACCGGCCCCGGGCTGAACCCGTGGGACCGCGCGCGGTGGTCGGGCGGGTCGTCCAGCGGGCCGGCCGCGGCCGTCGCGGCGGGGCTCGTCCCGTTCGCCATCGGCTCGGAGACGTCCGGATCGATCCTCACCCCCGCGGCGTACTGCGGCGTCACCGCCTTGCGCCCCACCTACGGTCTGGTGAGCCGCTACGGAGCGATGGCGCTCTCCTGGACCCTCGACAAGCTGGGGCCGTTCGCGCGCACCGCCGAGGATTGCGGCTTGATCCTGCACGCCATCGCCGGCAGGGACTCCAAGGACCCGGGATCGGCGGGCAAGAGCTTCTACTACGTCCCTCAATACGCCCGGCCGGTGAAGGGACTGCGCGTCGGCTACGCTCCGGTGGACTTTTCCGCGCGCGCCGAACCGGCCGCCCGTCCCGCATTCGACGCGGCGCTCGCCGTGTTGAGGCAGGCGGGCGCGCAACTGGTCGAAACCAGGCTGCCGGACTTCCCATACGGCGAGACGCTTTCGACGATTCTGGCCGCCGAACAAGGCTCGATCTTCGAGCCGCTCATCGCCAGCGGGAAGGTGGACGAGTTGGCGGACAAGGCCCAGATCGCCGGGTTGAGGGCCAGCCTGGAGGTCTCCGCCAGGGACTATCTGCGGGCCATGCGCATCCGGCGGCTGATCCAACGCGCGTTTGCGAAGTTGTTTGCGGACGTGGACGCCTTGGTTGCGCCCGCGCGAACCGGACCGGCCACGCCAATCGAACAGCCTCTGAGTGGACCTGCGCCGGCGGCCCCCGCTGCGGGCGCCGCCACGCCGCCGCGCGATCCGGGTTTCGGCGGCCTGATTCCGGCCGGCAACCTGGCTGGTCTTCCCGCCCTGGCGCTGCCGTGCGGCTTCGCGGGCAACCTCCCGGTGGCGCTGCAAATTGTGGGCGCCGCATTTTCGGAAAACCTGCTGCTGGCAATCGGGAAGGAGTACCAGTCGCGCACCGACTGGCACAGGCGCCGGCCGCCGGGGTGAGCCTGATACTGTTCACTCGGCTCCGGGCGCGTACTCGCACCCGCGGAGTGGGCCTTCGGCCTGTCATGCCGCCGTCCATGGCTGTTGTTCGCGGATGGCGACGCGGCGGGTTGCGCTCACTGCAGCTCGGGAGCCGCGGAGAGGATGCTTGCGGCGCCCACCGTTGTGGCCCTCCGTTATTTGCCGCTCTCAGCCTCCTGCAGAACTTCGACCATGGCGGCGGGAGTGACGATCCGGGTGGATTTGTGACGTTGGAGGGAGAGGAGTTCCTTGTCGCCGGTCACGAGGAACTCGGCCTGGCTGGCCTCAGCCATCGCGAGCAGGTAATTGTCCTTGGGGTCCGGCGCGATCGGGCCGGAGGGCAGATCGCGACAGTAGAAAGAGAAGTCCCGAAGGCCGGCCGCGAGCAGTTCGGCCGCGCTGGCGCGAAGTCTCGCCCGAAAGAACGGCCGGCCGGCGACATCGCGGAGTTCCCCGATGAGCGCATCGGAGGCCACGAGCGTGAACATCTTCCGCTCCCAGGCGTGAAGAAGCTTGGCCGGGGCGCCCAGAGGAGACAGAAGCGCGGAGAGCAGGATGTTGGTGTCGAGGATGACGCGCATCAGGACCGTTCGGCGCGCTCCCGGTAGCGTCTTGCGCGGACCTCTTCGACGGCCTCGTCGATCGTCTTCTGGAGATCGTCCGGGGGAACGTCGGCGAAAGCCTCACGGGCTTCGCGGACGGTCTGGTTAAAGATACGCCAGCGGACAGCTTCCTCGATGAATTTCGAAATATCGCCCTTCCTCATGCCCTGGGCGCCCAGGAAAGAACGCAGGGCAAAATCGGCTTCCTTGGACCAGGTGATGGTCAGACGGGTGGTTTCTGGCTGGGAGGCGGCATTGGTAGTCATATAAGCAGATAGCCCTCTATCAGTATATGAGATTAAGAGATTCTTGGCGAGGGACCGCGCAGTGATCGATCAACCTGGTTAGCTTGGCCCGGCTCAGGCCTTACAGCAGCACCGTATCGATGCGTTCGTTCTCCGCGCCTTGGCCCGCGGATGCGGCGGCGGCCGGTTCGTGAACTTCCCTCTGCCGGAGAAAGCGGATCAGCTCCTCTTCCGATCCGTCGAAGAAGCTTTCCACCAACTCGCGGATGGCCGTGCGGCGGAGAGCGTCGCGCGACTCTACGGGCGAATAGAGGAACGCCCGGCCGGCTTTGCGGCGCGCGATCTTGCCCTTGCGCACCAGGCGCTCGAGCACCGTCATGATGGTCGTGTAAGCCAGCGGGCGCGACTGGCCGACCACCTGCCGGACTTCGCCGACGTTCCCTTCCCGAAGCGACCAGAGGGCCCGCAAGCACAGCAATTCCAGCGGCGGGGGGACATCGCGAACGGCTTTGGGCATCAGTTTTCCTGTTTGGTCCGGAGCGCCTGTTTCAGCTTGCCTGCGAATGGCGAATCGGGATCCGGCGCCGCCTGCGGACCGCCGGCGGCCTCCGGCTGGGCGGCGGACGCCCCGCGCTCCTCGGCTCTCTCAACGGCGGGCGCGCCCGGCGGCCCGCCTTCTCCGGCCAGATAGCGGTCCTTCTTCAAAGCGCTGCGCTCGAGCGGGCCGCTGTAAGCCGTAAAGCAGCCTTCCAGTTGCCGGTCGTTTTCGATGAGCGCCCGCATGCACTCCATCTTGGAGTCCAGATCGTCGAGGTAGTGCAGCGCCAGCGCCTCCGGGAACAGAGGCAGCTTGGGCGAGCCGAACTCGAGATGCCCGTGGTGGCTCAGGATCATGTGCTCGACCAGCGACCGCAGTTGCGGCGGAAAATCGGGGATGGCGCGCAGCTTCTCGGCCACCATGCGCACGGCGATCGAGATGTGGCCGAGCAGTTGCCCGTCGCTCGAGTAGGAAAACCCGCGCTCGTAGTTCAGCTCGTGGATCTTGCCGATATCGTGCAGCACCACTCCGGCCAGCAGCAGGTCGCCGTCGAGGTTCGGGTAGTGGCTGGCCGCCATGCGGGCCAGCGCGCAAACCGAAAGCACGTGTTCGATCAGCCCGCCCAGGTAGGCGTGGTGGATTTGCTTCGCCGCGGGCGCGCGGCGGAAGCGCCCGGCGATGTCTTCGTCGTCCAGCATCGCCTCCAGCAGCGCCTTCAAGTGGGGATTCGAGCAGGCCGCGACGTTCGCGCGCAGCTCCTCCCACATCTCGGCGGGGTCGCGGCGCGAGGCCGGAAAGTAGTCGGCGAAGTCGATTTCGCTTTCGTCCATGCGCCGCACTTTGTGGACCGTCAACTGGGGCCGGTTGTGGAAGATCTGGACCAGGCCCTTGACCTTGACGAAATCGTCGCGCTCGAACGCGTCCATCGCCTCGGCCACGTTGTCCCACATTTTGGCGTCGAGCTCGCCGGTGCGGTCGCCGAGCTGCAGCGAAAGATACAACTCGCCCGTCTTCTTCTGGCGGACCTCTTTGGAGTGAACCAGGAAGCTGGTGGTGACGAGATGGTTCGGCTCCAGCTCGTTCACATAGGGAGATTTCATTTCTGGACCGGGGCCGCCGGCGGCGCCGCGGGCGGGGAAGGCTGATCCGCCGCGGCCGGCTGGTAGACTCCGGGAGCGGGCTTGGTCGGGCCTACCCGGCCGTATGGGATGAGGCCGAGGAACTTCTTCTTCTGGAGCGCGGCGACTTCCGCCTTGGTGGTGGTCTGCGGCTTGATCTGCGCCGCTTCACGCCAGGTGGTGTCCTTGCCCGGGGCGGCCCCGCTGTCCGTATAACCTTCGCGAATCTGCAGAAACGCGTTCTGGCGCAGCTTGGTGAGAAACTCGCGGACCTTGGGTCCCATCTTCGGCTCGGCCAGAATGCTCTGAATCTGGTCCTTCACTTCGTCGTAGCTCGCCTGGCCGGCTTCATAGCGGTCGTCCACTCTCAAGATGAGAAACCCCGGAGGCGAGTCGATCTTGATGGGGTCCGTGACATAGCCTTTTTTTTGGGTGAACACGATGTCCGCGACTTCCTTGCGCAGGACTTCGCGCGTGAAGGATCCCGCGTTGCCCGAGTTTCTGGCGGTCGCGGCGTCGTCGGAGTTGGCGCCTGCCAGGTCGCCGAACTTCTCGCCGCCGCGCGCGCGTTTGACCAGATCCTTGGCCTTCGCTTCGGCGGCGGCCGCCTGCTCCTCGGTCTTGGAATCGGTCGAGAGCAGAATCTGGCTGAGAAACACCTGCTCCTTGCGAACAAACTGGTCGGGGTGATCCTCGTAGTACTTCTTTCTGTCCTCTTCGGGGACGAAAATGCGCGCCCCGACCTCCTCGGAAATCACGCGCTGAGCCATCGCCTGGTCCTTCTCGCGCTGTTTGAACTCCTCGATCGAGACGCCGTACTGCTCGCGGATCCACTGCGCAAACTTGTCCGGGTCGCTGATCTTCTCCCGCACCTGCATCCGGGCGAGATCTTTGGTCACGTCGGCATCCACGCTGATGTTGTCGTCCTTGCCCTTTTGGACGAGCAGAAGCACGTCGATCTTGTCGCGCAAGGCATTACGCATCGTCTCGTTCACCTTCTGGGCGATCTGAGCGGCGGGGATGCCCTGCTGACGCGCCTCGTTCTCCATTTCCGCGCGGAGTGCGTCGAGCTCTCCACGAGTGACGATTTCGCCGTTGACTTTGGCGGCGATTTCCTCGACCACCCGGACGTCCGCGGCGGCGGCGAACGACAGCGCCGCCGCGATGAGTACTACAAACCTGAGAAACATAGGCTGAACCTCCAGTTTAACAAGACCCGCCCCGGCTGGCGCGTGCCGTGGAGCAACGGGTGTGCGGCGCGGGGACAGTCAAGGTGGGGCCGGCGCTTTCGCCGGCCAACGGCCTTTTCCCCAAACGCCAAGACCGCGGGGGCGAGGCCTGCCACGGCGCTGTGTAGAGGCCGGGCATGCCCGGCCCGAGCGTTGAGGAACAAATCAAACGGTCGCGGGACTCGCCTACGCACGCAACTGCTCCAGCTTCTCCGATACGTAGCCCAGGACTTCGCCTGCCCCGGCCGGCCCGTTG
Source organism: uncultured Acidobacteriia bacterium (assembly GCA_903882645.1). Lineage (GTDB taxonomy): Bacteria > Acidobacteriota > Terriglobia > Bryobacterales > Bryobacteraceae > BOG-224. The sequence continues at coordinate 16,632 of CAIRXZ010000093.1, read as the reverse complement.
AGCGGCAGGAGCAGCACGCCCGCGGGAGTGAACTGCGCTCCCCGGGTCTTGCCGACGATGCCCATGAGGCGGCCCGGGTCCACGCGCGTCTCCGCATGGAATTTGATGTTCACGAGGTTGTGGCGGCGGTCGATGGCCTCCACGCCAAGCTCTTCGGCTAGGGTCTTCAACGCGGAATACCTGAGCAGATTGCGTACCGCTTCGGGGACGGGACCGTAGCGGTCCTCGAGTTCCTTCTCGAGGCGCTCGCGCGCGGCTGCATCGGCGGCGTTGGCGGCCTGGCGGTAGGCCCGCAGGCGCTGGTTCTCGTCGGCGATGTAGTCGGGCGGGATGCGAATGTCGAGGCCCAGGTTGAGCGCGGAATGGATCTCGGGGACGGTTTCCTCGCCCTTCAGTTCCCGGACGGTCTCTTCCAGAAGGCGGACGTAGGTGTCGAAGCCGACGCAATTGATCTGGCCGTGCTGTTCGCCGCCCAACAGGTTCCCGGCCCCCCGCAGCTCCAGATCGAGCGCCGCGATCTTGAATCCGGCGCCCAGATCGCTGAACTCCTTCAGGGCGGCCAGACGTTTCCGCGCCACCTCGGTCAACTCGGTATCCGGGGGGACCAGCAGGTAGGCGTAGGCCCGTCGGTTGGACCGGCCCACCCGTCCGCGCAACTGGTATAGCTCCGAAAGGCCGTAGCGCTCGGCGTTTTCGACCACCATCGTGTTGGCCAACGGGATATCGAGGCCATTCTCTATAATCGTAGTACAAACTAGAATGTCGAACTCATGCCGCATGAATCGCAGCATGGTTCTCTCCAGATCGGCCTCTCCCATCTGTCCGTGGCCGACGCCGATCCGGGCGTTCGGGGCCAGCTCCTGGATCATGGCGGCGCGCGCCCAGATCGAATCGACGCGGTTGTGGAGAAAGTAGACCTGCCCTCCGCGGCCTAGCTCCAGTTCAACGGCGGAACGGATCAGCGCCGGCTGAAATGGGGCCACCACGGTGTGAATGGCGAGGCGGTCCTTGGGTGGAGTCTCGATGACGGACATGTCTCGCAATCCCAATAACGACATATGTAGTGTTCTGGGAATAGGCGTGGCGCTCGTCGTAATCACATCCACGGTTTGCTTGAGCTGTTTGAGACGTTCCTTGTGTCTTACGCCGAAACGCTGCTCTTCGTCCACGATGACCAAGCCCAGGTCGCGAAACTCCACGTCCTTCGACAGAAGACGATGCGTGCCGATCGCAACATCGACCTTACCTTCGGCGAGATCTGTCAGCGCTGCCTTGAGATCCTTGGGCGCGCGGAAGCGGCTGAACATTTCCACACGGACGGGAAACGGCTGGAAGCGGCTCTTAAAAGTCTCGAAATGTTGAAATACTAAAACAGTAGTAGGCGCTAGGACAGCCACTTGTCTACCGTCCCCCAGAGCCTTGAAGGCGGCGCGCATGACCACCTCGGTCTTGCCGAAACCGACGTCGCCGCAAACCAGGCGGTCCATGGGGTGTGGGCTCTCCATGTCGCGCTTGATGTCCTGGATTGCCGTGAGTTGGTCGCGCGTCTCCGTGAACTCGAAGGCGTCCTCAAACTCACGCTGCCAGTTGCTGTCCGGGGAAAAGCGGAAGCCTTCGGCCATCTTGCGGGAGGCGTAGAGCTTGAGCAACTCGTCCGCCATGTCCCGCATCCTGGCCTTGATGCGCGTCTTGGTGCGGGTCCAGGTGACGCCGCCCATGCGGTCGAGCGTGGGCGCGGCCTCCCCGGCGCCGCGGAAGCGCTGCACCAAGTCCATGCGCGTCAACGGGACATAGAGACGCGCGCCGCCGGCGTATTCGAGCAGCATGTAGTCGCCCTTGGCTTCGCCTTGGGCGATCTCCCGCACTCCGAGATACTGGCCAACGCCGTGCTCGGCGTGGACCGCGTAGTCTCCGGGCTTGAGGTCGATCAGGTCGGCGGAGAAAGTGGCCAGCGCGGATTTCGAGGCCGGCGCGCGCGCCACCATGTCGGAGCTCTCGAAAAGGTCCTCCGACCCAAAAACGACAAGTTTAGAATTTTGAAACGCGGCGCCGTGCCGCACCATCCCTTTGACCAGGAAAATGCTGGCCACGTCTCCGGCAAGATAGGAGCGTTCGGCGAGGTAGGCGGGCGTGGAATCGAGCTTCTGGAGACCGAGTTGGTAGGAAAGGCCGTACTCATTGAGGATGTCGGCAACACGCTCCACCTCACCAGTGGAAGAGCCGAAGAACGCCACGCGGTTGCCGGCTTCGACCAGGTTGCGCGCCTCAGCGATGGCCACCTGCATGTTGCCGTGAAAGGCCATGGCGGGACGCGTGGGTATGTGGAGGTGCGCGTTTGTGCGAAACGAACCCAATTCGCGATCCGGATCCCAGCCTATCTCCAGTTCTTTCAATGACATCTGGGGGAAGGCGCCGGCCTGCTGCCGCAACTCCTCCCAGCGGAAGAAAACCTTGCCGGGATCGTACGCCGGCGAACACTCGATCTGTTCCAGGCGCTTCCATAATCGGTCCGCGGCGGCGGATACCTGCTCTGGCTCATCCCACACCACCACCGGCCGCTCGGGCAGGGAAATCGCCGAGACGGTACGCGGTTGGACCATGGCGGCCACCAGCTCCCAGCCCGGAAAAGGCTCGCCCGGAGGAGGCAGATCTCGCCCCGGAATGCCGGCCTCGCGCACCAACTCCCCGAGATCGACGAGCAGCCGGCGCGACTTCTGGTACTCGGTCAGCGGGAGGAGCGTGCAGTCCTCCACCTTCGAAACCGAACGCTGCGATTCGACCTCGAAGCGGCGGATGGAGTCCACTTGGTCGCCAAACAGGTCCATGCGGATCGGTTTGGGAGACTCCGGGGAGAAGACGTCCAGGATGCCGCCGCGCACGGAGTATTCCCCAACCATTTCAACGGGTTCGCGGTGCGTGTAGCCGACGCTCTCGAGGTGCGCCACGAGGTCCTCCAGGGGGACTTCGTCGCCGGTCTTCAGCTTTATCGCAAGCTGGCGGTAGAAATCGCCCGGCTGGATGCGCAGCAGGGCCGAGGCCACCGGCAGAACTGTTATCGGCGCGCGCTGAGTCGCCAGACGCCACAGGCCGATGGCGCGCTGTTCGCAGATCTCGGCGTGGGGGGAGAGGTTCTGGAGCGGAAGCACGTCGAGGGCCGGGAGAAGTTGGGGGCCGGGCCGGTCGCCGGCCACCAGCAAGGCGAAGAATGTCTCGATCGCCTCGGTGAGCGCTTCGGCCTGCTTATTGCCATCTACTACAATAATCAAAGAACGATTCAGCAACTGCCACAGCAAGACCGAGTAGACTGCTTTGGCGGTGGTGGTGAGGCCGGAAACGGCGGCCTCTCCTCCAGCGGCGAGGCGGCGGAGGGCCTCCTGGAAGCCGGGGTCCTTCCCCAAGTCCAGAAATAGGTCTTTGACGGCAGGATGGATCAAGGCAGGCGACCAAGGATATCTTGAACTATATTAGTAGTAGAATACCCGGGTTCGAGCGGCGCGGCGACTACTTTCCCGCCGGCAGCCTCAACTTCCTCCCGGCCCGCGATGAAGTGGGACCAATCCGCGCCCTTGACGAGTACGTCGGGCAGAACCTCGGCGATCAATTCGCGCGGGGTTTCCTCATCGAACAGCGTGACGGCGTCCACCGCTTCCAGAGCCAAGGCCACTTCCGCGCGCTCTTGCTGGTCCAATAACGGTCGGGATGGTCCCTTCATGCGCCGCACGCTGTCATCCGAATTCAAAGCCAGTATCAGGACGTCGCCCATCGAGCGGCACTGTTCGAGGAGGCGGATATGGCCCGGGTGAAGCAGGTCGTAGCAGCCGTTGGTGAAGACCACGGTCTTGCCCTCGAGCTTCCAGCGCCGCCGCTGGTCGACGATCTCCGCGCGGCTGAATAGGCTACCCACCCGGTTTCAGTTTAGCAGCCGGGCGGACTGGGGACGGGCCTGTGGGGCGCCTTTCGATTGCCGGGAAGGGCGTCCCAATTCCGTGTAAGTCGAAGACGCTGAACGCCGTGCCGGAGCAGTCGATTCACGGCGAAGGAAATATTCAAATTGTTGTGACCGGCGTGTGACAGGACCTCACGGGAGTAGTCTCCGGAAGGCCTTCTGGCGCGTGAAGCGATCGACGGACGTGAACTGACCGGCAGCGCCAGTTTCCGAGACCGGCGTTGCGCGTGAGGAACCGCTGAGAGCTCCGTGGAGCGTGTATCGTGCGACCGTGGTTGGGGAGGCGCATCGCTTGCGATGCCCGGAATGCGGGGTCCGGGTGGAAAGGATGCCCGTGAAGTCCTCGATCTGCTCAAGAGAAAGCAGGCTACGGGAATCGGGTTGCAGGCGCCGAAACGGACACGGGAGGATCTGATCGAACGGTTGGCGGGCCGCCCGGGAATCCATGTTCCGGACCCGGGAGCGCCGCCATTCGAGAAACTGGAGCGCATCGCGACCCGTGGCATTCCCGCCTCGGAGCTGCCGATCGCCGGCCGTCGATGATGCTCTATTATCCGGATTCCAGCGCTTGGGCGAAGCGGTAGAGGTCTTGTTCGAACAAGTCCCGGTACTGGCCTATTCCAGGCCTGGCGGACATTTTGTAGCCCACTCGGATATCATGAACAAGACGGGGTTGCCAGCCCCGCCAAGGGACGCCATGACCGAAGAAGACTTGAACCAGATCCGTTCCATCGTCTCCGCCGAACTCACCGCCCGCCTGGACCGCTTCGCTGAAGCCATCATCGGCAACATCTCCGATTTCCGGCAGGAGATGAACGCCCGCTTCGCCCACGTCGGCCAGCGCTTCGACACGGTCGAGCGCCGCCTCGAACGCGTCGAGTAGCACACCATCGGCACGAGCAAGTCGCTAACCGACGCCGAGCGCATCGACACCGCCTTCGCCGCCGCCCAGGCCGCCCAACAACGCGCCATCGACGATCTTTACGCCCAAATCGCCGAGCTCAAGCGCCAACGCCCCGCGCAGTAGAAGGGCCGGGCTGCAAGAAGCTGCAAATGGGAACTTTTCCCCAAAAAACGGACCTCGTCGTCGCTCAGCGCGACGGCGATGCCGCCCTGCGCATATTCGGAGGAGGGTTCCATGAGGCTGTCCTTGGCGACCACCAGCACCCTGCCCGCGTCAGCCAGCTCGATAGCCGCGCGCAACCCGGCGACACCGGCTCCGATCACCAGAAAATCGGGGTTCATTCGGATACTGAAGATGATAGCAGGGGGGCGGGAAGGGGGACGGGTAGAGCGCCCGTGTGAACTTCGAAGAGGCGGACTGCCCCGTTTCCCCCGGCGCAGGTGTGGCAAACTGAAGACAGGCATCGTCGGGCCAAGGGTTCGACGCGCCAAAGAAGGCGGAGATTATGACCTCGGTAAGGGAGCTCCTCGTACGGGAAGTCGAGCGGCTTTCCGAAGAAGATGCCCGTGAAGTCCTCGATCTGCTCAAGAGAAAGCAGGCTACGGGAATCGGGTTGCAGATGCCGAAACTGACACGGGAGGATCTGATCGAACGGTTGGCGGGCCGCCCGGGAATCCATGTTCCGGATCCGGGAGCGCCGCCATTCGAGAAACTGGAGCGCATCGCGACCCGTGGCATTCCGGCCTCGGAGCTGCTGATCGCCGACCGTCGATGATGCTCTATTATCTGGATTCCAGCGCTTGGGCGAAGCGGTATTTCCAAGAGACTGGCAGCGAAGCAGTGGACGCGTTGTTCGATCAACTCTCGGTAATGGCCTGTTCTCCGCTGGGGTTTATCGAGGTCGGCGCCACGATGGCGCGTAAGCGGAACGCCGGAGAGATGACCCACGAGGAGTTTGAGCCGAAGCGGGCTTCGCTACTCAAGGACTGGCAGCGTTTTCTGCGAATAGACGTAACCCCATCGGTGGTGCTTCGTGCGTTTGATGCCACCGGCGCATATGGTCTCCGCGGCGCCGATAGCCTGCATTTGGCCTCAGCCCTGGTGCTGAAAGAGCAGCTTGAGCCCGACTCCCGGGAGTTCGCACTGGTCACCTCGGATCGTGAGCTGAAGGCCGCGGCGCTCAATGCCGGTTTGGCCGTAGTCGATCCTCAGGAGCAAGCGTAACGTATATGGGGAAGTCATTCCCCGACGCACCGAAGGCCGATGCCGTTGTTGCGGACGTCTGGGTCGACCCTGAGACGGTACGACACGCGCATTTCTTCTTCCCAGCTGTCCCACGAACCGCCGCGCGGCGCTGGGCCGCTCTCTGCCCCGGATGGATCGGCCTGCGCTCCGGGCTGGTATTCCCCAGACCAATCCGCGACCCACTGCCACACGTTCCCCAACATATCGTACAGCCCGAAGGCGTTCGCCAGCTTTTGCCCTACTTCGTGAGTCTTCCCGCCGCTGTTCTCCGAGTACCACGCAATCTTATCCAGATTGCCGTAGCGGGCGCCCGTGGAACCGGCCCGCGCCGCGTACTCCCACTCCGCTTCCGTCGGCAGCCGCCCTCCGACCGCTGCACAGTAAGCCTTCGCTTCGTCCCAATTCACGGTCTCGACGGGAAGATCAGCGCCCTTGAAACGGCTCGGGTTCTGTCCTGTGACGCGCTGATAGGCCTGCTGGGTCACGGGCGTCTGACCGAACCAAAAGCCCCTGGTGATGGTCACCTGATGTGCGGGCTTTTCATCTGAGCTGCACTGCGTGTCCCCCGGCGAACAGCCCATCATGAACGTTCCCGGCGGAATCCAGACATAGCTGAGCCCATCCTTCGGGTTAACCTTTGTTGCGCCCGCTCTACCCGCCGCGACGGCAGCCGCCGCGGTGGAAGCGCTCGTGGATGCTGGGACAGCGCGGGGGTTGCGGATCCCGAAGTGGGTTTCCAATTCGTTCTTGGCGCGGCCCAGGGATTGCGCATCGGAATATGGCCCAACCAGCACGCGCGCCGATCCGTTCGGGTCCGATTTCAGGGTCGCGGGCATGCCGCCGCCCCTAAGCGCCCGGAGCATCGGCTCCGCTTCCGCGGCGGTCCTGAAGGCGCCGACCTGCCAATACGATCCGTTTGGCTCCTCGGGAGCCTGAGACGGAGGCACGGGACGCGGCGCCGGCGCCTGTTTGCTCGGCGCATCAGGCACGAATCCATCGTCCACGTGAGGAGCCGCCGAACGCGGCGCGGGCGTCTGATTGCCCTCCTCGACCGGCGCGGGCGGATTGTCGGGGACCTCTTTCGGCCCTTGCAGCGCCCACCAGACGAACATCAGTAGTGCGATTGCCGCGAAACCGGAAACGGCCAGCGCCATTGTGCGTTTCGAATGGCTCTTCGGCCCCAATCCCACCGGCGGCGGGAGAGTCGGCTCGGGCGGCAGCGTCGGGCCCGCGGCGCTCTCGCCGTCCGCGGGGGCCGGCACGGTAGCCGGCATCGTCGCGCTGGCACTTGACTCCGCATGCCGCTCCTCACCGGTTCCGCCGGGCATCTCGGGCAGAGTCACTGCAACGTCGGTCGCCCGCGGAGGAGGTGGCGAGGACTGCTGCAACTCGACCGGCGGCGGGACGCTCGGTTGCGGCACAACCACCGTCGCCAGCGCCGGCCTGGTCTCAGCCAGCGCCTCCTGCATCAACTCCAGAGCTTCCGCGGCGGTCGCGATGCGGTCGTCGCGCTCGACCGCCGTCAGCCGCACGAGCAGGTTCTCCAGCCAGCGCTCTCCCGCCAGCGCCGGCCGCAGATCCTTCAGACTCTTCCGCAGTTGCTCCCTGCAAACCAGCGGCCAGGTCGCGGCGCTCGTGTCCCACGGCAGCCGCCCGGCCACCAGGCGGTAGAGCGTCATCCCCAACCCGAATACGTCCACTCGCGCGTCCTGCTCCCGGCTCGGCAGCGCGAACTGCTCCGGCGCCGCGTAACCGGGCGTCCCCATGGCCGCAGTCGCCGTCCCTTGGCGCGTCATCTCCTCCACGCGCTGCACCGCCAGCCCGAAGTCGCACAGCTTCAGTTGGAACGCGCCGCCCTCGAGCGGGCGCATCAGGATGTTCTGCGGCTTTACGTCGCGGTGCAGGATGCCAATGGCGTGGGCCGCCGCCAGCGCCTTGGCCAGATCGGCCGCGATGGCCACCGCTTCGGTGACTTCCAGCGGGCCGCCGCCCCGCGCGGTGTCCAGCCACTGAAGCAGGTTGCCGCCTTCGACGTATTCGAGCAGCAGTGCGAGGTACCCCTCGCTCGTCTGCCAGGCGTCGCGGATCTCCACCACCGCGGCCACTTTGCGCAACGCGGCCAGGGAGTGGGCCTCGCGCAGGAAGGACTTTTGATACAGCGGGTCCTCGGCCAGCTCGGGGCGGATGCGCTTGAGAACCAACTCCTCGCCGAGGTAGGCATGGCGGACGAGGTGGGTTTCGCCCATGCCTCCGGCGCCGAGGCGTTGCAGGATCTCGAACTTGCCGTCGATGACGACGCCGGGCCGGAGCGCGTCGCGGCTCTGAAAGCGGAACCCGTGTACGGGGCAGCGGTCGGCGTCGGAACCGTAATTCTTCTCGCAGATGGGACAATAACCGCCGCTCGAACCGCTCATGCCGGTGCTCTGCCGTATTCTAACCTACCGCGTCGGGCGCGACTGTCGACGCTGCCGGATTCGTGCCGGCCAAATGATGAAGGCCGGCGGCTTGCCTTTGACCCTCGTGCTACCATAGGACTTACGCCATCTCTTCTTTCCCGAGGTTGAATCCACTTGCCTTTAGTTGAAGGTTGCCGGCATTCGCTGGAAGTCTCTATTCCCGTTCAAGAGGTAGAGCGCGAAACCGGCCAGGTGATCGAAGATCTCCAGAAACGCGCCAAGCTCCGGGGGTTCCGTCCGGGGAAAGCGCCGGTTTCCATCATCCGCAAGGAGTTCGCCGGCGAAGTCCGCCGCAAGGTGTTGGAAAGCCTGATCCCCAAGCACCTTACGAAGCGGTTCGAAGCCGAGAACCTGAACGTCGTGGGATCGCCCGATATCAAGGATGTGCATTTTCACGAGGGCGAGCCGTTGCGCTTCACGGCCGAGTTCGAGGTCGTGCCGGACATCGAGCTGAAGGACTACAAGGACGTCGAGATTCCGTACCACGATCCCGAAGTGACCGATAAGGACATCGAGAAGCGGGTGGAGGAGATTCGCGATCAGAAGGCGCAGTTCGTCAACGTGGACCCCAGGCCCATTCAGGATGGCGACTTCGCCGTCCTGACGATCGAGAGCATCGGCGGGGTGGAGGGCGAGCCTGTCAGGCAGGACGAGATGGTACTGGAAATCGGCGGCGCCGGCTCCCTCCCGGCGTTCACCGAGAATGTGCGCGGGCTTACGCCGGGCGATGAAAAGGAATTCGAGGTCGCCTATCCGGCCGATTACGACTCCGGCCGCCTGGCCGGCAGGACGGTGCGGTTCCACGCGATGCTGAAGGGCATACGCCGCAAGGACCTGCCGGAATTGAACGATGAGTTCGCGCAGGACCTCGGGGATTACCGCAACGTGGACGAGTTGCGCGAGGCCGTCCGCAAGAGCATCTTCGCCCAGCGCCAACTGGAGTCGCAGCAGGCGGCCAAGGACCAGATCGTGGACAAGTTGGTGGACTGGCACGATTTCGCCGTACCCGAGGCGTTCGTCGAGCGGCAGGTGCGCAGTCGCGTGGAGCAGGGCGTGCGCGCCATGGCGGACCGCGGCCTGGATCCGCGCTCCATCAAGATAGACTGGGAGAAGGCCAAGGCCTCCCAGCGTGACAAGGCGGTGCGCGAGGTCAAGGCGTCTCTGCTGCTCACCCGAATCGCGGAGCGGGAGGCGATCGGCGCCACCCGCGATGAAGTCGACCGCGAGGTCGAACGCGTTGCGCGCCAGCAACGGGAGCCTGTGGCGGCGCTCCAGTTGCGTTTTGAAAAGGACGGCACGCTAGGCGCCATCGCCAGTCACATCCGGACCGAGAAGACGCTCAACTTCCTCTTCGAACACGCGAGGAAGACCGCGGATTGATCCGCGCGGGTACGTTGCCAAGGGATTTCATTCAGGTGATAATAGAAACGAAACGCCCCGAAGTTTCCGGCCCCGGCGGATCGGGCGCTATCCCGCCTTGCGGCCAGCCGCGGCAGAGGAGAAAACTGCGTGAAGCGTGACGGAACCGGCGATGCTTTACGGTGTTCCTTTTGCCACAAAAGCCAGGACGTAGTCGGGAAGCTCATCTCCTCTCCTAGCGACTATCCCCGCGCCTATATCTGCGACGAGTGCATCGCGGTCTGCAATTCGATTCTGGAAGACGACAAGGTCGAGCCGGCCTCCGGCGCGCCCAACCGGATTCCGAAGCCGCTCGAAGTAAAGGAATTTCTGGATCAGTACGTGATCGGGCAGGAGGCCACCAAGAAGAAGCTGGCGGTCGCGGTCTACAACCACTGCAAGCGGATTCACATGAACCGCATGCGCAACGCCGAGGTGGAGCTGCAGAAGTCCAACATCCTGCTGATCGGGCCGACCGGAACCGGGAAGACGCTCATGGCGCAGACCCTGGCCAAGATCCTGGAGGTGCCGTTCGCGATCGTGGACGCCACCACGCTGACCGAGGCCGGCTACGTCGGCGAGGACGTCGAGAACATCATCCTGAAGCTCCTGCAGGCGGCCGACGGCGACGTGCAGAAGTGCCAGCAAGGCATTATTTACATCGACGAAATCGATAAGATCTGCCGCAAGGACGAAAACCCGTCGATCACCCGCGACGTATCCGGCGAGGGCGTGCAGCAGGCGCTGCTGAAGATCCTGGAGGGCACCATCGCCAACGTGCCGCCGCAGGGAGGACGCAAGCACCCGCACCAGGAATTCACGCCCGTGGACACCACCAACATCCTGTTCATCTGCGGCGGCGCCTTCATCGGGCTGGAGAAGGTGATCGCGCGCCGCACCGGCAAGAAGTCCATGGGATTCCTCCAGGAGGAGGAGAAGGGCGGCCATCGCCTGTCCGGCAGCCGGCGGGATATCGATTTGCTTTCGCAGGTGCAGCCGGTGGACCTGATCAAGTTCGGCTTCATCCCCGAGTTTATCGGCAGGCTGCCGGTGGCGGCGGTGCTGGAGGACCTGGAAAAGGGAGCGCTGGTTCAGATCCTGACCAAGCCCAAGAACGCCATCGTCAAGCAGTATCAGAAACTCTTCGAGTTCGAGAACGTCCGGTTGAGGTTCAGCGACGAAGCCCTGGAAGAGATCGCCGAGTTGGCCATGGAACGGAAAGTGGGCGCGCGCGGACTGCGCATGATTCTCGAGGATTTGATGCTCGACCTGATGTACTACCTGCCGTCATACAAGAAAGTCCGGGAGTTCCTGGTCACCAAAGAGATGGTGCTGGCTCAGAAAATCAGTCTTACACTATTGGAAAAGGCCGGTTAACGCGGGACTCCCCGCGGCCGGGCATTCCGGGGAACGGGGGCGCGCTCATTTTCCCTGGAAGGAATAATGCTTACTTCAAAGGAAAAATCCGATACAAAACGTCTGCCGATGATGCCCATCCGCGACGTGGTCATCTTCCCGTACATGATGACGCCGTTCGTGGTGGGGAGGGAATCGAGCGTGCGCGCGTTGGAAGAGGCCATGGCGGGCGACAAGAAGATCTTCCTCGCCACCCAGCACGACGCCTCCATGGACGAGCCCAAGCCCGACGAGATATTCAGCGTCGGCTGCATTGTCAATATCGTCCAGAGTCTCAAGCTTCCCGACGGCAACATCAAGGTGCTGGTGGAAGGAGTGGAGCGCGCCAGAGTGGTGTCGGTCTCCGACGACGAAGGTTTCTTTCGCGCCGCGGTTCGCACTTCGTCCTACAAGGTGGAAGGCGGCCCGCAGTTGGAAGCGCTGATCGGCCGCGTCACCGGGCTGTTCGAGCAATACGTCAAGCTGAGCCAGAACCTGAATTACGAGAGGATGATCGAGGCCATCCGCGCGGAGGACCCGGGCAAACTGTCCGACACGGTCGGCTCCAACCTCCCGCTCACCATCGAGGAGAGGCAGGAGTTGCTCGAGATCTTCGATCCGATCGAGCGCCTGACCCGCGTGGCCGAGCTGCTCGATATCGAGATCGAGAAACTCGGCGTGGACCGCACCATTCAGGGCCGCGTCAAGCGGCAGATGGAGAAGGCCCAAAAGGAGTATTACCTCAACGAGAAGATCAAGGCCATCCAGAAGGAGCTGGGCCGGGGCGAAAAGAGCGAGATCGACGAGCTGAAGAAGAAGATTGAAACGTCCGGCATGACCAAGGACGCGCTCGAGAAGGCCATGACCGAACTCAAGCGGCTGGAGAACATGCCGCCGATGTCGGCCGAATCGACCGTATCCCGGAACTACCTGGACTGGCTGCTGGCCGTGCCATGGAGAAAGAAGTCCAAGGAAATCAGGGACCTGAAGTTCGCCGAGCGGATCCTCGAAGCGGACCACTACGGCCTCGAGAAGATCAAGGAACGCATCCTCGAGTTTCTGGCCGTGCGCCGGCTGGTGAAGAATCCGAAAGGCTCGATTTTGTGCTTTGTGGGACCTCCGGGCGTGGGCAAGACCTCGCTGGGGATGTCCATTGCCAAAGCCACCGGCCGCAAGTTCGTCCGGCTTTCGCTCGGGGGCGTGCGCGACGAGGCTGAGATCCGCGGCCACCGCCGCACTTACATCGGCGCCCTGCCCGGCCAGATCATCCAGATGATGAAGAAAGCGGGCTCCAGAAACCCGGTCTTCATGCTGGACGAAGTGGACAAAATGTCGATGGACTTCCGCGGCGATCCATCGGCTGCTTTGTTGGAGGTGCTGGACCCCGAGCAGAACTTCATGTTCGTCGACCATTACCTCGATGTGGAGTATGATTTGAGCCAGGTCTTCTTCATCGCCACGGCCAACGTTCTCCACACCGTTCCACCGGCTTTGCAGGACCGCATGGAAATCATCCGGCTTTCGGGCTACACCGAGCTCGAGAAGATGGAGATCGCCAAGCGGTTTCTGGTCCGCAAGCAGATGGAGCAGACCGGGGTTACCAACGAGCAGATCGAGTTCCCCGATGAGGGGCTGAACGGGCTGATCCAGTACTACACCCGCGAGGCGGGCGTGCGCAACCTGGAGCGGGAAATCGGCAATCTCTGCCGCAAAGTGGCGCGCCAGGTGGTGAACAGCCGGAGCAGCAAGGAGAAAAAGCCATCTCCCAAAACCGTCATCGACGGCGCCAAGCTGCCCGAGATGCTCGGGCCGTGGAAGTTCCGCGACCTGGCGGCCGAGAAGAAGAACGAGGTGGGCGCGGCGGTGGGGCTGGCCTGGACCGAAGTCGGCGGCCAGATCCTGACCACCGAATGCACGCTGATGGATGGCAAGGGCAAGCTGACCATTACCGGGAAGCTGGGCGACGTGATGCAGGAATCGGCCCAGGCGGCCATGAGCTACATCCGGTCGCGCGCGAACGCGCTGGGACTGCCGCGCGATTTCTACCGCAACCTGGACGTTCACATTCACATCCCGGAGGGAGCCATTCCCAAGGACGGCCCTTCGGCGGGCATTACCCTGGCGACCACGATCTGCAGCGCGCTGACGAAGATCCCGGTGCGCTGCGATGTCGCCATGACGGGCGAGATCACGTTGCGGGGCAGGGTGCTGCCCATCGGCGGGCTGAAAGAGAAGTTGATGGCGGCGCATCGCCATGGCATTCTGGTAGCAATCATGCCTCGGGAGAACGAGAAGGACCTCCCGGATATTCCCGATGCCATTAAGAAGACCATGAAGCTGCACTTCGTCGACTCGATGGACGAAGTCCTGAAGATCGCCTTGGAGAGAGAGATTGTGGCGCTGCCGATGGCCGGCCCGCCGGACGTGGCCGTGCAGCCGGTCGAGGAGAAGCGGGCGCATTAGGGCGGAAGCCGGCGCGCGCAGTCTGCAATAGCGAGGCCTGCCTCGCCGGGATCGCCGATTGCAAGCGGAATTTGTAGTCAGCTCGGCTCGGCCGGAGATGTTTCCTTCCGGCCAATTGCCCGAGATCGCGTTCTTAGGTAGGAGCAACGTAGGGAAGTCCAGCCTGATCAATGCCTTGACCGGCCGGGACGGGCTGGCTTTCACCAGCGGCACGCCGGGGCGCACGCAAACGATCAATTTTTACCGGATCGACGCGGCGTTCTATTTCGTCGATCTCCCGGGATACGGATATGCCCGGGCCCCGCGGCGGCTCGCGCTGGCATGGAATAACCTGTCCGAGTTCTATCTGCGGGAGAGAGAGGCCCTAAAGCTTTCGTTCCTGACGCTCGATAGCCGTCGTGGATGGATGGAAAAGGACCTGGATCTGAAGCATCGGCTCGAGTCGCTCGGCAGACAGTACCTGGTAATCGCCACGAAGTTCGACAAACTGAATCGATCCGAACAAGAGCGCGGTCTGCGCGCCATCCGCAAGGAAGGCGTGGAGCCGCTGCCGTTCTCGGCCTTGACCGGCCGGGGAGCGAGGGAAATTTGGCAAGCAATAACGACGACACTCCAACCACGGTAGGGAACCTCCCGCCGCAGGACAAATCCGAAAAGCCCACCGAGAAACAGGCGGCCGAGACCGGGCCGCAACCCATCCGCGAATCGGCCGCTCAGGCGCGCGACGCCGGAAACAACCCGGCCGTCGAAACCGCCGACAAGGCCGCTCGGCCGGAGCGAAGCGCCGAAAGGCCGCAAGCCGAGCGTCCCGAGCGCACTCCCATCAGGCCGGTGATCGCCCCGCCCGCGGACACCCGGCCGCCCGATGGCAAGCCGGCCGATTCGCCCGCCGCGGCCGCAGCGGAAGCCCCGGCGCACGGCGGCCACTACGGCCCGGGCGCGCAGCATCGCCGCAAACAACAGGCCGTCCAGGGCCTCAAGAACGGCACCCCCACGCTCGATCTGGTCGAGCTCAAGGACATGAGCATCCAGAAGCTCAACGACGTGGCGAAAGGCATGAACATCGCCGGCGCCGCCGGCCTGCGGAAGCAGGAGTTGATTTTCAAGATCCTGCAAACCCAGGCCGAAAAGAGCGGCCTGATCTTCTCCGAGGGCGTACTCGAGTGCCTGCCCGACGGCTTCGGCTTTCTGCGCGCGCCCGAGTATAACTACCTGCCCGGTCCCGACGACGTGTACGTCTCGCCGTCGCAGATCCGCCGTTTCGATCTCCGCACGGGCGATACCATCTCCGGCCAGATCCGCCCGCCCAAGGAGGGCGAACGGTATTTCGCGCTCATCAAGGTGGACGCCATCAACTTCGAGCCGCCGGAGGAAGCGCGCAACAAGATCTTCTTCGACAACCTGACGCCGCTGTATCCCAACGAGCGGCTCAAGCTGGAAACCGTGCGCGAGAACAACTCCGGCCGCGTCATGGACCTGCTGACGCCCATCGGCAAGGGACAGCGCGGGCTGATCGTCTCCCCGCCGCGCACCGGCAAGACCATGCTGCTGCAAAGCATCGCCAATTCCGTCACCGCCAACCACCCCGAAGTGACGCTGATCGTGCTGCTGATCGACGAGCGCCCCGAGGAGGTCACCGACATGCAGCGCAGCGTGCGCGGCGAGGTCATCAGCTCGACCTTCGACGAGCCGGCCACGCGCCACGTGCAGGTGGCCGAAATGGTCATCGAGAAAGCCAAGCGCCTGGTGGAGCACAAGCGCGACGTGGTGATCCTGCTCGATTCCATCACCCGCCTGGCGCGGGCCTACAACACCATCGTTCCGCCTTCCGGCAAGGTGCTTTCCGGCGGCGTCGATTCCAACGCCCTGCAGCGGCCCAAGCGGTTCTTCGGCGCCGCGCGCAACATCGAGGAAGGCGGCTCGCTGACCATCATCGCCACCGCGCTGATCGACACCGGCAGCCGCATGGACGACGTGATCTTCGAGGAATTCAAGGGCACCGGCAACATGGAAATCCACCTCGAGCGCAAATTAGTGGACAAGCGCGTGTTCCCCGCCATCGACATCAACAAGAGCGGCACGCGCAAGGAAGAGCTCCTGCTGCCCAAGGAAGAACTCAACCGCGTGTGGATCCTGCGCAAGGTGCTGACTCCGCTCTCGCCCGTGGAGACCATGGAACTGCTGCTGGACAAGCTCGGCAAGACCCGCAGCAACGCCGAGTTCCTCTCCGCCATGAGCGGGTAGGGAAGTAGCCATCAGCCTTCAGCCATCAGCTTTCACGGCTTCGCGCAAGAGCGGCGGGCGTGTTATGCCGCCCGCCGCAGGCCTGCTCGATTTTCCCCACTCACGATTGGTGTCTTCGACTGGGTCCGACCGCTTCTCCGCAAGGGCGACTTCCCTCTGTACGATCCGCCCCGGGCTGGCGTCATTTCGGGTGATGCAGGAGGCGTTCAAGCCCGTCCCATGTGGATTGGTTGGGTTCCCGAGTCCTCGGATCGACCAACCCGACCTCCTCCAGAGTGTAGTTCCCGCGACCGTAATTACAGGGCGCACAAGTGACCACGATATTGCTGAGCTCGTTATTCCCTCCGCGGGCGCGAGGCAGTATGTGATCGTATTGCGCCCACATAGCCTGGAACGCCGCGTGCTGTAGCTTATTGCTCTTGGCACTCCAGGGGATCACCTCCGGATAGAGCTTCCTGAGCCTTATAGTGGACCCCAGAATTCAGACCACGCATTAAGTTAATTTCGGAGTCGGCGGTCGCGAGGAAGACGGCGATGACGACGACGCGAAAGCAGTACACGCCGAAGTTCAAGGCGAAGGT
>CAIRXZ010000092.1 GCA_903882645.1 uncultured Acidobacteriia bacterium | reverse complement strand
CGGATCTGCTCCAGGCTGGTGGCTTCCGAATCGTCCATGCTGATGATCAATACCCAGCATCCCGATCTTTCCCCTTCAGGCTCATCTTGTGTGAGAATCCGGGCCTCGGTTCAGGCTCATCTTGCATGAGACAAGAGTCCGAGGCCGGCGGCGCTACGGGCGGGTTATAGTGAAGATGAAGCAGGGGAGAATCCATGTTCTACGCCTTTGGGTCGGAGACCGCCAGTCTCTCGGCGGAGCAACTGCGCGACGGCTTGTTCACCGCCCTTGCGCCGCTCGGCCAACGCCGTGAAGTTCTGGCCATTCCTCCCGACTTTAGCCGGTATCACTCCGGGGCCGGAGCGCTGACGGCGTTCATCCGGGAGTACTATGGGCAGCGTCTGACCGGCGTTCTTCCAGCCATCGGGACGCACCGGCCCATGACCGGCTCCGAAATCCGGACCATGTTCGGCGATGTGCCGCCCACCCTGTTCCGGACGCACGACTGGCGCAACGGCCTGGCGACTCTCGGCGAAGTGCCGCCCGCGTTCGTCCGCGAGCAGTCCGAAGGCAAGCTCGATTTCGCCTGGCCGGCGCAGGTGAACAAATGGCTGGTGGAGGGCGGCTTCGACCTGATCCTGTCGATCGGCCAGGTGGTTCCCCACGAAGTCATCGGCATGGCCAGCTATAACAAGAACGTGCTGGTTGGGACCGGAGGCTCGGCCGGCATCGGACGGAGCCACTACCTTGGCGCCGTATACGGCATGGAGCGGATCATGGGCCGCGCCGACACCCCCGTGCGGCGCGTGCTCAATTATGCCTCGGACCATTTCATGCGCGGATTGCCCCTCGTCTACGTCCTGACGGTCCTCGGCAAAGACGAGGCCGGCCGCCTGGTGACGCGCGGATTGTTCATCGGCGACGATGTCGAATGCTTCCATCGCGCCTCCGAGTTGAGCCTGAAGGTGAACTTCGCGATGCTCGACCGGCAGATCCGCAAAGCGGTTGTGTACCTCGATCCGGGGGAGTACAAGAGCACCTGGATCGGCAACAAAGCGATCTATCGCACGCGCATGGCGCTCGCCGACGGCGCCGAGCTGATCGTCCTCGCGCCGGGCGTCGAGGAGTTCGGCGAGGACCCGGGCATCGACGGGCTGATCCGCAAGTACGGGTATGCCGGGACGCCGGCGGTGCTGGAAGCGGTTCGCGATAACCCCGACCTGGCGGCGAACCTGGGCGCGGCCGCTCACCTGATCCACGGCTCCTCGGAAGGCCGTTTTACCGTCACTTACTGTCCGGGACGGCTCAGCCAGAGTGAGATCGAAGGCGTCAACTTCCGCTATGGCCGTCTGGCGGAGATGCTCGGGAAGTACGATCCCTCAAAGCTGAAAGACGGATTCAACACGGCGGGAGGGGAAGAGATCTTCTTCGTGCCGAACCCGGCCCTGGGTCTGTGGGCCCATGGGAGCCGCTTCGAAAGCCGCGAGGCTAGCGGTCCCAGTCCGGAGGGAGCAGCCCGCCCCTCACTCTTGCGACAATAACCGCCAGAAAGCACAGAATCAGGGTTGGGACCAGATCGGCCATCCACATCATTGCTACCCTGCTTACAAGGTGGGTCCGGTAGGCAATGGTCTCCACAATACTCAGCAAGATGTAAAGTCCCACGCCAAGCTTCCACCCGGTCAAGGCGCCGATCGCCAGGCAACCCACCAGATCGCCCAGCACGACGTAGGACCAGAATGGACCGATCTGGCGCTCCAGGAGCCTCTCACCCAGATTTGGGATCACGTAAGAGGCGCCCACGGCCAACGCAACCCCAACGGCAATCCACCATCCGCCGTACGTCCGCATCACATGTTCATAATATCACGGTTCGGCAGTGAACTTGCATGGAACGTATAGGATCTCTATTACCAGGGACTAACCGGAGCGCGCGCGCCCCGCCGCCCGCTCCATCCGCGCGGCCCACTTCGAGTAGCGCCACAATTCCCGCCGCTTGGTCCACACGAACCGCCAGAAGCCGCCGAAGGCGATCCGTTCCGCGTCGAGGCCCCAATAAGTCTCAACCCGCCAGCGCAGGTAGGGACTCCGCCATGGCCGCAGGCGGTAGCCGCGAGTCAAACGCCACCAGACGCGCGGCATTATCGCGCCGCCTCCGCGGCCCCGGCCGCGTAGTACCCGTTGCGCGTGCGGACGGCCGGCCTGCCCGGCGCGTCCACGGCGATCTTGATCCGCCGGAACGCCCCGTCCATGACCGTGTTGGAAGGCGTGTACTCGATGGTGTACTGGTTCCGCAGATCGCGCGCCACCTGATGCGCAATCCGGTCCGTTTCCGACACGGCCTCGGGGAAGAATGCTTCGCCGCCGGTCGCGGCGGCCAACTCGTTCAGGGCGCGTTCCGCGCGGGCCGCCGCGCGCGGATCCTCCTCGCTCAGCAAGCCCACGGCGTAGATCAGCACGTCGCTCTGCCGCGCGGCCCTCAGGAGGTTCTCCATGGTGACCGTGCTGGCGTTATCCTCGCCGTCGGTCACCACCACCAGCACCTTCTTGTCCTTCTTCGCGTCCTCCTTCAGGTGGTCGATGGACATCCGGATGGCGTCCCGCATGGCGGTCTCGCCGCGCGAATCGATGCGCGTGAGCGCCTCCTCCAGTTCCTTCATGTCGCTGGTGAAGGACTTGCCGTCGGGAAGGTCCAGATAGGCTTCATCGTTGAAATTGACGACAAAGACCTCGTCTTCGGGGTTCGAGTCCTTCACCAGCGCCAGCGCGGCGGCCTCCACCTTGGCGCGCTTGTCCCGCATGCTGCCGCTGTTGTCGACGATCAGCCCCAGCGAAACCGGGACGTCCTCGCGCTTGAAGACCGCGATCTGCTGCTTGACCCCGTCTTCATAGACGGTGAAGGCCTCCTTCGGCAGGTTCGTGACGAGCCGGCCGCTCTTGTCCACCACGGTGGTATGGCAAACCACCAGGCGAGTCTCCGTCCGGAACACGACGCCGGCGTCCGAGGGCGCCGGCGGCTGCCGCTCCTGGCCCCAGGCCGCCGCCGTCAGAACCGGCAGGGCGAGCATTGCGCGAAGCATCACGGTTTGAAAGACGAACCACTCGCGGCCGCGGCGGGCGCCGCCCGCTCCGGCGTCGCGTAGTAACCACTGCGCGTGCGCGCCGCCGGGCGCCCGGGCGCATTCACCGCAACCTTGATCTGGCGGTAGGAGCCGTCCATGAGCGTGTTCGACGGCGTGTACTGAATGGTGTACTGGCCGCGGATGTCGCGCGCCACCTGGTGGGCGATGCGGTCCACTTCCGCCACATCCTTGGGGAAGTACGCTTCCCCGCCGGTGGCCACCGCCAGCGCGCTCAGGGCTTTCTCGGCTTTCTTGGCTTCGCCGCGCTCCTCCTCGGACAGCAAGCCCACCGCATAGATCAGCACTTCGGTCTGCTGCGCCAGTCTCACCAAGCCCTCCAGCGTCATTGCGCTGGCGTTGTCGTTGCCGTCCGTCACCACCACCAGCACCTTTTTGTCCTTGTGGGCCTTTTCCTTCAAGTGGTCGATCGACATCCGGATTGCGTCGAACAGCGCCGTCCCCCCGCGCGAATCGACGCGCGTCAAGGCGTCTTTCATCTCTTGGATGTCGCTGGTGAAGCTCTTGCCGGGCGGCAGGTCGAGGAACGCCTCATCGTTGAAATTCACGATGAACACTTCGTCGTCCGCGTTGGAATCCGTCACCAGGGCCATGTCCGCGGCTTCCACCTTGGCCCGCGTGTAGCGCATGCTGCCGCTGTTGTCCACAATCAGCCCCATCGAGACGGGAACATCCTCGCGCTTGAAACTCCGGATCTGCTGCTGGACGCCGTTCTCGTAAACCGTGAACGCCCGCTCGGGCAGGTTCGTCACCAGGTGGCCGCTCTTGTCCGCCACGGTGGTATGGAGGACCACCAGCCGCACGTCCGTGCGGATCACCGTGCCGGTGTCGTATGCCGCGGGAGGATTGACGGTTCTCGCGTTCTGGCCGGCCAGGGCCGCGCCCGCCAACAGCGCCGCGGCCAGCGCCAGTGGGGCGGGCCATCGCTTTTTGCGGCCCGTCAACGCAGACGACGAAAAACGATCGTCCGCGCCACTCCGTCTATTGGGAGGGTGCATAGTAGCCCAATCTCCAGGCTGCCCGGAGAGGAGGCAGCCCGCGGGGCGGTACGAGTTTCACCTGCACGCGCCGGTACTTCCCGTCGTGATCCCGGTTCTGCGGCGCATAGCCAAGAATGTACTGGTTGCGCAGCTCCGCTCCGATTTTAGCGGCGACGTCCGGCAATTCGTTCACGGTTTCCACGGGATACTGCCGCCCTCCGGTCTGCTCGGCGATATCCGACAGCAGGGTCGGACCTTCCAGTTCCTCCGGCGTCCGTCCGCGGTTCCCGGCCGGCTCGAATATCCCGATCGCATAGATTTGGACGTCCGCTTCCTTCACGAGGTTCTTGATTTCTCCATCCGTGTAGCGGCTGTTGTTGTCGCCGCCGTCGGAGATGATCAGCAACGCCTTGCGCGGGTTGACGCCCTTCTTCATTTCCTGCAGCCCCAGGTAGACCGCGTCAAGCAGCGCGGTTCTGCCCTTGGATTGGGTAAACGGCAAACGATTCTGAATCTCCGCCAGACTCAACGTAAATGGCTGCACGATCTTCGCGTCGTCGTTGAACTGCACCAGGAAGAACTCGTCGGAGGGGTTGGCCTCCCTGAAGAACTGCGCCACGGCCATGCGCGACTTCTCCAGCTTGCCGCCCATGCTGCCGCTGCAATCGAAGACGACGCCCACCGAGATGGGCAGATCCTCGCTCGAGAATTGCGTGATCTCCTGCTCGGTCTTGTCCTCGACGACCCTGAAGTTCTCCTTCCCCAAGCCGGTGACGATGCGGTTGAGCGGATCGGTGACGGTTACCGGGATCAGCACAAGGTTGCTGTCCACGCGGATGTTGGCCTTGGGGCCGGCCTCGCCCGCGGGTTTGGCGCGGGGCATCACCGCCACGGGGGAATCGGCCGCTCCCTTC
Organism: uncultured Acidobacteriia bacterium; assembly: GCA_903882645.1. Lineage (GTDB taxonomy): Bacteria > Acidobacteriota > Terriglobia > Bryobacterales > Bryobacteraceae > BOG-224. The sequence goes on along the minus strand of CAIRXZ010000092.1, from coordinate 1,299 downwards.
TGAAATCCCCAGGCGCACATCGCCCCCAAGACCGCGGTCGCGCAAATCGCAAACACGTTGGGGCGGGAGGGCAGCATCGGCGGCCAGCCAAGCCTTTCTTACCCCAAGTTTAGCATAGGGATTTTATGTTATCATCGCGTGTGCCGCGTAAAATCCTGGGCGTCATCCCCGCCCGTTTCGGCTCCTCCCGTTTTCCCGGCAAAGTCCTCGCCCGCATCGCCTCCAAGACCATGCTTCAGCACGTCTACGAGCGCGCTTCTCAGGCGAAATACCTCACGAGCACGATTATTGCCACCGATGATGAACGGATCGCCGCGGCTGCAAGAAGTTTTGGGGCGCGCGTCAGAATGACCCGCCCGGACCATCTCTCGGGAACCGACCGCGTGGCCGAGGCCGCCTCCGCCGAGGATGCCCGGTTGGTGGTGAATATTCAGGGAGATGAGCCGTTGATCGACCCGGCGGCCATCGACGCCGCCATCCTGCCGCTCGAGCACGATCCCAAGGCCGTCATGAGCACGCTCGCCAAGAGGATCGAGGACCCGCGCGAAATCTGCGACCCGAACGTGGTGAAGGTGGTCAGGGACCGCGCCAGCGACGCCATCTATTTCTCGCGGCTGCCAATTCCTTATCACCGGGAGGGCGACGCCGGCGCCGCCCCGGACCATTTCAAGCACATCGGCTTGTATGTCTACCGGCGCGACTTTCTGCTCGGGTACTCGACGCTCCCCGTGGGGCCGCTCGAACGGGCCGAACGCCTAGAACAGTTGCGCGCCCTGGAGAACGGATTCCGAATCCGCGTGGTCGAAACCGAGTACGACTCTTTGGGAGTGGACACGCCCGAGGACCTGGACCGGGTTGCGCGCCTGTTCGAAGCCGCGGCGGCGCATGTCCGGCCGGATGGGGGATCGAAAGCTTGTTGAAAACAACTGTGCTACGCGGTAGCGGCGGGGAATCCGAGTCAGAGCCGCGACCGTCAGGGAGCGGTTGGTATGGTTATCTCGAAACGACGCCCTAGGATGGGAAATATTTGCCATGGCTAAGTACATTTTCGTAACCGGCGGCGTGGTTTCCTCGCTGGGAAAGGGGATCGCGGCCGCTTCCATCGGTTGCCTGCTCGAAAGCCGCGGGCTGACGGTCACCTGCCAGAAGTTCGATCCTTACCTCAACGTGGATCCGGGAACCCTGAGCCCGTTCCAGCACGGCGAGGTCTTCGTCACCGACGACGGCGCGGAAACCGACCTCGATCTCGGCCATTATGAACGATTCACCAATGCCGCCATGTCGAAGAGGTGCAACTTT
>CAIRXZ010000091.1 GCA_903882645.1 uncultured Acidobacteriia bacterium | reverse complement strand
GCCCGGCTCTTATCGCCTAATTCTCACAGTGAACAGGCGTACCGCCGAGGCGCGCGAGACGGCGTCGATCCCGTTTGTCATCAAGGACGAGAACATTGAGATCACGGCCCCGTTGGAGCGCGGCCTTGCCGTGGATGGAACACTGGCCGCCGCCGCTGGAGCGCAGGCTCCGGACTTCACCAAGATACGGATTGGCTTCTACCCCATCGGCGCCATCCCGTTCGCCGACCTCGCAATGGGCAAGGCTGCGGATGCCGCCGGAAAGTTCCGGCTCGTGGGGGTTCCGCTCGTGAAACATGAGATATTGATCTCCGGGATCGGGGCCGGCAACTACGTCAAGGAAATCCGCTACAACGGCATCCCCGTGGACGACCTCGTCCTGCCGCTTGACCACGGCGCCATGTCGCAAACGCTGACTGTTGTGATCGACGACAAACCCGCCGCCATCACGGGTGTTGTGATGAGCGGCGACAAGCCCGTCGGCGAGCCCTGGGTGATCCTGGCGAAGTGGCCTTTGCCGGGCCGCGACTCGCCGTATTTCCCGCCCCGGATCGCAGGCGACGAAAAAGGCAAGTTTCAGTTTACCGGCTTGGCCCCGGGCGAATACCGACTCCTCGCCCTGCGGTCGCGCGAAGAGGACGACAACCGCGCCCTGGGCGTGCTCGAACGAGCGCTGGAGACGGCCAAGAAGATCGAGCTAGGCCCCAGCGCATTCCGGAACGTGACAGTCGAGATTGGCTCGTTGCGGTAAGGATGTGCGGTGAAGCCGTGGCGCGCAAGTCTCACGCCTTCACCGGGCCTGCGCCGGATGTGATACTGGCGGATGCGAGGTGGCGGCGTGGACGTGTACGGATGCATTGAAGCTGGCGGAACCAAGTTCGTTTACGGGGCGGGGACTGGCCCCGACGACCTGATCCTGGATTCGTGCCCGACGACATCGCCGGAGGCCACGATGGATCGGGTCGTTGGCTTCTTCCGGGGTCTGGGCGTCCCCCTGAAAGGCCTCGGCATCGGCTCGTTCGGGCCTGTGGATCTCGATCGCGCCTCTGCCACGTTCGGCTACATCACTTCGACTCCCAAGCTGGAGTGGCGGCAGTTCGATCTGGCTGGAACCGTCGCGCGCGCGCTCGGCGTGCCCGTTGCCATAGACACCGACGTCAACGCCGCGGCTCTGGGCGAGGCGCGTTGGGGCGCCGCCCAGGGGCTGTCCGACTTCCTGTACGTCACGGTTGGCACCGGCATCGGCGGAGGCGCGGTGACGCATGGCGAGGTCGTCCACGGTCTGGTCCACCCCGAGATGGGACACATCCGCATCCCGCACGACCGCTCCGAAGATCCATATCCCGGAGGCTGCCCCTACCACGGCGACTGCCTCGAAGGTCTCGCCTCCGGTCCCGCCATCGGGGCGCGCTGGGGAATGCCGGCGCGCGGCCTGCCGGCCAGCCACCCGGCCTGGGAGCTCGAGGCCCGCTACCTGGCGCTCGGTCTGACGACGTGGGTCTGCACGCTCTCCCCGAAACGCATCGTGCTGGGCGGCGGCGTGATGCATCAGCGGCAACTGTTCCCCATGATCCGCGCGGAGTTGGGCCGCCTGCTCAACGGCTACGTCCAGGCGCGCGCGCTGATCGAGGACATGGATTCCTACGTGGTTCCGCCCCAGCTCGGCAACCGCGCGGGGGTGCTCGGCGCGCTGGCGCTGGCGGCCCGGTGAGTTGCGCGGCGCCGGGCAACAGGAAGCAGGGTCGAAAAAGCCGGCCGCCTTACAGGCGGCTGGACCCGCTGAAAGCGAGTCCGCAGGCAAGATTGCCTGCCCCACGATAGCCGGCGCTATTGCTGGGCGCCCATCGAGTAAATCAGCGCCTGCACCTGCTGGGGCGACCCGGCGAACAGGTTCACCGGCGGCCTGCGGTACTTCATCATCTGCCGGTAAATCACGTCCTCCTGACTCGAGTTGATCCCCCAACCGGCCAGATATTGCAGCCGCAGGTCTCCGTCATGGTTGATGTCGGCGCCTTCGAGCCACGGGCCCAGGTCGGATTTCTGTCCGGCATAGCCGGAAAACATGTCGAGCGCCGAATACACGCCGATCTCGCGCAGCGACTGCGCGACCGGCGCGTAATCCGGCCGGTTCAGCCGCTCCTGGACCTGGCCCATGTCGATTTTCAGCGGTTCGGCCTGGCCCAGGAACACCATGTCATACCCTCTCCCGTCGATGGTGTTTGCCCAGATCGTCCCGTAAGGGAAGGCCTCGAAGAACGTCGCGATCTCGCTCCTTACAGTGCGCTCGTCGCTCTCGTAAAGCGGTACGTACAAGGAGAAGTAGCCGCCGGGATTCAAGTGCCGCTTCACCGCTTCGAAATACTCCTGCGAGTAGAGACCGGCGGTACCCTTGACGAACACGTCCAGCGGGTCGGAGGCGATGATGTCGAACGTCTCCCTGGTCGTCAGCAGATAGTGGCGGGCGTCGTCGTAGACCATGTGCGTCTTCGGGTTGTGCAGGACGTCATAATCCTGCGCGGCGAAGTAGCGGGTCGAAGTTGGGGGGATGATCGGCTCGATCTCGCAGACGGTGATCTTCTCAATGGTCGGGTAGGTGGTGAACGTGCCCGCCGAAACGCCGGCGCCGAATCCGATTCCCAGCACCGAGCGGGGGGACGGGTGCAGCATCGCCGGCAGGTGGCCGACGCTCCGTTGCAGCTTCATGTCGTACGGCTCGGTGGTGGCTTCCACGTGGCCGTTGACGTCAACCTCCCAGGCGCCGTCGGGCCACTGCGAAATCGCGACCGAGGAATTCCGGCCCTCGGCCGTGTAAACCACGGTTCCGGTCGAGGTGGCCATCTTGCGCCCGTAGGCGATGAGCTTGCCGGGAACCGCGTCGACGCTCACGGCCAGCAGGCCGGCCACCAGCATCGAAGCCGCCATCAGCGGCGCGCCGATTTTCGAACGGCGCTCGCCGAAGTAGGGCGTCAGCGCGAACAGGCCGCTGGCGGCCGATATGACCAGGATCACCCGCTCGGTCTGTTGCGTGCCGATCCAAGGGATGAGCACAAGGCTTGCGCCCAGCGCCCCCACGATGGCGCCCAAGGTATTGGCGGCGTAAACCCCGCCGACCACCCGGCCCGGATCCTCGCCTGGCCTGGCGGCAGCCGCGCAGGCGAGCGGAAAGCTGGCGCCCCACAGGATTGTGGGCGGCAGAATCGCCCACAGGCAGCGGACCATGTCGAGCTGGAAGATGTGCCAGGGGCTGATGGTCAGCATGGGGTTGATGGGCCAGTAGGGCAGCGAGTCCGCGATCATCCAGGCGGTCCAGGCGATCCCGGCGGCCAGCAGAACCTGGCACCAGCCCAGAGCCGCCCGCGGCGAGGCGGCCCGCAACAGCCAGGAACCACAGAGGCTCCCCAGGGCCAGCCCGACGAGGAAAACCGCCAGGATCACCGAGAACACGTACACCGTGGCGCCCAGCAGCATCCCCAACAGGCGCGTCCAGACCACCTCGGCGCCCAACGCGCCGGCGCCCGACAGCGCGATCGTCACGTAGATTGTCCAGCGGCTTCCGGGGCCGGGCTGTTCCTCCGACTTGCCGGGCGAAGCGGCCGCCGCATCGCCCTCATCGGACCGGGCCGGCGCTTTGGCGGCCAGCCCGAAGCTGAGCGCGGCCACGGCCAGGTTGAGCGCGACAGCCGCGAACGTGGCCGTCGCCATGTTGTAGATCCGCAGTATGTAAAAGCCCGCGAGCAAGCATCCGAACACGGCCCCGGCGGTGTTCCCGCCATACAACAAGCCCCACCAGGAGGCCCCGCGCGGCGTGGATTCCGTCCATCGCACAATGGCCGGCAAAGACGCTCCCATCAGCACCGTGGGCGGCAGCAGGCAGATGGCGCAGAAGAACCCGCGCAGCAGCATGCCGGGCAGACCGTGTTCCGCGCCCGCCACGTACACGCGGTTGATGAGAGGAATCAGCCCCAGCACCAGGACTCCGCAAACGGCAATCCCCGCCTCCAGCGCCGCGTAAACCCGCAGGGGATGCTGCTTCAACCGCAGCCGCGGCAAAGCCAGGCTGCCCAGGCACAGGCCGCCCATGTATGTCGCAAGCAGCACGCCCAGCGAGACGGCGGTCGAACCGATGGCCAGTTGCAGGAGTTGAAACCACACGATCTCGTAGATCAGGGCGGAGCAGCCGCTAGCGGCGAAGAGGAGGATCAGCGCGGGGAGATAGCGCGCCGCGCCGGCGCTTGCGGATCGATCATTGAATTCCATTTCTTCTCCAGGGATGGGTCGTGTGGGAAAACACCCATGGTACAACCCGTCGCTCCGAAACCAAACCGCGCCTGGCCAGATAGCGAAGAAAAGTCGAATATCGTAACGGGACCGGAAGCTTCCGCACCCTTGCATTAAGAATCCGAAACCCGGCGGCTTCGGCCGGCGTTTAAACAATAGGGCCGAAGAACCTCATGTCGGAAGGCGTATAGTGTAGCTAGGAGTCTGGGACCATGAAACCTCTCTGCATCCTGCCCGTGACATTGTTGGCGGCGTGCGGCCTGCTGCTCGCCAACGCGGTGGCCGCCGACGACAACAACGCCGCCGGCCAAGCCGCGGCCGGGCAAGCCGCCGCCGACCATCACGTCTACGACGTCGACAACACCATCGACAATACCGGCAAGGCCGACGCGGACAAGAAGAAGGCCGCCAAGAAGAGCGCGCAGAAGCCCAAGAACCCGAAGGACGATCCGGACGCGATCGGCGCCCGGGGCGTCGACAAGGGCATCAATTTCTACTCGCTCGAGAAGGAAATCGCTCTGGGCAAGCAGTTGGCCCAGGAAGTCGAGCGGCAGGCCAAGATCATCGACGACCCGGTGGTGGCCGAGTACGTGAATCGCATCGGCCAGAACCTGGTGCGCAACTCCGACGCGAAAGTGCCTTTCACGATCAAGGTGCTGGACTCGGAAGAGGTCAACGCATTCGCTCTCCCGGGCGGGTTTTTCTTCGTCAATTCCGGCGTCGTGCTGGAAGCGGACAGCGAATCCGAGCTGGCCGGCGTAATGGCGCATGAGATCGCCCACGTGGCGGCCAGGCACGGCACCAAGCAGGCAAGCCGCGGGCAATTGGCGCAGATTCTGACCATTCCGCTCTACGTGATGGGCGGGTACGCCGGCTATATCGGCCGGCAGGTGGCCAGCGTCGCCATCCCGGTAGGCTTCGTAAGGTTCTCCCAGGGTTTCGAAAAGGAAGCCGACTACCTCGGCCTTCAGTACCTCTACAAAGCGGGTTACGATCCGACCTCGTTCGTGGACTTCTTCGAGAAGATCCAGACTAAGGACAAGAAGAAGCCCGGCACGATGTCCCGGTTCTTCTCCACGCATCCCATGACGGACGACCGCATCAAGAGCGCCCAATTGGAGATTCAGAAGATCCTCGTGGCCAAGCCGGAATACGTGGTGAACACCTCCGAGTTCAACGACGTGAAGAACCGGCTCGCGATGCTCCACAACCATCGCAAGGTGGATACGGGCGAAGATCCGAACCGCCCGCGCCTGCGCCGCGCCCCCGGCAGCGGCGGCGGCGCCGTGGATAATAATCCGGACGGGACCAAGCAGACGACCGATTCCGACGAGCGTCCGACCCTCAAGCGCCGCGACCAGTAACGCCTGTGAAATTCCGCAGCCGGCGATCAGCCGGTAGACCCGCGTGGGTAGATTGCACATCCCCGATCCGGGTCTGCGCTTCCCACGTGGGGTCGGGCCTTTTGGCCCGCGATGGCGCCTTCTGGCGCCATCAACCGGGCGACAGCCCGGCCTTGCCGGCCTTCCGGCCGGCTGGACCCGCTGGAAAGCGGGTCCGCAGCCTGGAAAGGCCGCCCCACAACAAGCACGTGGCGCACGCCCATCCCGCGCGTGCGCCACTGGTCCTTCTTCAACCTCCCAAAAGGCCTGCCTACTTCGGCTGCTGGGCCTTGATCTCCGCAAGCCGCTTCTCGAGGTAATCCTGGTATTCCTTCAACAGCGCCGGGTCGCGCGGGCTGCTGTAGATTTCGCTCGACTTGTACTTGCCCTCGTCGAACTTCTTGCGCGTCCACTCGTCGTGGACGTGCGTTCTGTCGGCGGCATCGACGATTCCCTGCGCCAACTGCGGCGGGATAAAGGACACGCCCTCGCGGTCCCCCATCACCAGGTCGCCCGCATCACCGTGACGTTGCCGATTCGAATCGGGACGTTAATGCCTGCAAGCGTCGCGCCGCCGATTGCGCTGGGATGCACCGACTTGTAGTAGCACGGCATTTCCATCTCCGCAATTCCATCCAGATCGCGGAACGAGCCGTCCACCACGAGTCCGCCGCCCTTGGTGGCCTTCATGATGTAGTAGAAAAGGTTGTCCCCGACGATGGTTCCGCCTTCCTTCTTCCCGTAGAGGTCCACTACCAGGACATCGCCGGGCTGCAACATGTCGAACCCGTACTGGTTGTTCAAGCTCTGGACGCCCTTCTCGCGGGCCTTGGCGGTTACCACCGCGTCCAGATCGCCGCGCGCGGGCATAAACAGCATAGTGAACGCCCGGCCGGCCATGTGCATACTGGGGTGCAGCACCTGCCAATCGCCAACGTACTGGCTGTACCCCCCGCCCATGCCCATGCCACCGCCGCCACGTCCGCCGCCGGCCCCGGCGTTGATCGTGGCGCCCGGGGCGCTCCAATTCGTGCTGATCTCCTCCTGGGAGAGGCCCTTCGCCCTCGCGATCAGAGCGTCGGAAACCTTGGGCCGCCCGTCGTCGAACCGGTCGCCGGTCCAGGCCTTGGTGTACTCGATCATCTGGTCCTTGGTCCACGTCCACAGTTGCGCCTTGGCGGGCGCGGGCGCAAGCACGGACGCGAAAAACGCGGCCGCCAGCGTTGTCAAACCATACTTGCGAATCGTCATATCCGAGACTCCTCTCGATTGCCTAGCTCCACAGATTGTCGTTCGACCGGACGTTGTTCCACTGGTCCGTCGGCTCGAACCAGCCCTCGCCCGGAACCATGTGCTGCTTGCAGGCCTCTTCGTTCAGCGTGATGCCCAAGCCTGGCTTGGTGGGCACGGCGATGTAGCCCTTGTTGACGATGGGCTTGTCGACCCCGTCCACCAGGTCGCTCCAGTACGGCACATCCACGGCGTGGTTCTCCAATACCAGGAAGTTCTCCGTGGCGGCCGCGGCGTGAACGGACGCGATAGCCCCGATGGGCGTGTGCGCGCAGTGCAAGGCCATGGGAACGCCGTAATCCTGCGCCATGTCGCCGGTCTTCTTGGTTTCGAGAATTCCGCCGACGGTCAGCAGGTCCACATGGATGATGTCAACCGCGTGCTCGCGGCACAGCACCTGGAAAGGCTCCTTCAGGAAAATGTCCTCGCCGGTGCAAATGGGGATATCCACGGCGTCGGCGATCTTCTTCAACAGCTCGGTTTCCTGCCAGGGGATCATGTCCTCCAGCCACGAGATGTTGTACTTGGTGAGCGCCTTGCCCAGCCGGATGCAACTGTTGACGCTGAGGGGACCGAAATGATCGGCGGAGAGCGGAATGGTCATGCCCAGGACATCGCGGATCTGGGCGACGAAATCGCACACCCCCGCCAGGCCCTTCTCGGTGATCTCGGTGGCCATGAACGAGTGCTCCATGGGAAGCCCGCCGTACTGCGCTCGAATTCCTTCGGGGGCGGTGGCCTCTCCGGGGGGCCGCACCACGTTCAGGTCCATCTTAAGCCAGGTGAAGCCGGAGGCCACGCGGTCCTTCAAGCGCTGCCCGAACACTTTGGGATCGTTCGACTCGGTGGTGTCGCAGTAGATCCTGATCCGGTCGCGGAACTTGCCGCCGAGCATCTGGAAAATCGGAACGTTGTAGGCCTTGCCCGCCAGGTCCCAGAGCGCCACTTCGATTCCGCTCACGCCGCCGCCCTGCCGGGCATGCCCTCCGAATTGCTTGATCTTGCGGAAGAGCAGGTCCACGTTGCAGGGATTCTGATTCAGAATCCGGCTCTTCAGCTCGAGGGCGTAATTCTTGGTGGCGCCGTCGCGCACCTCGCCCAGGCCGTAGATGCCCTGGTTGGTGTCGATGCGGATGATTGGAGAAGTCATAGGGACGCCCCTCATGACCATGGTCCGCACGTCCGTGATCCGAAGATCCGAGGGTTTGGAATTGGTATTCGTATTTTGGGGAAGCGCTTCCAGCGTTTCGTCCGCCCAGACGCCGGCCGCCAGGGCCCCCGCGGTTTTCTTGAAAAAGGAACGCCGTCCCAGAGCGGCGTTGAGAGATCGCATGATTAACGTCCTTTCCGCATTCGAAGCGCAAGGACCGCGGCGGACCGCGCAAGCGCGCCCGCCGCCGGCCAAGACGCTTATCCGGTGATTGTACTCCGTTGCGCGCCCCGCCGGTAGGCCGTGCCTTGTGCTGGGTGTGCGACATGAATGTTGGAGCTTTTCGCGGAGGCTGGATTGTTTCGGCAATTCTAGAAGTATATAATACTTCTAGAAAGGAGGCCCATGCCTCAGTCCCTTCCCAATTTGGAAACGCGCAGGACCGAACTGCTC
>CAIRXZ010000090.1 GCA_903882645.1 uncultured Acidobacteriia bacterium | reverse complement strand
TACCCCAGGTAGTTCAAAGCGCCGGCGTTGCCCGCGTTCAGTTGGATCACTTTGCGAAACGCGGCTTCGGATTCGTCGTACCTCTTCATCCGCTCGTACATGGCGCCGCGCATGAAGTACACGGTTTCCTTCTGATCCTCGTAGGTGCTCTGATTTTCAAGGGAACAGAGTTTGCCGCGCTTCACGACGCACGAATCCGGGGTGTCGCGCGGGCGGGAGGGGCGAGGGAGTTTTCCGGGGTTACGGGTCCAGGGAGCGTGGAGTGGGGTGGCGGGCGTTTACCAGGAGGAACCCTGAACTTCCCAGATGCGGACTTCAAGCCACTTGGGCCGCGCGGATCTTCGGCAGCCGCAAATACTCGCCGTCTTCCAGCCTGAATTGGCCCCGGCTTGCATGTTGGCGCTCTCGCCGGTTTCAAGAAGAAACTCATGGAATCGGGCACAATCCGCCCGCCGTGTCCGGACCCACACGCACGGTGGTGTGGCAGGGGACGGCGGGTGACCGCCGCCCCTATGCCGATCGGACGGGATTCGTCCAGGTTCGCCGGGTTCCGCATCGCTACCAGGTCGTGCCACCCGATCATTGCGGCTACACAGCCACCAGCCGGGCCGCCAGGCGCCGGTGGCGCGCCGTCGCCCGTTCCACTGAAATCGTGCGCAGTTGTCCGCCCTCAACGGCCACGCGGCCGTCTACCACCAGCGCGTCGACTTGCGCCGGGGCGCAGAGCGGCAGGGCGGAGAGAGCGTCGCCCGCGCCGCTGTAGCCCAGGCCGCGCAGGTCGAACAAGGCGATGTCGGCCCGCTTGCCCGGTTCGAGAGAGCCGATGTCGTCGCGGCCGAGGCAGCGGGCGCCCTCCACGGTGGCCATGCGCAATGCGTCGCGCACGCCGAATGCGGCCGCGCCATTCTTGAGCCGCTGCAGCAGCAGCGCCTGCCGCGCCTCGGCCAGCATGTGCGAGCTGTCGTTGGATGCGCTGCCATCCACTCCCAGGCCCACCGGGCATCCCGCGCGCCGCAACGCCAAAACCGGAGCGCAGCCCGAGCCCAGGCGCATGTTGGACGTGGGGCAGTGCGCGATGCCCACGCCCGCGCGGCCCAGCCGGGCGACCTCGCGGCGGTTGAAGAAGATGCCGTGCGCGAGCCACGCGCCGCCGTGCAGCCATTCGACTTCCTCCAGAAGGCCGAGCGGGCGCTTGCCGAAGCGGCGCAGGCAGTACTCCTCCTCGTCGCGGGTTTCGGCCAGGTGCGTGTGCAGGCGCACGCCGTGGCGGCGGGCCATCTGCGCGCTGTCGCGCATCAGTTGGGGCGAGACCGAGAACGGGGAGCAAGGCGCGAGCGCGATGCGCAGCATGGCGCCCGGGGCCGGGTCGTGATACTTCCCGATGAGCCGCTCGCAATCGGCGAGAATCCGGTCCTCGCTCTGCACCACCGAATCCGGCGGCAGCCCGCCCTGGCTTGCGCCCACGCTCATGCTGCCTCGCGCCGGGTGAAAGCGGATGCCGATGCGGCGCGCAGCCTCGATCTCCGCGTCGATCATGTTGTCATGCCCTTGCGGGAAGACGTAGTGATGGTCGGTGGTGGTCGTGCAGCCCGAGAGCATCAACTCCGCCATGCCCACCAGCGCGGCGGCATGGACCGACTCTTCATCCAACCTCGCCCAGATGGGATACAGCGTGCGCAGCCAGTCGAACAGCTCGGCGTCGGCGGCCGGCGCATAGGCCCGGGTCAGCGTCTGGCAAAGATGATGATGCGTGTTCACCAGGCCGGGGATCGCGACGGCGTAGCGGCCATCGATCTCTCGCTCCGCCTTCGGCAGCCTGTCCTTGCCGCTGCCCACTTGGCGAATCTCTCCGCCTTCGATATACAGGAATCCGCCGCGCAGCACGCGGCCGTCCGCATCCATGGCCGCCAGGGTGTGGATGTTGCGGATGAGCAGGGAATCACGCTTCATGGCAGTCCACCAGCTTTCGCTCCTTGAGGATGTCTTCCAGACCGTCGCCTTCGGGAGGAATGTCGAAGGGAACTCCAGCCGCGGCTCGGGCGGCTTGAACGTCCTTTAAGCCATTGCCGGTAATCAGGGCGACGGCGGTGGCGCGGCGCCCGACGATGCCCTCCCGCGCCGCCCGCCGCAAGCCGGCGACCGATGCGGCCGCGGCGGGTTCGGCGAAGACGCCCGCCAGCCGGCCGGTGTAGCGCATGGCGTCGAGGATCTCGCCGTCGCTCACATCGATCATCGCGCCATCGGCTTCCCGCACGGCCATGACGGCTTTCTTCCAGTTCCGCGGCACGCCCACCGCGATGCTGTCCGCGATGGTGCGCGGCTCCATCGGGCGGGGCGGTTCCCCGGTCGCGAACGCGGCGGTCACCGGCGCCGCGCCTTCCGCCTGCACGCCGAGGATGCGCGGCGTGCGCGCGACGATGCCCAGCGTCCGCAGTTCGCGGAAGGCTTTCCAGACGCCGGCGATGGTGCAGCCGTCGCCCACCGACACGGCGACCCAGTCCGGCGGCTCCCACGACAACTGCTCGGCGATCTCCAGTCCCGCGGTCTTCTTGCCCTCGACGAGGTACGGATTGATGGCGCAGTTGCGGTTGTACCAGCCCCACTTCTCGCACGCCCGCTGGCACAACTGGAACGCCTGTTCGTAGCTGCCGCGCACGCGCAGGACGGTTGCGCCGAAGATCAGCAACTGCGTCACCTTGGGCTCCGGAGCGCGCTCGGGAACGAAGATGACGCTGCGGAGTCCCATCGAGGCGGCCAGGCACGCGCACGACGAGGCCGCGTTGCCTGTGCTCGCGCAGGCGACGATCTTGCGCCGCTTTTCGCGCGCCTTCACCGCGCCGATGGCGCTCGGCCGGTCCTTGAGCGACCCGGAGGCATTGCGCCCGTCATCCTTCAGAAACAGCCTGCCCAGTCCCAGGTGACGGCCGAGCGCGGGCGCGGGCGTCAACGGCGTCCAACCCACAGCCACATCCGGCAGCGCCGCGTCGGCGCGCAGCGGGAGCAACTCGCGGTAGCGCCACTGCGACCGATCCGGGCGCGCGGCAAGCGTGCGCCGCGTGAGCACGCGTTTAATCGCCGCGTAGTCGTACTGCACATCGAGAATCCCGCTCTCGCCGCATCGGGGACAAGTGTACGGCACGCGCGTGGAATGCAGCGCGCCGCACAAAACGCACTTGAGACCTTTCACGAACCGCATTTCGGATCTCCCGTTTCAAAGGTACCAGTATGACGATCTCCCGGGCGGAGCGCCGGGGGCGATCTCAGCCGTAACGAGATTCCCGAGGAGGCGCCGCCCTTTCGTGGAGCGAGCCTCCGGCTTGCCATGCCGCCATTCCTGGCGGCATCCTCCCGGCCGGCAGATGCCCGCAAGAAAGCGGGCATGGCAGGCCGGAGGCCCACTCCACGGGAGCGAATCGAGGCGCCGGTGGCGTTCTTGATGAAATCCCGCAGGCCTTCCCACCCGGCCACGCGCTGCGATGGTCTGCCCCACCTTCCATCTGCTATCGTGCGAGTAGATGCGCACAATCCAGCGGGTCCTCCTCAGCGTCACCGACAAGTCCGGCATCGTGGCGTTCGCGCGCGAGTTGAGCGCGATGGGCGCGGCGCTCGTCTCCACCGGCGGGACCGCGCGCCTGCTCCGCGAATCCGGCGTGCCGGTGACGGACGTTTCCGAAGCCACCGGGTTTCCCGAAATGCTCGACGGCCGGCTGAAGACCCTGCACCCGAAGATCGCGGGTGGGATTCTGGCCATTCGCTCGCGCGCGGACCACATGCGGGCGCTGGCCGAACAAGGGATCGCGCCCATCGACATGATCGTCGTGAACCTCTACCGGTTCGAAGAGGTCGCGGCCAGGGAAGGTGCGCGCCTGGAAGAGCTGATCGAGAACATCGATATCGGCGGCCCGACGATGATCCGCGCCGCGGCCAAGAACCACCAGGACGTGGCGGTGGTCGTGTCGCCCTCCGATTATGCCGCCATCGTCGAGGAGCTGCGGACGGGCGGCGGCTCGCTCTCGCTCGAAACCAGGTGGCGGCTGGCGAAGAAGGCCTTCCGCGCCACCGCCGATTATGACGCCGCCATCGCGGCGCGCCTGGAACGCGAGGACGGCGCCGGCCCGCTGCCCGCGGACCTCAACTTGCGCGCCCCCAAATTGATGGACCTGCGCTACGGCGAGAACCCGCATCAGGCGGCGGCGCTCTACGGCGCGCGCGGCCGTGGCATCGCCGGGGCGGAGCAGTTGCACGGCAAGGAGCTTTCTTATAACAACCTGGTGGACCTGGACGCCGCCTGGCAACTGGCCTGCGAGTTCGCTTCGCCGGCCGCGGTCATCGTCAAGCACACCAACCCTTGCGGCTGCGCGGAGCAGGAGTCGCAGGCCCAGGCGTATCGCATGGCGCTCGCGTGCGATCCGGCGTCGGCCTACGGCGGCGTGATCGGCCTCAATCGAACGCTCGACGCGGAAACCGCGAGCGAAATCTCGAAGACGTTCGTCGAGGCCATCGCCGCGCCGGACTTCGCGCCCGAAGCGCTCGCCATTCTGAAAGCCAAGAAGAACCTGCGGCTGCTGCGCGCTACGCCGGGCGCCGATCCGCTGGTTGTGAAATCGATCTCCGGCGGCTACCTGGCGCAGACCGCGGACAATGCCGTACTGGACCGCGCCGCGGCCTTGGTCAAGACCAGGCGCGCGCCCACCGAGGACGAATGGAGGGCGATGGAGTTCGCCTGGAAGGTGGTCAAGCACGTGAAGTCGAACGCCATCGTTTACGCGCGCGCGGGGCAGGCGGTGGGGGTCGGGGCCGGCCAGATGAGCCGCGTGGATTCGGTTCGGATCGGCGCCATGAAGGCCGTGCTGCCGCTGGCGGGCGCGGTGGTGGCCTCCGACGCTTTCTTTCCGTTCCCCGATGGCGTGGAGGAAGCCGCCAAATACGGCGCCACCGCATTCATCCAGCCCGGCGGGTCCGTCCGCGACCAGGAAGCGATCGCGGCGGCGGACAGGCTGGGCGCCGCCATGGTCTTCACCGGCGTACGGCATTTCCGGCATTAGCGCGATCGGGAGATAATGAGGCAGAGGTCCGAATATGGAAAAGGCGAAGAGCATTCATCTTTTGAACAAAGCGGTTGCCGACGAGTTGCAGGCCGTGCACCAATACATGTACTTCCACTTCCACCTGGACGACCAGGGCTTCAAGCCGCTGTCGCTGCTATTCAAGGGGATCGCGATCCAGGAGATGGGTCACGTGGAACTGCTGGCCGAGCGCATTCTGTTCTTGAAAGGCGATGTGGAAATGGTCCCCGCCGGTCCGGTCGAAAAGATACTGGAGCCGGAGGCGATCCTGGTCAAGGCGATGGCGATGGAGGAAGATGGCGTCCGAACCTACAACCAGGCGGCGCTCAAGTGCGGGGCGAATGCCGACTCCGTCTCCAAGCAGCTCTTTGAGCGGCTGGTTGGCGATGAAGAGGGCCACTTCGACCAGTACGAGAAGCAGCATGACAATATCAAGCGGTTCGGACTGAGCTATCTAGCCCTCCAGTCGTTCGGCGGTGGGGCCGCGCCGGGCGCTCCCGTTCCCGGCGAATAGGGTGAGCGGCGTTCGGCCCGCCACAGCGGCCGAAAACGCGCCGCATCCCTGCGATAGGGAGAGTTTTCGATGAGCCTCATCCGCGTGGCGCTGGCCGGAGTTGTGGCCGCCGCCGCCGTCGCTCTCGGCCAGACCGGGCCGCAGGCGCCGGCCCGGCCCGACCACATGGAGCACCGCTTCGATAACCCTGAGGCATCGGCCCAGGCCTTCGACGATCCGGCGCGCGACGCGTGGCAACTACCGGACCGCGTGACCGCCGCACTGGGTTTGAAGCCCGGACAAACCGTCGCCGACATCGGGGCGGGAACCGGGTACTTTTCGGTCCGCCTGGCGCGGTCGGCGGCAGCGCCCAAAGTCTTCGCCGCCGATATCGAGCCGGCGATGGTGAAATACGTCCAGGATCGCGCGGCCAGAGAAGGCCTGAAGAACATCGTAGCCGTGCTCGCCGCGGCGGATACTCCGAATCTGCCCGAGCCGGTCGATGTGGCTCTGATCGTCGATACCTATCATCACATCGGCGGCCGCGAGGCCTATTTCCGGACGCTGGTGAAATCGCTCAAGCCCGGAGGCCGGGTGGCGATCGTCGATTTCAGGCCGGATTCCCCCGAAGGCCCGCCCAAGGAGTTCCGCTTTTCTCCGGAACAGTTCGCCTCCGAGATGGCCCAGGCGGGATACAAGCTGGCGGCCCAATACGACTTTCTGCCCCGCCAGAACTTCTTGATCTTCGAGCCGGCACGGTAGGCATCGAGAACCGCTCCCTGACGGTCGCGGCTCTGTTTGGAGCCGTGTGCATCATTCAGAGCCGCGACCGTGAGGGAGCGGTTCCGCCGCGCATGTTACATTGGAAAAATCGCGGCGATCCTCGCGCCCCCGCCATGAAAATCGATTCCACAGCCGGAGAGAAGTTTCAGGAATTGGTCGCGCTCATGGCGCGCTTGCGCGCTCCCGGCGGCTGCCCATGGGACCGCGAGCAGACCTTCGACTCCATCAAACCCTACACGCTCGAGGAGACCTACGAGGTCCTGGATGCCATCGACCGGCGCGATTGGAGCGGCCTTGCCGAGGAGCTCGGCGACTTCGTCTTGCAGGCCGTGTTCCACGCCCGGATGGCCGAGGAACAGGAGCTGTTCTCGATCGGGGACGCGCTCGACGCCATCAATGCGAAGCTCGTTCGCCGGCATCCGCACGTCTTCGGCGAGCAAACCGCCGATTCGCCCGCCGCCGTTCTGCGCATCTGGGGCAAGGTGAAGGCCGCCGAGAAAGAAGACAAGGGGACCGCGGATTCCGGCCTGCTCGGAGGCGTACCGCGCGCGCTGCCGGCCCTCGTGGAAGCCCAGCAGATCGCCTCCCGCGCCGCGCGCGCGGGCTTCGATTGGGAGAATCCCGAGCAGGTGCTCGAGAAACTGCGCGAGGAGTTGGGCGAGTTCGACCAGGCGCGGCGCAATGCTTCTCAGCCCGAGATGGAAGACGAGTTGGGCGACCTGCTGTTCGTGCTGGTCAACCTGGCGCGCTTCGTCAAGGTCGATCCCGAACAGGCCCTGCGCAAAACCAACGCCAAGTTCCGCGAGCGCTTCGGCTACATCGAACGCAAGCTGGCCGAGCGCGGCAGAAAGCCCGAAGATTCCAACATCGAGGAGATGGAAGCGCTATGGCAGGAGGCGAAGCGGTAGGGGAGCGCCGCCCGTCCATGCGCCGATGAACGCGTTCGTCACGCTCCTTGCCAAGAACCGCAACTACCGCTACGCCTGGACCGGCCAGGTGGTGAGCGAAATCGGCGACCACTTCAACAACATCGCGGTTTTCAGCCTGGCGGTGGCGCACACCAGGTCGGGATTGGTGGTGAGCGGCGTAATGCTGTCCCGGGCCATTCCGGCCATGCTGGCCGGGCCGCTGGCGGGCGTCACGCTCGACCGCATGGACCGCAAGCGCGTCATGATCGCGAGCGACCTGATCCGCGCGCTGGTGGCCGCGTTGTTCATTCTCACGGTGAACCGGCGGGATACCTGGCTGCTCTACCTGCTGAGCGCGCTGCTGATGTTCGCTTCGCCCTTTTTCACCAGCGGCCGCGCCTCGATTCTGCCGGCCATCGCCACCGACGAAGAGCTGCACGCCGCCAACTCGCTGACGCAGACCACGCAATGGACCACCTTGGCTGTCGGCGCGTTCCTGGGCGGCGCCAGCGTCATGCAGTTCGGCTACCAGTGGGCGTTTTTCGGCAACGCGCTTTCGTTCGTGGCTTCCGCGCTGTGCATTTCGCGGCTGTTCCTGTCCGGGCGAGGGTTCCGTCCGCCGCGCCGCTCGCTCACCGAAGCCCAGGTGGTGCGGCCGTGGCACGAGTACGCCGAGGGCCTGCGCTACATGCGCTCCGTGCCCCTGATTCTCGGCCTTACCATGATCAACGTGGGCTGGGCCACCGGCGGCGGGGCCGCGCAGATCCTGTTCAGCGTGTTCGGCGAAATCGTCTTCAACCGCGGCCCCGCCGGGCTGGGGCTGATCTGGGGCTGCGCGGGCGTAGGCCTGCTGGCGGGCGGCGCTCTGGCCTACACCGTGGGCCGGCGGCTGAGCTTCGAGAATTACAAACGCTCCGTGGTCGTCTGTTACCTGGTGCACGGCGGGGCTTACGTCCTGTTCAGCGAAACTCGCGCCTTCCCCCTCGCTCTGGTATTCATCGCGCTTTCCCGCGCCGGCGTGGGCTTCAGCTCCGTGATGAACATGTCGCAACTGCTGCGCCACGTCCCGGACGCGTTTCGCGGGCGGGTCTTCGCCACCATGGAATCCACCACTTGGAGCGTAATGTTGATCTCGATGACGCTCGCGGGAGTGGCATCGCAGTATTGGGACCCGAGGACCATCGGCGCCATCGCCGGCGTCCTCAGCTCGACAACCGCGATATTCTGGGGCTGGGCGCACTTCTCCGGCCGGCTCCCCGAGCCCGCGCGCGAAGGCGTCGAACCGGAGGAAATCGAAATCCATGGCGAACCGACGGTCTGAAACCGATACCCTCGCGGGCAAGGTCATCCTGGTCACCGGCGCGGCCAGGCGGATCGGCCGCGGCATCGCCCTGAGTCTGGCCGAAGAGGGCGCGCGCGTCGCCATCCACTATGGCCGGTCGGAAGCCGAAGCGCGCTCCACCGCCGCGGACTGTGGCGGAGCGCCGCTGTTCCAGGCGAACCTCGAGAGCGTACCGGAGATCGTGCGCATGTTCGCGGATGTGGAAGCGCGCCTTGGCCGCCTGGACGGCCTGGTGAACAACGCCGCCCGCTTCTCCCGCTTCGATCCGCTCGAGATCACCGAAAAGGATTGGGACTTCATCCACTCGGTGAACCTGAAGGCCGTCTTCTTCTGCTGCCAGCAGGCCGCGCGCCTCATGAAAAACACCGGCGGCGGCCGCATCGTCAATATCAGCTCCTTGGGCGGCATCCGTCCGTGGGCGAACCATGCGCACTACTGCGCCTCGAAAGCCGGCGTCATCATGCTCACGCGCGCGCTGGCGAAAGCCTTCGCGCCCGGCATCACCGTGAACTCGGTCGCCCCCGGCGCGATTCCCTTCGACGACATCGACGACTCCGGCAAACGCATGATCGCCGCCACCCCCGCGGGCCGCGGCGGCACGCCGGCCGAGATCGCCGCGGCGGTGATCTACTTCCTAAAGGCCTCGAATTTCGTCACCGGCCAACTGCTGGCCGTGGACGGGGGGCTAAGCCAGCGATAAGCCGCAGGCCCTATTGGCAGCCGTGCCCCTCACGGGCTGGCAAGTCGGGGTTAACACATTTCTCCGCCCCCTCCGCGCGCGAACCCCGGGACGATCGCATGTCCGAGGTACAAACCGAACCCACATGAAGGCTTCTCTCTGCGACTCTGCGTCTCCGCGTCAGATGTTCTTCGCCTCGAACAACCTACCCATCGCGCGCCGGACTTCCGGGTTCGCGCCGAACCATCGCCAAACGTTGCCGGTGCGGAGATTCTCGGCCGCGATCAGGGTGATTCCCACATCGATGCCAATCACATCGGGGTTGGTTCAGTTCTTCCTTGGTGAGCCGCTGGCGCGGAGCGGCGGAGAGCGCCGCCGGGAGGCCAGCCACGAAAGCGCGTCTCGATAGCATGCCGGCCTCGCCGGCGGGCGGTCAGACGCCCGCCACGGCGCTCCTTCTTTCCATCAGGATCACGTCCCGCCATCGGCCGTCCATACAACCGAGGCGCTCGCGGGTTCCCACAATTTCGGCCACGCCCCCGTAGACGCACCGCCCGGACACCGGGCTCAAGGCGGCCCAACCGAAGACCTGGCCTCCTTCACGCGCAAGCAGACGGCACGGCTTCAAGTGCCTGGCATCCCACGCGTTCCACTCCGGCGCCGAGCGTTCAAAGGTTGCGTCGCCCGTGGCAATCCCTTCCAGGTAGATCGCGCGAACGTCCGGCCAGTCGTCCGCGCCCATTGGGGCAAGTTCGGTGGCCATCCGCTCCAGTGTACGGCAGTATGC
Organism: uncultured Acidobacteriia bacterium; assembly: GCA_903882645.1. Taxonomy (GTDB): domain Bacteria; phylum Acidobacteriota; class Terriglobia; order Bryobacterales; family Bryobacteraceae; genus BOG-224. The sequence goes on along the minus strand of CAIRXZ010000090.1, from coordinate 3,424 downwards.
CGGCCAGCACTCAGTTCTTGTGCTGTCCAAAGAAGCCGACGAGGCCGAGGGTGGCGGCGCTCGCCGCCGGCGCACCAGGGCCGGCGCGGGGCTGACGCGCCCGTTGCGCGTCAGCTCTGATGTTTCGCGATCAGCTCACGAACTTTGGGCACGAGGTCGTAAGGCACGTTCATGACGGTCTCGGAGGACTCGACGCCCGCCTCGTCCTCCGCCAAGGCCTCATCCTCGGTCTGCTGTCCGTAGTGAGCTAGCACTCGTTGTACCTTGGCCGCATCCCATCCTTCAGGGAACATATTCCGGCTCATTGATGCTTTTTCCTTCTGCGCCTGCGATACGCCGCCAGGGGTTTCCCCGTCAGGTCGTAGGCGGTGATCACGAATACGCAGCCCCCTCCCATTCTAATATCCTGTCTCGCGTAAGGATTGACGACGAGGCCATCCCGCCAGCAGCCGGCTTTCAGCCGGCTGGACCCGCTGGAAAGCGTGTCCGCAGCCTGAAAGGCCGCCCCACAACGGGAGCGCCTTTGGCTGAAAAGCCGATAGCCGATAGCTTCTTGTTAAAATAGAACTTACCTCCCTCAAAAGGATTCGCATTGGCCGACGAAGAACAACCGCCGCAAGTACCGCCCGCGCCGCCTCCCGCTGGGCAGCTTCCCTTGCCGGGATCGCCCGGCGGGGACGGCAACAAGAACATCGTCCCAATCAATATCGAAGACGAGATGCGCCGGTCGTACCTCGACTACGCCATGAGCGTGATCGTGGGGCGCGCCCTTCCCGATATCCGGGATGGCCTCAAGCCGGTCCACCGGCGCATTCTTCACGGGATGAACGACATGGGCCTGCTGCCCACGCGTCCCACCAAGAAGTGCGCCAAGATCACGGGCGAAGTGATGGGCAAGTACCACCCCCACGGCGATGCGGCGATCTACGATTCGCTGGTCCGCATGGCTCAGCCGTTCTCCATGCGCTATCCGCTGGTGGACGGTCAGGGGAACTTCGGATCGATCGACGGCGACCCGCCCGCCGCCATGCGGTACACCGAGGCGCGGCTTTCGCGCATCGCCACCGCGCTGCTCGAGGACATCGATAAGGACACCGTCGACTTCCGGCCCAATTACGACGAGAGCGAAACGGAGCCGGAGGTGCTGCCCACGCGCGTGCCCAACCTGCTGGTGAACGGGTCGGCGGGTATCGCGGTCGGCATGGCGACGAACATCCCGCCGCACAACCTCACCGAGATCGTCAGCGCCACCATTTACCTCATCCAGCACCCCGGCGCGCCGCTCTCGAAGATCCTCGAGATGGTCCAGGGACCCGACTTCCCCACGGGGGGCTTCATCCTGGGAAGGCAGGGCATCCTCGAAGCCTTCACCAGAGGCAGAGGCCAGCTCAAAATCCGCGCCCGCGCGGCCATCGAGCGCGTTGGAAAGGACAAGGAGCAGATTGTCGTCACCGAGATCCCCTACCAGGTCAACAAGTCGAAGTTGATCGAGCAGGCCTCGGCGCTGGTGAACGAAAAGAAGATCGAGGGCATCGGCGATATCCGCGACGAGAGCGACCGCGACGGCATGCGCATCGTTTTCGAGTTGAAGCGCGGCGAGCAGGCCGAGGTGGTTCTGAACAACCTCTACAAGCACACGCAGCTTCAAACCGGCTTCGGCGTGATCATGCTCTCCATCGTCAACGGGCAGCCCAGGGAGCTGGGGCTGGTGGAGATCATCAAACACTTCATCGACCACCGGCAGGAAGTGGTCCGCCGCCGCACCGATTACGAATTGCGAAAGGCGCGCGAGCGCGAACATCTCTTGCTGGGCTTCCAAAAGGCGCTCAACAACCTCGATGAAGTCATCCGGCTGATTCGCGCGGCCAGGCAGCCGCGCGAGGCCCGCGAAGCCCTGGTCGCCGGCTTCCAGTTCACCGAGAAGCAGGCGCAGGCCATCATCGAGCTGCAGTTGCAGCGGCTCACGGGCATGGAGCAGCAGAAGATCCTGGACGAATTGGCCGATATCCAGCGGCGTATCGGCGAGTACCTGGAGATCCTCGGCTCGGACCAGGTCCTGCGCGGCGTGATCGTCAAGGAGCTGAAGGAAATCCAAAAGGACTACGGCGACGAGCGGCGCACCCAGGTGATCGAAGACACGGGCGAGATTGCGCTTGAAGACCTGGTGGCCGTCGAGGATGTGGCCATCACCGTCACGCGCGGCGGCTACCTGAAACGCACCGCGGTGGACACTTACCGCCGCCAGACGCGCGGGGGCAAGGGCCGCATCGGCATGGGCACGCGGGCAGAAGACGTGGTGGAACACCTGATCGTGGCCTCCACCCACAGCTATCTGCTGATTTTCACCAGCCGAGGGCGCGTGTATTGGCTCAAGGCCTACGAGATTCCCGACGCCTCGACGTCGGGCAAGGGCAAGCACATTTCCAACCTCATCAACCTGCAGCCCGACGAGACCGTCAAGGCGTTTCTGTCGGTGAAGGATTTCGTCGCCGACCGCTTCATCGTCATGGTGACCAAGCACGGCGTGATCAAGAAATCGGAGCTGACCGAGTTCGACAACCCCATGTCGCGCGGCATCATCGCGGTGGGCCTGGACGAGGGCGATGAGCTGATCTCCGCCAGAATCACCTATGGCGACAACTACATCTTCCTGGGGTCGTACGAAGGCCAGGCGATCCGTTTCGCCGAGGGGCAGGTGCGGGCGATGGGCCGGCAGGCGCGCGGCGTTCGCGCCATGCACCTGGCCGTGGGCGATTACCTGGTGGGCATGGAAGTCGTCGAAAAGGAGGGGATCATCCTCTCGATCGCCGAAAACGGCTATGGCAAGCGGACGCCGCTCCAGAACTACCGCTTGACCGCTCGCGGCGGCAAGGGCGTCATCAACATGAAAACCACCCACAAGACGGGCAGGGTGGTGGCGATCCTTTCGGTGAAGGACGATTCGGACCTCGCCATCGTAAGCCAGAGCGGGAAAATCATCCGCATCGAATCCTCAACCATCCGGCAGGTCGGCCGTTCCTCGCAGGGAGTGCGGCTCGTAAGCCTGGACGAAGGGGACAAGGTCGCGGCGGCTTCGGTGATCCCGGAGACGGAGAACGGCAACGGCCAGGAGGAGTTGCCGATTCAGTGAGGGGCGCACAGACGGACCCCGCCGGAGGGTGTGGGGTTTTTCAGGAATATCGCCCAGGAAAACGTCCCGTCTGTCCCCGGTCTCCCGGTCTCCCGGCGATTGTTCGGGTTTTTGGGGCCGAAGCTTAAGGAGAACGCCAATGCCGACCTTTGAAAACAGCTTCCTCAGCAGAATTTGTGGGGCGATTCTGGCTCTGGGAGTCGTCCCAAGTTGTGATACAGGGCAATTTCCATGGCGTCGAAGGTGCGAAAGCCGTAGGATCGTCTGGTAACCACTCGGATTTTGTTGTTGAGG
>CAIRXZ010000089.1 GCA_903882645.1 uncultured Acidobacteriia bacterium | reverse complement strand
GAGCAGTTCGGTCCTGCGCGTTTCCAAATTGGGAAGGGACTGAGGCATGGGCCTCCTTTCTAGAAGTATTATATACTTCTAGAATTGCCGAAACAATCCAGCCTCCGCGAAAAGCTCCAACATTCATGTCGCACACCCAGCGCCGGGCATGCCCGGCCCCTGCTGAGGTCCATACGTTAGAATCACAGTATCCATGCCCACTGAGGCCCGGCCAACGGGCGCGCGGCAGTTTTTCGCCCGTCACGGCACGCTCTCCAAATGGCATCCGGCCTATGAATTCCGGCCGGGACAGGTGGAGATGGCCGAGGCCGTGGAAGCGGCGCTGGCGGAAAAGCGGCATCTCATCGTCGAGGCGGGGACGGGTACCGGGAAGACGCTCGCCTACCTGGTCCCGGCGCTGCTCTCGGGCAGGCGCATCATCGTCTCGACTGGCACGAAGAACCTGCAGGAACAGCTCTTCTTCAAGGATGTGCCGTTTCTGCGGAAGCACTTCCCGCGGCCGCTCAAGGTCTGCTACATGAAGGGCCGCAACAACTACGCCTGCCGCCAGAAGATCTACGACGCCGAAAAGCAGCCGGTGCTTGCCGGGCTGGAAGAAGTCGCCGATTTTCAGATCGTCCGGGCGTGGGAGAAGACGACCGAATTCGGCGACCGCTCGGAAATCAAGAAACTGCCCGAGAGCAGCACGGCCTGGGCCAAGCTGGACGCGCGCAGCGACCTGTGCGCCGGGCAGAAGTGCCCCAACTTCGAGCGCTGCTTCCTCACCCTGATGCACCGGCGCGCGCAGGAGAGCGACGTCATCATCGTCAATCATCACCTGTTCTTCGCCGATCTCGCGCTCAGGAACGCGGACTACGAGGGCGGCATCCTTCCCGAGTATCACGCCGTAGTCTTTGACGAAGCCCACGAAATCGAGGACGTCGCGGCGCAGTACTTCGGCGTTTCGATCAGCAACTACCAGATTCAGGACCTGCGGCGCGATGTGGGGGCGGTGGGCCGCGCGAAGAAGTTCGGAACCAAGGAGCTGGACCGCATCCTCCAGCGGTTGGACGAACGGACCGGCGAGTTCTTCGCGCTGTTCGGGGAAGGCGACCGCCGCGTGGCGTTTCAGGGCAGGGACGCGTTTCGGGAAGCGAACGAAGAGGTCTATTCGGACGTCCTGGCCGCGCTCGAACTGATCGGCTCGCATCTCAAGCTGCTTCAGAGCCCGCCCGAGGAGGTCGTGCCGCTGTTCCGCCGGGTGACGGAGTTGGGCATGAACCTGCGCTTCACCATGGAAAGCGACGACGAGGAGTACGTCTATTGGGTGGAGAAGCGCGGGCGCGGCTGTTTTCTGCAGGCCACGCCGATCGACGTCTCCGATAAGCTTTCCGAACGCCTGTTCAACCGGGTCGAGACGGCCGTGCTCACCTCGGCGACGCTGGCGGTGTCGGGCGGATTCGCGTACGTCGAGAAGCGGCTGGGGGTGGAGCATGCGCGCAACTTGATCGTCGCCGGGCATTTCGACTACCAAAAGCAGGCGCTGCTGTACGTGCCGCAGGACCTGCCCGAGCCGCGCAGCCCGGCATTCCCCAAGGCGGCGGCCGAGGAAGTGACGCGCATCCTGCGGCACAGCCGGGGCCGCGCGTTCGTCCTGTTCACCAGCTACCAGCAGATGCGGCTGGTGCACGACGCGGTCTCCTTCGAAATCGAATATCCCACCCTGTTGCAGGGGACGGGGCCGCGCGGCGCGCTGCTGGACGAGTTCCGCGCCACGCCCAATTGCGTGCTCTTCGCCACCGCCTCGTTCTGGCAGGGCGTGGACGTGCCGGGCGAGCAGTTGAGCTGCGTTATCATAGATAAACTGCCGTTCGCGGTCCCCAACGATCCGGTGGTCAACGCCCGGATCGAGAGCATCCGCGCGGCGGGGGGAAATCCCTTTTACGATTACCAGGTTCCGCGGGCGGCCATCGCGCTGAAGCAGGGGTTCGGGCGGCTCATTCGGAGCAAGTCGGACCGGGGAGTCCTGGCGCTGCTGGATAACCGCATCACCAAGCAGCGCTACGGCCAGGTCTTTTTCGACAGCCTGCCCAATTACGGATTCACCACCGACCTGGAGGACGTGGAGAAGTTCTTCGATGTTTGAAGTGACGATTGAAGAGACATTCGCCGCCGGCCACGCGCTGCGAAACTACCACGGCCGCTGCGAGAACGTGCATGGCCACAACTACCGCTGCCATGTGACCATCGAAGGGCGGCAGCTCGACGCGGCCGGCCTGCTGGTGGATTTCGTGGAGCTGAAGAAGGTGGTCCACGCGGTGCTCGACCGGATGGACCACCAATGGCTGAACGATCTTCCGCCGTTCGACGCCGTCAACCCGTCCGCCGAGAACATGGCCAAGCACATCTACGACGAGGTCAGCGGGGGTCTGAAGCATACAGAGGGCGTGCGCGTAGGGTCGGTGAGGCTCTGGGAGACGGATACGGCAAGCGCGACGTACCGGCCGTGAAGAAGGCGCGATGCCGTCGTTCTACGAGTTTTTTGCTGGCGGCGGGATGGCGAGAGCCGGCCTGGGCAAAGAGTGGGAGTGCCTTTTTGCGAACGACATCGACGCGAAGAAGGGCGCCAGCTACTCCGCAAACTGGGGCGCCGGGCATCTGAAGATCGCGGACGTCGGCAAGCTGAAGGCGGCGGACTTGCCGGACCGCGCCGATCTCGCCTGGGCGTCGTTTCCATGCCAGGATTTGTCGCTGGCCGGTAACTATGCCGGGCTAAAGGGCGAACGCTCGGGAACATTCTGGCCGTTTTGGCGGCTCATTGAGGCGCTCGCGGAAGAAAGGCGCGCGCCCTACGCCGTCGTTCTTGAGAACGTTTGCGGCGCTCTCAGTTCACACGGGGGAAAGGACTTCGCGGCGATAGGCGCCGCGCTGGCGGGCGGCGGCTACCGCTTCGGCGCCTTGGTGATGGATGCCGTGCGCTTCGTGCCGCAATCGCGTCCCCGGTTATTCATCGTAGCGGTTCACCAGGATTGGACGGCGCCCGCGGGCCTCGCCGGGACGCACGCGGGCCCGCTATGGCATCCCGCAAACCTGGCCGGCGCTTACGAAAAGCTTTCCCAGCGCTCGAAAGAGGCCTGGCTGTGGTGGAATCCGCCCGCGCCTCCACCGCGGCAATCGACGTTTGCGGATGTAATCGAGGATGAACCGCAAGGCGTGCCCTGGCATACGGCGGCGGAAACGAAACGTCTCCTTGGGATGATGAGCCCGATCAACCTTGAGAAGGTCGGGAAGGCGAAACGCGCGAAGCGCCGGATGATCGGCGGGATCTACAAGCGGACGCGCCGGGACGAACATGGCAAGCGCGCGCAGCGCGCGGAGATCCGTTTCGACGACGTGGCGGGGTGTCTTCGAACGCCGGCGGGCGGCTCAAGCCGGCAATCCATCATGATCGTCGAAGGAGACGACATCCGGTCGCGGCTGTTGTCGCCGCGCGAGGCGGCCCGGCTGATGGGGCTGCCGGACAGCTATACGCTGCCGGAGAACTACAACCAGGCGTATCATCTTTCCGGCGACGGCGTCGCCGTGCCCGTGGTGCGCTTCCTCGCGGCTCACATATTGGAGCCGCTGCTTGAGAGCGGGAGCCAGGAGTCGGGAGCCGAAACGGCGCGATTCCGGCTTCTGTCTTCCGACTCCTGACTTCTGTCTTCCGGCTTCTCCCTACTTCCCGTAGTAGGCCGCGTTTTTCGCCGTGAACTCCGCCCATTTTTCCGGCAGATCGTCGAGAGCGAAGATCGCCGAAACCGGACAAACCGGTACGCACGCGCCGCAATCGATGCATTCCACCGGGTCGATGTAGAGCATTTCCGCCTCGGCAAAGCCGGCCTCATCCTTCTTGGGGTGGATGCAGTCCACCGGACAGGCGTCGACGCAGGCGGTATCTTTTGTGCCGATGCAGGGTTCCGCTATCACGTAGGCCATTGCTGTTGTTTTCCCAGGTACCTACATATCACAGGAAAACCGGGAAACACAAATCCGAAGTTCGCGGGCAGCGTGTGGCGGCGCGCGCCTGCAACTCGCCAGCGCCGCCTCCAGATTCCAGGCGGCGTCCACTCGCAGGCACTCTTCAATCCTGGCGATCTGCGTCTCGAAGCGTTGCGCGTCCAGCCGGCGCAGCGTCTCGGCGGTCTTCAGCATGCGCTTTCGCCACGGGTCCCAACCCGGCGAGTTCCGCGCGTGCCCTTCCGCTCCCATCCAGCACACAATCATACCCCGATTCCCGCGGGGGAGCGGGAAGCGGCAAGGATTTGCCGCTCCGGCGGGAACTTGACCGTGCCGCAAGCGTCCGGACCACCGTTTTCAACAGCTTAGGATGCCGTCGAGAGTGGCAACAGGAATGCTGGTCGGGAAGACATGAGTACCGGTTCCATCAACCCTCTTTCCAACAGCTATCTACAGTCGATTCTCGGCAGCGCGCTCCGGAACGCCAGCTCGACAACCGGCCAGACCAGCAACAGCCTGAGCGGCATCGATGCGTCCTCGGTCGTGAAGCCGGACAAGAGCCGGCTTTCCCCGTTCGCCCAATTGATGAGCATGCTCCAGCAGCTTCAGCAATCGGACCCGGCTAAGTACCAGCAGGTCACCCAGCAAATCGCGGCAAATCTGAAAACCGCGGCCCAAACCGCCACGTCGGAGGGCAATGCGACGGCGGCGAACCAGCTCACCCAGCTTTCGAGCGATTTCAGCAGCGCCTCGCAGAGCGGCCAGATCCCCAACGTCCAGGATTTGGCGCAAGCGACGGGCGCCCATCATCATCACCACCATCACCACTCTGCCTCCGCCAGTTCGGACGGCAGTTCCAGCGCAAACAGCAGTTCCAGCAGCGCGAGCCAGATGCTGAATCGACTCCTCTCGGACTTGCAGGCGAATTCGTCCCAGAGCGACGCCCTGAATCCGGCGAGCATCATTTTCAACACGCTGTCCAACGCCGGGATTAGCAGCTCCAATAGCTGATACAACCCTGGCCGTGATTCGTTCGTGGGGAGAATCCCGCTCCGGGCCGCAAGCCGGCCGAAACCCGCCGCACTCTGATAGCCTTTGAGTTCAGCAGTCTTGCGGGGAGAGCGAGATCTATGCGGTTGCGGGGATGGTTTCTTTCGCTTTTCGCGGCGGCGGCCGCGTACGCCGCGCCGGTTCACCTGCGGTGCGAGTTTCTGGAGAACCCCCTGGGGATCGACGTTGCGACGCCGCACCTGTCCTGGCAGAGCGACAGCCAGGCGCGCAACTGGCGCCAGTCCGCGTACCAGATCCTCGTCGCCGGCGCCGCGGCCGGCATCCGCGCCGGTAAGGGAGACATCTGGGACAGCGGGAAGCAGTCCTCGCCGGACTCCATCGACATCGCTTACGGCGGGCCTAAGCTGGAATCGGGCAAGCGCTATTACTGGACAGTGCGCGTCTGGGACGCCGCGGGCAAGACGACCCAGGCCGCGGTTCCCGCATGGTGGGAGATGGGGTTGCTCGCGAAAACCGATTGGACCGCGAGTTGGATCAGTTGGAAGAGCGACGAAGCCGAGGATCGCGTCGGCGTGCGCCTCATGCAGGTGGCCGGCCAGGCGGCTCCCGCCGCTGGAACGCCGCGGCCCGCGTCGATATTCCGGACTACCGTCGAGATCAAGGAGAAGCCGATCGCCGCGGCTCTGTTCGTCTCGGCCGGGGGCGCCTTCCGAGTTGCGCTGAACGGCAAAGAGATCTACTCCAAGCGTAGTTGGGCCAGCTTCGACCGGCAGGACATCGCCGATCGGATCGCCGCGGGCGGGAGCACCGTCGAGATTACCGTGCCTGCGCCGGCGGGCCAGGGCGGAGGCCGGGGGCAGGAACCGGCGGGCGTCGCGGCCCTGCTCAAGGTCGCTTACGCCGACGGGACCGTGGAACGCTACCCCTCCGGCGACAAGTGGGAGGCGCGGGCCGAAAGCGACGCGGCATGGAAGCCCGCCGCTATCGCCGGCGAACCCGGCCGGACGCAGGGGAATCTGCCTCAGCCCGCGGGTCTGCTCCGGCGCGAGTTTGCGGTGTCCAAGCGCGTTCAGGCGGCCCGGCTTTACGTCACAGCGCTCGGCAGCTACCGCGTCTTCATCAACGGAAAACGCGTCGGAGACGACGTTCTCACTCCGGAGTTCACCGACTACAAAAAGCGCGTCGTCTATCAGACCTACGACGTCACCGGCTTGCTCGTGAACGGCAAGAACGCCATCGGCGCCGTACTCGGCGACGGCTGGTTCCTGAGCGGCCTGGCCAATATCGGCTCGCGTCTCAGCTTCCTGCCGCCGCCCACGCGCCTCCTCGCTCAGTTGCGCATCGGCTATTCCGACGGAAGCTCCGGCACGGTAGTCACCGATGGCTCCTGGGAGACCGCGCAATCTCCCATCCTCCACTCCGAGATCTACGCCGGCGAAACCTACGATGCCCGCCTCGAACAGCCCGGTTGGGACAAGCCCGGGCTCAGCGAAGCCCGCTGGACCCCGGCCACGATTTCCGAAGCGCCGCCGGGAGTGGTCTCCGCCCAGATGACCCGGCCCGTCCAGGCGACCATGACCATCAAGCCCGTAAGCGTGAGCCCGGCCGCTCCAGGCGTTTACGTTTTCGATATGGGTCAAAACATGGCCGGGTGGCCCGTCCTTAAAGCGATCGGGCCGGCCGGCGCCACGGTTCATATCCGAACGGCGGAGATACTCAACCCCGATGGCACGCTCTATCGCGAAAACCTGCGCGACGCCGATTCCGCGGATACGTACGTCCTCCGCGGCGGCGGCGTGGAAACCTACCGGCCCTATTTCACCTTCCACGGATTCCGTTATGTGGAGGTGACCGGGTATCCTGGAACGCCCACCCTCGACTCCATTACCGGCGAAGTGGTGAGCAGCCTGGCGGCGGAACCATCCGGCAGGATCGGCACGTCGAGCGCCCTGGTGAACCGCTTCTGGGCAACCGGCACGTGGGGGCAGCGCAGCAACTTTCTGAGCATCCCCACCGATTGCCCGCAGCGCGACGAGCGCCTGGGCTGGACCGGCGACGCGGAGGTTTTCTGGCGCACGGGAAGCTACAACTTCGATATCGCCTCCTTCGGCCGGCAGTGGATGCGCTCCGTGGCGGACGACCAGTCGGCCGACGGCGCGTTCACCAACACCGTGCCGGTGGCGCCGGCCACGGCCGGCGACGGCGCTCCGGGCTGGGGCGATGCCGGCGTCATCGTGCCCTGGACCGCCTGGATTCAGTACGGCGACAAGGCCATCGTTCAGGAGAACTGGGCGGCCATGGAACGCTGGATGAACTTCATCCAGATCAACAACCCCGACTTCCTGCGACGGAACAGAACCGGCGCCAACTTCGCCGACTGGCTCCCCGCCGGCAGCCAGACGCCCAGGGACCTTGTGGCTACCGCTTACTGGGCGCTGGTGGCGGACCAGATGTCCCAGATGGCGCACATGCTCGGCAAGGAAGCGGACGCCGCGCGCTACGCCGAGCTGAAGGACAACATCGCCACCGCCTTCCGACAGGAGTTCGTCAAAGAAGACGGCACGGTGGCGAGCGGCAGCCAGACGTCCTATGTCCTGGCGCTCTACATGAAGCTCGCGCCCGCGGCGCTGGAGCCGGTACTGCTCGATAACCTCGTGAAGGACATCGAGGCGCACGACTGGCATCTCACCACAGGATTCCTCGGGACGCCGTTCCTGCTGTTCACGCTCGCCGATCACGGCCGCACGGACGTGGCCTACCGTCTGTTGTTGAACGAAACCTATCCCTCCTGGGGCTACATGCTCGCAAAAGGCGCTACCACGTGGTGGGAGCGGTGGAACGGCGACACGGGCGATCCGTCCATGAACTCGTACAATCACTATGCCTTCGGCTCGGTAGTCGCGTGGGTCTACCGGTACGTGACCGGAATCGATGCCACTCCGGCGGCGCCGGGCTTCAAGCAAATCGTGATCCACCCGCGGCTGGACGCTCGCATCACCCAGGCGCGCGGCGAATACGATTCGGTCTACGGAAAGATTGTCACCGATTGGAACGGCGCGGCCAAGGGGCCGTTTTCGATGAAAGTGACGGTTCCCGCCAACGCCACGGCGACGGTGTACCTGCCGGCCGTCCCGAACGGCAACGTCACCGAAGGCGGCAAGCCGGTCCCGGCGCGGAATGAAGGCGGCTCGTACGTGATCCGGATCGGCTCGGGATCCTACGCCTTCGATGTCAGATAGGGCCGGCCGCCGTCGTGGCGCACGCTTGAGCGTGCCGTGGCGAGCTTCAGCTCGCCATCTTCGCGGGACCGGCTACCAGAAGTAGGTAGCCAGAACGCGCGGTGGGCCGGGTTTCTCCTGGCTGATCTTCATCGTGATGACCACCTGAACATTCTTGGCGCGCCAGCTCTTCGGAGCCTGCCGATTGATCGCTTCCATGTACTCCGGGTTGCTCAGAAAATCGCCGGCGGCAATAGTTCGCCGACCCGGTGATACCCGCCGCCACCACCGCGATTCGATCCGTGGTTGGATCGAGCACGCGCGAAACGACCGCATAGTCGGCAAAGTCCGCGTTGGGATCGGACCGGTTCCGGTTCAGTTGCCACTGCCGGTTCGACGGATTCTGCCGGTCCCGCACCCATGGATGGTTCGCTTCGGGGTCGAATTCAAAGGTGAAGCGCGCCTCACCGAGCAACCGAAGCGTCAGTGCGTTGGTAAACGCTCCTATGAGGACAACGGGCCCTGCCTGCAAATCGGCCAGGGTGGTTGCGTTTTGAGTGAGGACGCGGAACTCCTTGCCCTTGGACTTCAAAATCGGGGTGAGTCTGGCGAGAGCGGTGGCGTCACTCAGAGCCACCTGGACCTGCTCCTGCCCCGGCCCCGGCGCCGGGCGCCCCGGCAGGCTGATCACGACGGCGCCCGGAGCGTCCCAAACCGGGTCCCAAAACTGCGCAAAAGCACTCTTCGGGACCCATGGCCTCAGCCAGAGCATAAAGCCCAGACACGCAACCGCGGCGCCTGCGGCAATCAGTCGGACCGGTTTCAAACGCTTAGCCGGGGAATCCGGCGGTCCAATGGGCGCTACCGCTGCTGGCCGTCCAGCCGGCCGGAACTCGGGGACGTACGATCCGGGCGGCAGATCGATCCTTAACTCCGTATCGTGCGCCGGCTCGTGGTAGTACTGAGCGACCCGCTTTCGAAGCTCGCCGGCGGAAACACGCACTACAGGGTCCACGTTGGTGTCGTAGTCGGGTTCCCGTCCGAATACGTGGACGCCCACCGTGCGCTCCTTCAACTGCGCTGCGCGGCCCTCCATGGCTTCGTCCACGACGTAACGCAGGAAACCTGAGTGCCGTTTGCTGGTGCGGAAAGAAGGACTTGCCAGAATGCGTTCCAACTGCTCGCGGACCGCCGCCTAGTCCACCGTGCTGGCGGAATGGTGAGAACCGTTAGGCGCTTCCGTGGGCTGCATTGCAATGTAACGCAGTTCTGTCTTTGAATGAACGGCTTAAGTATATCATCTCGGACCGTATGGTACCCGTAAGCTACGGGGACGGAATGGGGACGCCAAGCTTAGGCTACTGCCCGATACTTGTGCGGCGCAAGGCATGGCAGTACGCTTAGCTTTCTTTCCATCCAGGCTGATTCGGACGTAGGTCGACGAAAGGATTACATCATGTCGCAAAGCGGCTTTACGAGACGTTACTTTCTCTATGGACAAAAGGTTAAAGGCTCCAGAAATGGCGGTTTAGGTTATCCTTATGGGAGGCAGGACACTGTCGATAAACGGAAATTTGGAGCGCCACGACGACATTGAGAATAAATTAGCCCCGGTCAGCGCAGCCTCCCCTCTTACCTGCGCCAAGAGAAAGACGGGATGAGAAGTGGGCTAGTGGCCATGAAAGTGGGGTTCTGGAAACTACGCCCACGCGGTCCCCGAACTCCCGCGACTCCTTCAGCATTCCACTTCAGCGCGTAGTCGCCGACTCAGAAACTGGGCGCCCGCGCGAACAGCTCCGCGCCCGCCCGTGTTGCCACCGAACTGCAGTCCTTGACGGCCGGGGGCCTACGCGCGCTTGGCCTCGCGCCGGATCCCCTCGGCAATCCACATCCGAAGCTGCGTCTGGTAGCCTACCGACTTTGCAGCCGCGATATGCTTCGCCGCGGCGATGTGTTCGGGGGCCAGGCGAAGTGAAATCGGAGACTTTGTTCGGGCGTGGCGGTCGCGGATCTTAGCAGCCAGAGCTGCCGACGGTTTGGCCTGAGGGGCCGCGGGCAACCGATCCCATACGCTAGCGACAGAACGGCTCTCGAAGTACTCCGCGGCCTCTTGGTCCGACTGAAACTTCGGTAGCGGCGGCCTTGCGGAAGGAAGTGTTTTCTTCATTTGCTCCACCTACTTGCGGCGAAACAGCCGCCGCTCACTGGCGTCCATGTCCCGGGCCGTGATCACTCTCACCACCCCCTCGGACAATCGCCGAAACACGATGAAAGCTAGGCGACCGTCCAGCGTTTCGCCTAAGGCTATGTACCGCTTCTGGCGCGTTCGCCTGACCTTGTGGTCGCTGGCGAAGACCTCCTCCACCTCTTCCGGGGCGAACTCGTGCCTTCCTATGTGGGAGATGTTGTCATCATCCCATTCAAAACCGGAAACAACCACAGTGCTATCGTATCAGGTTGTATATACGAAACGCTACAGCACGGAGTTTGACCAGGCCCGACCAGGGGGTCGGCCTCGGGTGGGGGCGCCCACGCCACCGGCCTGGCGCTTCTGAGGAACTACCGCTCCACCGCCGTAATCGCCTTATCGAGCGCGGCGCGATCGATTTCGTACCCTAGGCCGGGCTTCGCCGGAGCGTGAACGCAGCCGTCCGAGGCGATCCGGATCGTGTCCGTCATGTATGGCTGCGCGTCGCGTGCGCCTTGCGGGTATGGCACTTCGACAAACGCGCTGTTCGGCATCGCCAGCTCGCAATTCAGGTGGGCGGCCTGGTGCAGCACGTTCCCCACGCCATGCGGCATGCACTCCATGCCGTGGCGCTCCACAAGCGGTAACCTCTTGCAGTACCACGCGGATCCAGCGGCTGAGTATGGACTGAATCATATCAAGGCGGAACGAAACGGGTTTCACCCCCGATTTGCGCTCTCCGCACCCCCTTGATAAGCTTGAAGAGTCCATCACGGTGGGTGTAGCTCAGCTGGTAGAGCGCTGGATTGTGGTTCCAGTGGCCGTGGGTTCGAACCCCACCACCCACCCCAGACCGTCGAACCGTTCGTCCGATCGTCGCCGGATCGGGGACGGCCGGCGGGAATTCCCCGGCGCCGATACATCACCGCACAACCTCCCGCCGCGACCGTCAGGGAGCGGTTCCCCGCACGCCAGGTTTTCCCCATTCTTGCGTTTGTCCAGGATAACCCAAGTTCCCCTCCGGCCCCGCGCCGTTCGCCGCCGAAGATCGGTATGCTATATCCTGAATCGGAGGCATAATCATGCCACAGACAATCCGCCGCGATTTCCTTCGCGCCGCCGGGTCGCTCGCCGCGGCCGGCCTCTTCTCCAGCCGCGCGTCCGCGGCCGTGGCCACAAAGATGAAGATATGCCTGAATACCGGCAACATCGGCGTTCGGGCGAACCTGGCGGAGTCCATCGACATGGCGGCCAAGTTCGGATTCGAAGCCGTGGACCCCAACCTGAAAGAACTTGCCGCGTTGTCGGATTCCGCGATGAACGATTTGCTGGGCGATCTGCAATCTAAGCATCTGGTGTTCGGCTCGTATGCCCAGTCGTTTCCCGTGGGTCAGCCGGAGGAAGCTTACTCGACGTTCCTCAAGGACCTTGCGGCGACGGCGAAGACCCTCCAACGCGCTCGTATGCGGCGCGCGGTCACATGGCTTTCCTCGTCGGACAACAAGCTGACGTACCTCGAAAACTTTCATCTGCACGCGCGCAGGATCCGCGAGGCGGCTACGGTGCTCGGCGATTCCGGCATTTCTCTGGGCCTGGAATACGTCGGTCCGAAGACCGCCTGGACGCGTGGAAAATACCCGTTCATCCACACCATGGCCGAAATGAAGGAATTGATCGCGGAGGTCGGAAAACCCAACCTCGGTCTTCTGATGGACATTTGGCACTGGTACAACGCCGGGGACACCGCCGCCGATCTGCTGACCTTGAAGAATGAAGACGTGGTCGCGGTTCACCTGAGCGACGCCCCGGCCGGCGTCCCGATCGATCAGCAAGTCGACAGCCGGCGGGAACTGCCCGCCGCGACCGGGGTGATTGACATAGGAGCGTTTCTGAGCGCGCTCAACCGGATCGGGTATGACGGCCCCGCCGCCGCCGAACCGATGAACGCCGCGCTCCGCGCCTTGCCGCCCGATCAGGCGCTGGCGCAGACCGCCGCGGCCATGAGAAAGGCCTTCGCGCTGATCCAGTAGAACCAGCGTGGCGCGGACTCTCAGTCTGCCGCGTCCTCTACCTGCCGATCACCACGCCTACCGCGCGAGGTTGTACGTCCAGCTTCGCGATACGGTGGCCGAGGTCGAACGGGCGGCCCACCACCGCGTCCGGGTACAGCGGCAGCAGCACGTTGCGGATCAGAAAATCGAGCGTGGCGCCATCGATCCGCAAGCCCGAAATCTGCACGCTCTGCACCTCGACCGTGGCCTGGCCGCCAGAGGACCGGACGCGCGCCGTCACGCTCACCGGGCGCTCGCCATCGAGTAATCTCGATAGCAGCCAGCCCGGCTGATAGCCGAGCGAGCGCTGCAGTTTTCCGAAGTCCACCAGCGCAGAGCCGGTCGCGATTTCCGGCGCGCTCACCTGAACTTGAGCGTTGCGCACTCCCGCGGGCAACTCGTGTTCGGCGTACGCGTTCAACTCCCGCGGCGTCAGCTCCACGCGTGCGCCGGCCTTCAGCCCGTCGCTGTCGATGCTGTCGATCTTCCGCTTGGCCGACTGGTAATCGCTTGCCGCTGCGGCTAGCGCCAGCGCCGCGGGCAATGCCGCCGCCCACAGAGAACGCGGTTTCACCTGAGATATAGACGAGCGCGGCGCGCGGTCGTTTCCTCCCCAGCGTCAAAGCACCCAAGCTTGCGGGTTTCCCCCCAGGCGGCGGCCCGTCCATCGCCCCGGCGCATCCCCCGATTCGCATGAAAGCTAACGGCTTAGGCCCCCGCCGCCAGCTTGGTCCGAACATTGCATTCGCCAATACGGAGCATTTGTGCCGGTTGGAGCGGCGGTCGTAATCGCCATTGCCGTGGTTTTCGCAGGCATCCTGCTGTGGCGCCAGGCGCGCGCCTGGTGGGAATTCCGCGGCCGGCGGGTGATCGTCTGTCCCGATAACCGCGAGCCTGCCGGCGTTGAGGTGGATGCCGGCCACGCCGCGCTCACCTCCATCCTGGGCGCCCCGGAGCTGCGCCTCTCTTCCTGTTCCCGCTGGCCCGAGCGCGGCGGGTGCGGGCAACCTTGTTTGAGCCAGATCGCGGCCGCGCCGGAGGATTGCCTGGTTCGGAACATCGTCGCGCGGTGGTATGAAGGCAAGGCGTGCGCATTTTGCGGGCGGTCTTTCGGCTTGATCGAATGGACCGAGGCCAAGCCGGCTCTGCTTCAGACGAACGGCGTCTCCATCGAGTGGAGTGAGGTTCCCTCCGATAAGCTGCCGGAGATGTTGGCGGCCGGCCGCCCGGTCTGCTTTGCCTGCCACATCGCCAACAAGCTGGTCCGGGAACGCCCCGAGTTGGTGACGGATCGCTCGTCGAAATCGCGCGCCCCGGAAACCTGAGTGAAGTGCCGCCGCCGGCCCTACTGGCCGCCCCCCGATTTGAGATTGGCGAGCTTGTTCAGACCGTCCAGGAACGCCTTGGCGCTGGCTTCGATCACGTCGGTAGAGGCCCCCCGCCCGAACACTCTCCGGCCTTCTTCTTCCAATTGCGCCGTGACTTCGCCCAGCGCTTCGGCCCCCGCCGTCACCGCCCGGATTTCGTATCTCACCAGCTTGGCCGAACTCTTGGTAACTGCGGAAATGGCCTTGCACGTCGCGTCCACCGGGCCGTCCCCGATCGCCGCTCCCTCCATCGTTCCGTCTTTCACCCGAATCCTCACCGTGGCCGTCGGAATGGCCGACGTGCCGCTGTAGATCTGCAGGTATTCGAGCTGGTACGTCTCCGGCACGGGGTGGATTTCGTCGTGAACGATGGCGGCCAGATCTTCGTCGAATACCTCCTGCTTTTTGTCCGCCACCGCCAGGAACCTCTGGTAGGCCTGGTTCAGCTCCTGCTGCGAGAGCGCGTAGCCCAGCTTCTTCAGCCGGTCCCGCAAGCCGTGGCGGCCCGTGCGCGCCGTCAGGACCACGCGGCTCTCCCCGATGCCGACGTCCTCGGGCCGCATGATCTCATAGGTCTCGCGTTCCTTGAGAAACCCGTCCACGTGGATTCCCGAGCTGTGCGAGAAGGCGTTGCCGCCCACTACCGCTTTGTTGGGCGGAATCTTCATGCCGAGCATGTCCGAAACCAGCCGGCTGGCGCGGTACAGCTCGCGGGCATCCACGCCCGTTCGCACTTTGAAATAATCGGCGCGCGTGCGTATGGCCATCACGACTTCCTCCAGCGCCGCGTTGCCCGCCCTTTCGCCGATCCCGTTGATCGTCCCCTCCACCTGGCGCGCGCCGTTCCGAACGCCCGCCAGCGTGTTCGCCACCGCCAGTCCGAGATCGTCGTGGCAATGCACGCTGATGACCGCCTTGCCGATGTTCCGCACCCGCTCGTGAATCGAGCGGATCAGAGCGCCGTACTGCTCCGGCATGGCGTAGCCCGTGGTGTCGGGGATGTTCACGACCGTAGCCCCGGCGTCGATCGCCGCTTCGAGCATCTCGAAAAGGTATGCCTCGTCCGAGCGGCCGGCGTCTTCCGCGTAGAACTCCACGTCGTCGCTGAACTGCCTGGCCAGTTTCACCGCATCCACTGCCATCCGCAGGATCGTGACCTTCTTCTCGCCGAGCGTCGCGCCGTACCGCTCGTCCCGGAACTTGCCCGCGATGTGAATATCCGAGGCTCCGATCCCGGTGTGGATCCGCGGCCGCCTGGCTTTGGCGAGGGCTTTGCCGCATGCCTCGATATCGCTCGCAACCGCCCGCGACAACGCGCACACGGCGGGGCCTTCGATTTCCCGCGAGATCAGAGCGACGGCCTCGAAGTCCTCCGGCGAGGATGCGGGATAGCCCGCCTCGATCACATCCACCTTGAGCTGCGCCAGTTGCCTGGCGATCATGAGCTTTTCCCGGCTCCCCAGGCGGGTTCCCGCCGCCTGTTCGCCGTCTCGCAGCGTCGTATCGAATACAGCCACCGTATGGGACATCGTTAGAATCCATCCTACGACAAATCTTCAGTCACAGATTCTTTTAAACTATTTTATGTTTGTTTTCAATCACTTGTGAGAAAAACTCGAAGAAGCCAACAAGCCCGGAAGCTATCGTGAAAGCGTAAGAGGGAATTCGGCCCCAACATCCTCCTAGAAGATCCCAGATCCTCCCACATATCCCTCCCGCTCCAATGGAGCGTTCCCCTCTCTTCCGGGTTCCCTCTCTTACACCAAAACCAACGGAGACAAACGCGCCCTTCACGCGCCGGCAAGTCGGGGTTGGCGCGTTCCTCTGCCCGCTCTGCGCGCGAACCCCGGGACGGCCGCATATTCGAGTGACAAGCCAAGCCCTTTGTTGAACGGTTGTCTCGGCGTCTCGGCGGTGAATTCCCGGTTCCCTCCGCGTCTCCGCGTCAAGGGTTGCAGCCCGCTAGCGCGAGCAGCACGGACTGGTCGAGAGAATACGTTGCGGCTCGGAGCTCCCCCGCGCATCGGCCACAAAATAGTGTTGTTCGGAGAGGTTGCGGTAGATTGCGCCGGCCACCCCGGACGCCACCGGCCCGCTCACCGTTCTCGTGCCCAGCAGCATGACCACGATCACAAGCTGGTTGTGGTCCACCTCGTTGAAGGACCCGAACCAGCCCATGTGGCTCGACATGCGAAAATCCGTGCAGGTCCCCGTCTTGCCCAAGATGGGTTCGTTCGGATCGTAGCCGGCCCGTCTTGCGGTGCCCGAATCCACGGCCGCGCGCATCCCGATCTTGACGTCCGAGATGCCGTCGGGAGCGAGCTCGAGCGTGCGCTTCAGCTTGGGCGTAAAGTCCCCGGCTTCCTCCGTCGTGCGCGGATATTGCAGGTAATACAGTTTCCCGCCGTTGGCGATCGACGAGAGCAGCGCCGCCAGCTCCAGCGGCGTCATCAGAATGTTCTCGCCGTAGGCCGTCATCATTCCCACGCCGCCGGCCCCCGGCGCCTTCTCCGGCCACGCGCCGGGCTCCTCGCCGGGAATGTCCAGACCCGCCTTCTCCCCCAGCCCGAGCATCCGGGCGTAGTGCGTCACGCGGTCGTAACCAAGCTGGTTGCCCAGCCTCTGGAAAAAGGGATTGTTGGAATGCGCGATGGCCTGGGTTAGGTTGTAGCTGGTGTAGCGGCTCAGGTGTACGAACGTGCCGCGCTCGATGGCGCCATCGCTCAGGCCGGCCAGCGCGGTGACCAGTTTGATCGTCGAGCACGGGACGAAACCGCTCTTCAGGGCCAGTTTCTGGTTCACGATGCTCAGCACCCGCCCATTCGACGGATCCACCGCCACCACGGCGCCGTTCATCGTGCCCAATGCCGCCACCGCCGCGCGGCGTACCGTCAGGTCGTCGCCGTCCACGTTGTCGCCTTCGGTCGGATCCACCGGCGGCGCGGGCTTATAGTGGCGCGTCACCCGCTTGGCCGGAGCCTTCTTCTTGGGGGCGGCTTTCTGCGCCGTGGCCTTCTTGGCCGGCGCCGCCTTGGCGGGGGCCTTCTTGGCCGGCGCTTTCTTGGCCGCCGCCTTCCTCTTGGCAGGGGCCTTCTTCTTGCTAACGGAGCTGGTGCTGTCGCTTTGCGCCGACGGGTCGGCGGAGCCGGCAACCTGGAGCAACCCCCCCAGAGCCAACAGGATCGGGAAGAACCTTTTCATTCGTGGCGCACCGGACGCCCGGCTGCAACCCGGGCGCGTCTCTTCGATTCCAACAGCCTAGATTCTAGCAGCCTGACGCATAATTATATAGCGGAAACACGTCCGGGCGCCGCAAGCAACCGCTGGTTCCTTTGACCTGTTTCCGAGTGGCCCGTCACATGCCCACGATCGGCTCAGGATGGGGTGGAAGGTGGGTCGATCGCAGATTCCGGTCTGGTAGGTGGACGGCCGCCGGCGCCACTCGGCGAGTTACACCGTACAGTTTCGGAGCGATGCGTCGATCTGGCCCCTCTGTTCTCAATGTAGCAAACCTAAGCCATTGGAAACAAGACTGGATTTTGAGTTTGTATTCGGGTAGTATCGACAAACGAAGCACCATGCCACCCAGAGGCTTGGCGGCGGCGCGTGTCGCCGCGGAGAAGCATGCCTGCGACGCACGTTGCAACTAAGGAGACTTCGTCGCTTTTCGACGCAGCCTTCCAATTCCGATACCGGTGGAGGATTCCATGATTCCGCAAGAGAAGAGTGCTGCAAAGACGCTGGGGCCGGAAAGGCCAGAGGCAGGGCCGGTACGCGACAGCGAAAAAGGGGGGGGCGGCATGTCAGAGGTGGTGAACGGGTTCGATGCGTCTATCGTGGACGAGAAGGCGTCAAAGGTCGGGCCAGCCGGGATCGACATCGCCTACCAGCGCCTCGGGAGCCCCGATGCGCCTGTCGTGCTGCTCATCATGGGGATCGCCGCGCAATCGATTCATTGGCCGGACGCATTTTGCCGTGCCCTCGTCGACCGCGGCCTGCAAGTCATCCGCTTCGACAATCGTGACTCCGGGCTCTCCACACACCTGACGGATGCCCCGCCTCCGGACCTGCCCGCGGCGCTCGCCGGCGACCTGTCGTCGGTGTCGTACACGCTGTCGGATATGGCTGCCGACGCGGTAGGGTTGCTGGACGCGCTCGGCTTCGAGAAGGCGCATGTCGTCGGCGCGTCCATGGGAGGCTTCGTTGCGCAAACGATGGCAATCGAGCATCCGGACCGTGTCCGCTCTCTCACCTCGATGATGTCGACAACGGGCAATATGTCAGTCGGGCAGGCCTCGCCGGACGTGTTCCGCGAAGTGTTCGGCGGCCCACGCGCAACCACCCGCGACGAAGTGATTCAGCGGATGCTCCGGGCTGTCCGCGCCGTCGGCTCGCCTGGATATCCGACGGACGAGAAGGAAGTCGCCGCGGGAGTAGGCCGCGCCTACGACCGCTCCTACGATCCGGTCGGCGCCGCTCGTCAGGCGATCGCGACGGTCGCCTCCGGCGATCGCACCGAACGCCTACGACATCTCGATGTCCCCACCCTCGTGATCCACGGCCTCGCCGACCGCATGTGCAACGTGAGCGGCGGGCGAGCGACGGCTGAAGCCATTCCCGGAGCGGAACTCGTCCTGATCGAGGGAATGGGACATAACCTGCCACCCGGTTTGCGGTCCCAACTGGCGGAGCGCATCTCCGAGTTCGTGTGGCGCGCGGAGGGCCGTTGAACGCGCCGTCCGCCAGGGCAGCCCAGGGCTGCACTATCCTCACGGCTCGGAGAGCGTGCCAGGCGTAAGAATGCCGGCGCGAAAGCCGGCATGGCAGGCCGGGAGGCCCACTCCACGGGGCGCGCTACAGCCGCCCGAGCGCCTTGCGGGCCATGGCCTCGGCGGCGCCGGAGACTTGCGCGGCATCGCCGAAGCCCAGAACCGAGATCAGCACGAAATCGCGGTCGTCGCGGATGACGTAGAGCTGCGTTCCCGCGCCGGGGATGTCCAGGAAGAAGGCGAGCGCGTCCACGTCCGGCGCCTCGCGCACGGAAGCTTCGGGAATGGATGCCTTGAGGCTCTCGATTTCGGCGGCCACGTTCAGCTTGGCGGTCAGGCGCTGAACGGTAACGCTGACCTGGCCCGCTCCCGCGGCGTAATCGCACGTGGATTGCGGGCCGTCGGCGCTCTGCCGGCCCGTGGCCACGGGGCGGCCGAGGGCCTGTTGCACGTCGGTCCTGGTCACCGCGGAGCAGGCGGCGGCCGGCGGCGCCGAAGGACGAAGCGCGGGGGCGGCGCCGCTGGTGGCCGTTACGGCGAACAGCAGGGGCAAGCAGGAAAGCGCAAGCACGCGCCCATTACACCGCCGGAAAGGGCCGCGGACAAGGGGCCGCGGTACTCTGAACCGGTATAGTACCGGAGCATGGGTCTTCGACCGCGCGATATCGTGCTCGTGCGGGCAACCGCTCCCTCACGGTCGCGGCTCTGAACGGAGCCTTGAGGGCCGGTGAGCGGACCCTACCCTACCGTTCGGGGCGCTTCTCCCGCTCGTAGGGGGTTTTGAGGTACTTGGCGGCCTCTTCCTGCGCGCCCTGGGTGTTGTCCTTGGTGCGGACCGCCTGGGTGTACTCGCTGACGGCGCGGTCGCGCTGACCGGAGATGTCGTAGATCTTGCCCAGGTTGATGTGGGACCAGACTTCGGTCCATTTCGGTTCCAGGTCGCCGTTCTGGACCTCGCGGAATTCCGCGGCGGCGGATTGCCAGGTTTGTTGCAGGAAGTAAACCTCGGCCTTCCGGTAGTGCGCCAGCGAGCTGTTGCGCTTGGTCTCGAGCGCCTTGTTGTATTCCTGGAGCGCCCGGGTGAAGTCGCTCAGCTCCGCAAACTGCTCGCCGCGGCGGATGGCCACCGCCACGCGTATGTCCGTGCTGTAGCGCAGCACATGGGCATTCGGATCGATAATCACGTTCTTCGGCTTCCCGAAGGTGTCCACCGAGAACTCCGAGGAGACGCCCGACACTTCTACAACCTTCTCCTCGGGGTTGCCTTCGGTTTCGATCTTCAGGGTCACCGGCATGCGGAACGTATCGAGGTCCTGCGAGATCTTGCCCATCACCCGGAAGCCCTTGGCGGTCCGGTAGATGGTGTATTCCGGCTTGAATTCGGGCGCGCCGCTCGATTCGATCCACTCGATGAAGAAGTACCCCAGGTCCTGGCCCGAAGCGCTTTCCGCCGCCTTGCGGAAATCCTCCGTGGTCACGGCTTTCCAGGCGTCGTCCGCGACGAACGTCTTGAGCGTCTGGAAGAACTTGTCGTCGCCGACGACGGCGCGCAGCATGTTCATCACGGCCGCGCCCTTGGCGCCGGTCAGCGCCCACAACTCCGGCGAGTAGTCCTCCTCGCGGGCCGAATTGGCGATTGGAACGTCGTCGATGGTCAGCGCTTCCACCATGACGTCGTGAAGCGCGGCTTCCATGGCGGCGGCTCCATTGGCGTGCTCGGTCCACAGCAGCTCGGAATACGCCGCCAGCCCATTGGTCAGCCAGAGGTGGTTGCGAGTGGCCGGAGAGATCTCCTCTTCCCACCACTGCCGCGAAATCTGGTTGGCCAGCAGCTTGGCGTTGAACTGCGAGCCGATTCCCCGCGGCGAAAGGAAGATCAGGCCCGGCGCGGCGTACCCGTTGGGCGCGCCCTCCTCGGTCTCCACCACCGTCAGGTCGGCGTAGGGCGGCAGGCCGAACATGCCCGTGAACCAGGACATCTGCTTGCCGATCTCCTGCCCGTAGGTCTGGGCCACGCCGGCCTCGGCGCCGCGGAAGTAAAGCGACGTGGTCACGCCTTCGGAGGGGACCTTCACGGGATCGCCCTTCACCACCGCGATGCTGCCGGGAAACGAGGGACGGTCGAACCGCAGCTCGACGGCGGTCTTGCCGTCCGCGGTCTGGCGCGTATCGAGGCCGCTGCCGAGCACGTTGTATCCCGCGGGGACGGTGATGCGCAGATCGGCGGCGAACCGGTCGGTGGTGTAGCCGGCCACCGGAAACCAGCGCCCCGGGTACATGAGGTAGCTGAAATCGGACTGGATGGACGCGAACTTGACTCCGTATACGGGCGATTCCTCCTGCCCGGTCAGCTTGCCATCGTAGTTGAAGACGACCGTGACGGGCTGGCCTTTGGGCAGGGGCGGATCGAAGCTGAGCCTCACGGTGGAGTCCTGCTGGTTGCGGGAGGCCGGGATCTGGGCGCCCTTGCTATCCACCACGCGCGAAACGTTGAGGGCGTTGTTTAGGTCGAATGTGGCGGACGTCACGCTCTCGTCCAGCGGCACGAACCGTATAGTCGCCTTCGCCGAGAGGGTTTGAGCGCTGGGAGAGATTTCCGCGTCGATGGCGACCTGTTCCACGTCGATGCGCGAGCGGCGGTCCTGGGCGGGCGCGCGCAACGTCCCGGCGAACAGCAGCAGGCCGGCCACAACCGGCGCGGCGGCGCGACTGCGAAGATCACGATACATGAGCGACTTGTCCTTCCAGAATCTCTTGAACGATGGCGGCCGCGCGCCCGGGAGCGTCCCCGCCTCCGGACAACCTGGCGCGAACCTCGGCCAGCCCGGCCTTCATCCGCTCGCGCGCCTCCTGGTCCGTCAGCAGGCGGCGGGCCTCGGCGGCGATCCGCTCCCCGGTCATTTGGCTTTGCATCAGCTCGGGCACGATGGCGCGTCCGGCGATGAGGTTCACCATGGAATAGAACGGAACGTTCACCAGGAACTTGCCCGCCAGCCAGCTCGGCGGCGTCACTTTGTAAAAAGTCACCATTGGCGTTCCCAACAGGGCCGCCTCGATGGTGACGGTCCCGCTTGCGGCCAGCGCGATATCGGCGTGGGCCATGGCATCCCAGCTCCCTCCTTCTATGGCCCGTATGGGCGACCCGCTGAGGCGCTCCCGGAAGAAGTCCGCTCCGGCGGTGACGGACGCCGGCAGCACCCAGTTCGCGGCCCGCTCCCGTTCCAACCGGGCGGCGGCGTCCAGCAGCGCGGGCAAATGCCGCGCAGCCTCCCCGCGGCGGCTGCCGGGCAGTACCGCTATTAATGGACGGGCGGGGGAGAGACCGTGTTTCCGGAAAAACTCGTCCCGGCCGAGGGCAGGCCGCACCAACCCGGCCAGCGGGTGGCCGATATAGGTGGTCCGAATGCCCGCCTGGCGGAAAAACGCCTCCTCGAATGGGAAGATGCACAGCAGATGCTCCAGGGTTCGGCGCATCTGCTTCAGCCGCCCGGCGCGCCAGGCCCACGCCTGCGGCGCCACCAGGTATACCACCGGAACACCCTGGCGGCGCAACTGGCGGGCCACCCGCAGGTGAAAATCCGGCGAGTCGGTGAGGATCGCGAGGGCCGGCTTCTCGGTCCGCGCCGCCGCCACCAGCTTGCGGTATTCCCCGTAGATGCGGGGAATGTGAGTCACGACCTCCAGCAGGCCGACCACCGCCAGGCTGGACGCATCCACCACCGTGCGCACGCCCAAGGCCCGCAGGCGGGGACCCGTGCAGCCGAAGAAATCGACGTCCGGCGCGATGCTCCGCAGACGGCCGGCCACCAGGGAGGCGTACAAGTCTCCGGAAGCCTCGCCCGCCGAGATCAGGATCTTGCGGCGCATTCAATTAGAGTGTAGCGTGGCCGCCCTGTTACAATCGAACCACGGATGTCCACAGGATCCGAGCAGCCCAAGTTGACGGTGGATGAGCTAGCCGCGCGTTTCCGCGGCGAGATGATCCCGGTGACCAGCCGGTTCGCCTACTTCTCCACCCTGCCCATCCCCGAAGACGACCTGAAACAATACCTCAACGACCCGATCGCCGCCGTCTCGCCGGCCATCGTGGCGGCCCTGCCTCCGATCGGCGTGATTCTAGCCCCCTACATCGAGAAGGGCAACGGCAAGGAGGGCGATTCGGTGACGTTTGAACCGCCCGCGGAGCCCCGGCAGATTCCCAGTGCGCGCCGCGAGTTGGACGGCATGACCATTCTGGCGATGGCGGTCAAGGGAATCGAGGCGGCGGACTATCATTACCAGTTCTACAACGCCCTCGCCGCGCTGCTGGCGGACCACTGGCCGCCGGAGGTCCAGGAGCCGTTCTTCCGCACGATCCGCGAGGAGCTGAGCGCGGAAGTGCATGGCGAGGTGGACGAAAAGAGCTGGCATCTCAAACAGGCCCTGGTGCGCCGGCAAGTCAACGTCCGCAAGGAGACCAAGCTCTTCCGCGATTACGCGCGCCAGTCCTTCGAGGATACGCTCACGCTGTACCTGCACGGCACCTGCTGCGACATCGATGTGGAAACCGGCCCGCGCCAGATGCCCAGCCGCTACCTGCGCCGCCGGCTGGAGCTGTTGACCACGCTGTTCCCACCGCCCGAGGGCTACGCCGTCCTGCCGGAGCAGTTGAAGAGCCGGTAGGGGGTGTGAGGGGCTTGTTGAGGAACGGGCGACGCGGATCTTACCCACTGGGGACACTACGGGCTTGAGGGTATGGACGAGCGGGTAACGCAAGAAGGCAGACCGGGAGGTCCGCCCCACCCAGCACACTTCGGGCTTGAGGATATGGACGAGCGGAGGTTGCCCGACTTGGCAGGCGAAAGCGCCTGCCCCACCAAGCACACTTCGGGCTTGGTGGCTGCCCGACGCGGGGCCGGGCATGCCCGACCCCTACGGGGATGGGCAT
>CAIRXZ010000088.1 GCA_903882645.1 uncultured Acidobacteriia bacterium | reverse complement strand
AGCCGGCCCCAGGGAAAGGAATGCTCTTCGCCTCATCACTGTCGAAATTATACACTCGCCGCCCGCTCGTAACACAGCGCGCCTCTGCCGCAAACTCATTAGCCTGCCGCAAGCCTCCCGTGGGGCAGACCATCGTTTTTCGTGGTCTGCCGTCTCGCATTTCCCGCTCGACCATATCCTCCGAGCCCGTAGTGTGTCCAGTGGGGCGGACCTCCTGGTCTGCCTTCTTGCATTTCCCCACGCCCCACGTGTCTCTCCCGGTCCCCCGCGCGCCGTCCCCGCCCGTTGACAATCTGGAAGCACTCGGCGTATATTTGCTAACATACTGATCTCACAACGGTTTGCTGGTACTTGGCGCATGGTCTCGTCCAACAGGGTGTCCGGTGATTACAAAGCGCGTCTGTTCCCGCATGTATGCATCCTGCCGCGGCTCTCCGGGTCCGTGCCGCCGGCCTTGAAACCGTAATCGGCGGAGGCGTAATGGCCGTGGACAACAACGGGCAAGTGGACCAGCCGGTCCCCGAGAACTACGAGGACTTTCTCGAAGACTACACTCACTTCGCCCCGCCATCCGCCGACGAGGTATTGCAGGGCACCGTCCTGAGCGTCACCGCCAAGGACGTCATCGTCGATTTCGGCTTCAAGTCCGAAGGCATCGTCCCGATCGAGCAGTTTCAGACCCCCGGCGGAGAAATCGCCGTCCGGCCCGGCGACGTCGTCGACGTCATGATCGAGCACGGCGGGCAGACCGAAGGATACGTGTCGCTTTCGCACACGCGGGCGGCTCGCCTGCGCATCTGGGACGACCTCGATAGGGCCTACCAGGAACAGCTCATCGTCTCCGGCCGCGTGCTGGGACGCGTCAAGGGCGGGCTTGCCGTGGACGTTGGCATCAAGGCTTTCATGCCCGGCTCGCAAGCCGACCCTCGCCTCGTGCATAACATCGACGCCCTCATCGGCCAGGATGTCCCGGTCAAGATCGTCAAGCTCAACCGCCGCCGCGGCAACGTCGTGGTCTCCCGTAAATTGGCCATCCAGGACGAAATCGATACCCGCAAGACCGCCACGCTGGAACATCTCGCGGAAGGGTCCGTGGTCACCGGCGTGGTCAAGAATCTGACCGACTATGGCGCCTTTGTCGACCTCGGCGGGATCGACGGCCTGCTGCACGTCACCGACATGTCTTACGGCCGCGTCGCTCATCCATCGGAAATGCTGCGCGTGGGCGAGGAGATCGCCGTCAAGGTCCTCAAGTTCGATCGCTCCAAGGAACGCGTCTCGCTCGGCATCAAGCAACTCCAGCCCGACCCCTGGGAGACCGTCGCGGACCGCTATCCCGTCCACGCCCGCGTCATCGGCCGGGTTGTTAACGTCACCGATTACGGCGCGTTCGTCGAGCTGGAACCCGGCGTCGAGGGCCTCATCCATATCAGCGAAATGACTTGGTCCCGCCGCATGAAGCATCCCTCCAAGGTGGTCAAGCCCGGCGACCAGGTCGAGACCGTGGTGCTCGAAGTGCACTCCCGGGACCGCCGGATTTCGCTCGGACTCAAACAGTTGGAGCCGAACCCCTGGACCACTGTGGACAGCCGCTATAGCGTGGGTTCGGTGGTCGAAGGGCGCGTCCGCAACATGACCGACTTCGGCGCCTTCATCGAGATCGAGGAAGGCATCGACGGCCTCGTGCACGTGTCCGACCTCTCCTGGACCAAACGCGTGAAGCACCCCTCCGAGGTTCTCAAGAAAGGCCAGATCGTCCAGGCGGTGATTCTCAACATCGATTCCGCCGCGTGCCGGCTCTCGCTCGGCGTCAAACAGCTTCAGCCGGACGCCTGGGAGAGCTACTTCCAGCATCATCAAGCCGGCGATATGGTGCGCGGCCGCGTCTGCCGGCTGGCCGGCTTCGGCGCTTTCGTGGAACTTGCCGAAGGCGTGGAGGGCTTGTGCCATTTCTCCGAAGTGCCCGGCTATGCGGGCCGGCGCGGCTCCGACCCGCCCCTGGCCGTGGGCCAGGAGCTCGATTTCAAGATCGTCAAGATGAGCGAGACCGAGAAGAAGATCGGTCTCAGCCTTCGCGCCGCCGCCGCCGACGAGGAGAAAAGCCGCCTGGACGACTATCAGCGCCAGGCGCGGGCGGCCACCACCACCATAGAAGAGGTCATGAGCCTGAAGGACCGCGGCGCCGGATAACTTGCAATTTGTTGGGATTCAGGAGATACTGCGGATTCACAAAGGACTGAAACTCAGGAGAATGCGATGACGAAGGCCGATCTGATTGAAGAAGTCTCCCGCGTCGTGGAGATGACCCGGAAGGAGTCCGAGGTCATCGTGGAGGCCATTTTCGACAGCATCGTCCGCTCCCTGCGCACGGGCGACAAGATCGAGATCCGTGGGTTCGGAAGTTTCCGTACGCGCCAGCGGCAACCCCGGATCGGCCGTAACCCGAAGACCGGGGCGCGGGTGGACGTGCCCGCCAAGAAGATCCCCTACTTCAAGCCCAGCAAGGAGCTGAAAGACGTGGTCAACGGCCCCGCCGCGGATGCGCCGCCCGAGCCGCCTTTCGTCTCCGAACCGGTTCCGAATCCGTAGCGGGGCTGTCCGGGAACGGCATGGACCATCTCTGGACTCCTTGGCGGTACCCCTACGTCACAACCTCGGGGCAGGGCGGCGAGTGCGTGTTCTGCGCCGCCGCCCAGGCCCCTTGCGGCCGCGATTCCCTCGTCGTCCATCGCGCGGCGCGGAATTTCGTGATTCTCAACCGCTTCCCCTACACCAACGGACATCTCATGGTGGTTCCTTACGAGCATTCGGCTTCGCTCTGCGAACTGCCCGACGAAACTCTGGTGGAGATGATCCGGCTCGCGCGCGACGCGGAAAAGCACCTGCGCGAAATCTACCGCCCCGATGGGTTGAACCTCGGCCTCAACCTGGGCCGCGGCGCCGGGGCGGGCGTCGCCGGCCACGTCCACCTGCACGCCCTGCCCCGCTGGACCGGCGACGTCGGCTTCATGACGGCGGTGGGCGAAACGCGCGTCCTTCCCGAGGATCTGGAAGTGACTTGGGAGAAGCTCAGCCGCGCGTTCCAGTCGGCCTGAGAGCCCGCGCGGGAGCGGCCGGGCGCGAGCCTCCGAAAGAATGCTAAGCTGGAACCCGGTAGCCTGTCAGCGCTGTGGGAAAGCGATCCGGAACCTTAATTGACGCCCAAGTCGTGCGCGCGGAGCTGGAACGGATTCTGGTCTCCCGCCGCTTCCGGAAAGCCGAACGCACGAGCCGGCTTCTCTGTTTCCTCGCACAGCACTCGGTAATCGGCCGCAAGATCGACGAACACGCCGTCGCGGCCGAGGTATTTGGCCGGCCGGCCACCTTCGTCCCCCAGATCGACCCGGTGGTGCGCGTCGAGCTCCGCCGCCTTCGCGAGGCGTTGCAACTGTATTACGCGGGCGAGGGCCGCAAGAACCCGTTGCTGTTGGAGGCGCCGGACAGAGGGTATGAGCTGGTTTTCTGGGACTCGGCTGAGGACTATGTGTCGCATCGCCGGCGCAGGCGGGTGGTTCCAGCGGTTCTGCTTACGGTCCTCGCCGTCTCCGCCGCCGCCTGGTTGTATCTCAGGCCCCACCATCTGGATCCGGAGGCGGTGCGCCTCGACAAGAGGGCGCGCTATCTCCGCGCCCAGGGATCGCCGGAAGATGTGGCGCGGAGCCTCGTCGCGTTCCAGCAGGCCGTGGAGCGCGATTCAAGCTATTCGGCCTCCTGGTCCGGCTTGGCCGATCTGCTGTGCAGCACCGGCGCCCACGGGGGCATGACCAGGGAGGAAGCCATGGCGAGAGCGCGCGACGCGGCCAACCGGGCCATCCGCCTGGACGGCCGCAACGCCGAGGCGCACGGCGCCCTCGCCTACATCCAGTTTCTCGATAACTGGAACTGGACGGCCGCCGAAGCCGAATTCCGCCGGGCGATCGGGCTCAATCCGTCCGCGCCGGAGGTCCACCGGCGGTACGCGCAGTGCCTGCTGAGCCGCGGGCGCTTCGACGAGGCGATCGCCGAATCCAAGACCGCGGTCAGTCTCGAACCTTCCGACGCTCCGCCGTCGACCGATCTGGCCGAGATCCTCTGCAGCGCCCACCGCTACAACGAGGGGCTCGCCGAAGCCCGGCGGGTCGTTCAAGAGACCGGCGGCGATCCCTCCGCGCGCGTCGCTCTGGGTGTTTGCCTGACCGCGCAAGGCCGCTACGACGAAGCCATAGCGGAGTACCAGATCGCCGTGCGCGCGAGCCGCTCCACCTACGCCATGGCAAGGCTGGGGCATGTCTACGGGGTCAAGGGCGACCACGCCACCGCGTACGCGATCCTCGAGCGGTTGGATGAGTACTTCGGGCGCACTGTCGCGATCTACTGGTCCTACCGGGCGATGGTCTACGCGGGCCTGGGCGAAGCCGCGCGCGCCGTGGACTCTCTGGAGAAAGCCTACGCGGCCCGCGAGGGAGACATCAACTTCATCGGCGTCGATCCGGCCTACGACCGCATACACACCGAAGGTCCCTTCATGCTCTTCCGCAACCGCCTCGGACTCCCCTGAGCGGCCCTGGCGCCAAGACCGCGTGATTTCTTCCCCGGCGGTGGGAAGCATGTGGCCGGAGGGCGAGGCATGCCTCACCCCTGCAAGGGCGCTGTGTAGGGGCCGGGCATGCCCGGCCCCTGGAGTTTCTACATTTTCTCAGGCAGCGGCACTGCGGACGAGTTGCTTTTCCGTGATTTTGACCTCGAACTCCGTCAGAAGTTCGGGGT
>CAIRXZ010000087.1 GCA_903882645.1 uncultured Acidobacteriia bacterium | reverse complement strand
GGCCCAGGTTTTCAGCGACGTGGATTCCGCCTACGTCATGCTGGTCAGCAGCGTGAACCTGCTGAGGCCCTACCAGGGCCCCGAGGGGTATCTGCAACGCGCCACCCGCGTGCGCGACGACATCGCCTTCGCCTACCAGCGAGGCCAGGCTCGCCTGGTGGATTTTCTGGACTCCCAGCGCGACTACCGCGCCATCCAGGTGGCCCACATCAACCTGGTAGGCGCCTATCTGGCCGCCGCCAGCCAGCTTAATCTTGCCGTGGGGCGCGAGGTGGCGCCGTAAGCCAAGCCCCCGTCCCATTCTAATGAAAGCCATGCATTGGTGAAGCCGCGATCCCATCTGTTCAATTGTGCATTGTGCTGTTCGCAACCGGCTGAATGAACTCTTGCCAGAGCGTATCGAGCGGCGCGCCACAGTGCTTCTGGAAGAGATCCGGCGAATAACTGCCTTGACGCAAAGCAATATTCAAAGCGACCAGAAGACCCTTGGACTTTCGCATTTCCAGCCAGTATAGAAACGGGGCGGCAACCGTGTAGCCAAAGAGGTAGCCCTGCTTGCGTAGTTTCGCCTGCTCGTCAACCTGGGACCCGCCGAACCGGTATCCGTCCAATTCCAGCAGTTTCGGCTGAAGGTCTTTTTCAAAGTACCTGTGCCGGACGTAGTCGGCGATCCCCTCCACCAGCCATCCTGTGCCAGGGGACTCTCTGTAGTGTTGATTAATGTGCGCCAACTCGTGAACAATCATCGCACGGTAATCGTCTTTCATCCGGCCCAAATAGCCGAAGTTAATCTGAATGGTATTCTCGTCTGCAAAGCCGCCCGCCTCGATACAGTTCGGGCCATCGCACTTCTCCACTTTCGGTTCGAATCTGATGTGGAGTTCCTTAAACGGAAGAGGAGCATCCTTGCCGAAGAGGATTATGTTGATTCTTGGATACCACTCCTCACAGAGGGCCTTAACCGGCTTGACGTAAGGCTGGGCGTTGGGAGTCTTGGAAACGTCGACATGGACCTGAAACTTGGCAGCGTCGGCGCGCCAAGGTGGGCCCGGGCTCAATAGCGCGGCGACGAGCAGCACGTTGCGGAGCGGCATCATGACGATGATTATACGATGGAGCCTCGCCGTACGCTGATCCGTGGCTCTTTGGACATGTGGCCGTGAACGGGATTTCATCCAACTTGGAAGATGCTCAGCGCTTTTCAGGTGCGGCCACGCCAGTATCGCGGGCGCCTTTTCGCGTGCGCTACGGCAAAGACGACTACATTGACGTTTCGTCTGCCCGAAAGACGACATAGAAGGGAAACCGGCGAAAGATCGCCCGGCGGAGATCGGCATCGAAGATTGGAAATCTCTCCGGCGAGACGGCGATGAGGTCAATCGGGCGATCCAGTTCATCCGGAAACCGAACTGCGGCGCGGACGCTCCGCTCGGCGTACCAAGCGGCGGCTTCGCTGGCGTCCTGCCGCGCTGCCGGATGGAAGCGGACGGACCTTTGCATCAGCCGTTGAACCGGCTGCGCAGTTGGCGACGAACCTCGTGCCAAGCAATCGTTTGAACGGCGCCCGAATCGACATCTCGAACCCGGAGCGCGATTTCGCTCCTCCAGGCCTCCGCGGCGTCCTCATCGACCTCCGATTCAAGGCTGTCAATGAGAGAGTCGGCGATTGCGGCCCTTGCCGCCGGGGGCAGCTTCAGAGCGTGCGTTAACAATTCCGCGGCGTCCTCAGCCACGTTTCCATTTTACCGTGTACCGCGACATCTGCGCGTCGCGCCTCAAGCGTCGGCCATCTACTCCTACTACACGTAATCTGCGTATGGCGCGCAGATTCGCCGCCCGGTCACACTGGACCACTCCGCCGATCCGGCCCCGGTTCGAGCGCTCGGCTCACGCCAGAGGGTTGCGCCACTTCAAGCCGTGGAATCTCGCAAAATCGGTATCGGAGGAACACAGTTCCGCCCGGTGCTCGATGGCCAAGGCAGCCAAATGCGCGTCCGACGTGAGATTCCCGCCCGTGCCCAGAGGCAGGAGCAACTCGCGGAGAATCTCCAGGTGGCGTGGACCGGGATGCACGATGGCCGCGCACGGCTGGCGCAGCCAGGAAGCCGCCAGATCGAATGCCCTTTCGGCGGGCAGCGGGCGCCGGAATAAGCCCGGCCGGGTGGTGAGCCGGAGGAACGCGAGAAGTACATTCCACGGAAAACCGACGGTCTCCTGTCCGGACAAAGCCGATTCCAGCCAGGATTTCGCCTTCCGGTTCAATGGGGCGTCCGCGTTGACCGCGTAGATCAGAAGGTTCGCGTCGAGGATGATCATTTGCGCAACGTGAGCTTTCGGCTGAGTTCTTCGCCCTCGATCGAGTCGGCTGCTGCCAGCGCCTTGTCCCAACGGAACTCCTGCGTCTCCCCCATCCGAAACGATTTCTGAGCGAACTTCGTGGCGCGCTTGGGCCGCTTGCCGCACAGCCCGATTCGCGCCGCTTCGTTCAGGGCTTCCTTGAAGGAGATGGCGCGTTCCCTCATCGCGTCCCGGATCAGTCTCTCCACGTCGGGGTCCAGAGTGACCGTGGTTCTCACGCTGCTATCATAGCATCAACATGGCTGCTATCATGATGCATCCGATCTCCGGGGGTGTGCGACATGAATGTTGGAGCTTTTCGCGGAGGCTGGATTGTTTCGGCAATTCTAGAAGTATATAATACTTCTAGAAAGGAGGCCCATGCCTCAGTCCCTTCCCAATTTGGAAACGCGCAGGACCGAACTGCTC
>CAIRXZ010000086.1 GCA_903882645.1 uncultured Acidobacteriia bacterium | reverse complement strand
GCGCACAAGGCGATCTACCAAGTGCTGAGGATTCCGGAAATCATTATCGAGCCGGTAGGGAGCCGCATAGTCACTGAACGACCACGCAACTGATTGATTCCGCAGGGCCGCGCCCTCAATTATGTGGAAGTTGGGCTAACTAACTCTGCACGTCGAAGCATTGTCTCGCCCGTGCCCGTAACCATCCGCCGCCGGGGACAGAAACTCCAAGCGGTTCGTCTGGCTGACGGCTTAAGGCTGACGGCTGATGGCTGCCGTGGGGTCCGCCCCACGGATCGCTAGCGCTTGCGCGCGGCGAACCGCCCGGCCGCGGAGTCGAAGGTGAACGTGTACAACACGTCGGTCGCGTTGAAAATCATGACCCGTTTCCACGCGGCCGCGATTTCCTGATTGGCTGCTGGCTCCAGCCCGACGAACTGGCCCGTGATCTGGTCCGGCATTTCCCGGATCACATTCGGCAAGGGGGCTTCACCATCCAACTCGATCGGCATCTGAGTAGGCCTCAGCGCATTATTGAGAAAAATCTTGGCATCCTGGACTGCAATCATCGGGGAGCCTCCTGGCAAGAGTCTAGCCTCTCTCACGCACCGTGGCAAGCGGAAAGTGCAAACTTGCGCCGCCTCAGACCTTCCGATAGCGCGTGTCCACGTAATCGTCCAGAATGCCGATGAACTCCGCCACGATGCCGTCGCCCTTCAGGGTCGTCATCAAGCGGCCATCCACAAAGACCGGCGCTTTCGGCTCTTCGAACGTTCCGGGGAGGGAAATCCCGATGTTGGAGTGCTTCGATTCGCCCGGGCCGTTCACCACGCAGCCCATCACCGCCACCGTCATGGCTTCGACGCCGGGATGGCTCGACTTCCACCGGGGCATCCGCTCGCGCAAATAGGTCTGGATTTGGTCCGCCATCTCCTGGAAGAAGCTGCTGGTGGTGCGCCCGCAACCTGGGCACGCCGTCACTTGCGGCGTGAAATTGCGGATTCCGAGCGACTGCAAGATCTGCCGCGAGACGACGACTTCCTCGGTGCGGTCGCCGCCGGGCGGCGGCGTGAGCGAGGCCCGGATGGTGTCGCCGATGCCCTCCTGCAGCAGCGGCGCCAGCGCCGCCGTGGTGGCGACGATCCCCTTGCCGCCCAACCCGGCCTCCGTGAGTCCCAGGTGCAGCGGATAGTCGCAGACGGCCGCCAAGGCGCGGTAGACGGCGATCAAATCCTGCACGCCGCTCACCTTGGCGCTAAGAATGATCTTGTCGTGGTTCAAACCGTGCCGTTCGGCCGCCTTGGCCGACTCCACCGCGCTCGCCACCATGGCGTCCAGCGTCACCGCGTGCGCATCCTTGGGTTCGGGCAGCCTCGAGTTCTCGTCCATCATGCGCGTCAGCACGGCGGCGTCGAGCGATCCCCAGTTCACGCCGATGCGCACCGGCTTGCCGTTGGCGATGGCGACCTCGATCATGGTGCGGAAATTGTCGCCGGTATTGCGGCCGATATCGCTGTTGCCGGGGTTGATGCGGTATTTCGCGAGCGCGCGGGCGCACTCGGGGTACTTCTTCAGCAGGAGGTGGCCGTTGTAGTGGAAGTCGCCTATAATGGGCACGCGCACGCCGAAGCCGTCCAGCGCATCCACGATCCGGGGAACCGCGGCGGCGGCCTGCTCGGTGTTGACGGTGACGCGCACCAGCTCGGAGCCGGCCCGCGCCAGCGCCATCGCCTGGTTCACGGTGGAGGGCGCGTCCGCCGTGTCGGTGTTGGTCATGGACTGGACGACGATCGGATGATCGCCGCCGACCTTCACCCCCCCTACGTCCACGACGGCCGCCTTGCGGCGGGGTCTCACTGCCATAGACTCCGATTTTACCATCCAGATATTCCCGGACCCGCCCGATTGCCTTCTCGCCGCAGCCAGACGACGTACCCGGCGCGCACCGCCGCTATCCAGATGGCCGCCGCCGCGTATCCCCCCAGTACGTCGCTCGGATAATGAACGCCGAGGTACACGCGCGAGAATCCGATCGACGCAGCCAGCGCGGCAGCCAGGGACCAAAGCGACGCTCTGGCGAAATGCGAGCGCAAGCGCGCCGCAAGGATCGCGGCCAGAACCCCATAGAGACAGCAGGCCATAGTGGCGTGGCCGCTGGGGAAACTATAGTTCGAGGGCACCGGGTACCCGAAGAAGGCCTCCGGGCGCGGCCTTTGAAATAGCAGCTTGAGGATCTGCACGAGGGCCTCGCCTCCCAGCGACGAGGCGGCCAACAGGACCATGGCGCGCTTGCGGCCCGCGGCGGCAAGCCTCCAGGCCGCCAGCAATCCGGCGCCGATAAAGACCGGGGTGGATCCCAGTTGCGTCACGCCTTTCATCGCAGCGGTCAGACCCGGCGAGGCCCAGCCATGAACGGCATTCCGGACGGCCGCGTCGAACGCCGCAGTCCGGCCCATCCGGACTTCATTGGCGATCCACCCGAGGAACAGCAGCGCCACGAGGCCCAGAATGGCGAGGGCGAGAATCCGGTTCCGTGTATGCATTCGACTATCCAATTCCCGCAAGCCGCAAGCCTTTCCGCCCAATCGTGCCGAGCGGAATTGCCGCGAACCGCGCCGGTTCGAACCATTGCAGCTCGGGCGGCCTCGGGCCTAAAGCCGGCTGACAACCGCTCCCCAACGGTCGCGGCTCCGACCCGGATTGCGAGCTGCGAACCAGTTGGGCCGAGTAAACCGTGAACGTGTACCGATGGTGCGTGATACTGTGGCGGAACTCGCCCACGCGGGCGCCAATGCGCGCCTCCGGCAGGTCGCCGGGCGACGGCAAACTCCAGAAACCGGCCATGCGCGCGGCGGCCTTCTCCTCTTTCCGAAGCAGAACGCTTTCGCCCTTGCGAACTATCAGCAGCGCGCCCGCGATGCGCACCGGCGCCTTCTTGCGCGGTTTGACAGGCAGATCCGCGACCGTCCCGGCCGCCCGCGCGGCGCACAGCGATTCGAGCGGGCACGCCTGGCACAACGGATTCTTCGGCAGGCAGACGGTCGCCCCGAGCTCCATGAGGGCTTGATTGAACGCTCCGGGGCTGCGCGCGCCCATCCACTCCTGGGCCGCCGCGCGGAATCGTTCCCGAGTGCGCGCGGCGCCGATATCCGCCGGGTCGTTCTCGATCCGCGCCACCACGCGCATCGCGTTTCCGTCCAGCGCCGCGCGCGGCAGGCCGAAAGCGATGCTGGCGATGGCCGCGGCGGTGTAGCCGCCCACCCCCGGGAGCGCGCGGATGGACTCATAGTCGCGCGGAAACACGCCCGCCGCCGCGACGCGCCGCGCCGCGCGCAGCAGGTTGCGCGCGCGCGAATAATAGCCCAAGCCGCTCCACAGCGCCAGAACCTCCTCTTCCCCCGCGGCCGCCAGCGCCTCGACCGTGGGGAAGCGCTCCAGGAAACGCTCGAAATAGGGAATCGCCGTCCGCGCGCGGGTCTGCTGGAGCATGATTTCGGAGACCCACACGCGGTAAGGGTCGGAGGTTCGCCGCCAGGGAAGGTCGCGGCGTTCCCGGCGGTACCACGCGAGCAGCAGCCTGGAGATAAGGCTCTTATGACGCGGAGACGCGGAGACGCGGAGACAATCGGGGAGATTCACGGACTTGGGCGGCCTCCGCCCACATCCCGCGATGGAAAGCTCGGGCCGAGCTGAAAGCCGCCGGCGCGTTTGTGGAGTGAGCCTCCGGCTTGCCATGCCGCCATTCCTGGCGGCATCTTCTCAAGGGCTGGCAGATGCCCGCAAGAAAGCGGGCATGGCAGGCCGGAGGCCCACTCCACGGAAGCGGATCCCTTTTCGGCCATGTGTTGAACTCCGCGTCTCCGCGTCAATCCTTGCTCACTCGACGACGCGAAGCCATTCCGCGACCACCGCGAAACCTTCCGGGTCCACGTCCCAAGGCTCGAACTCGGGGTTCAACGGTTCCAGCCGGATGCGCTCGTGGCGCCATTCGTCTTCGCCCGTCCGGACCTTCGTGCTGGTGTACTTCTTGACGGTGCACCCGGCGGTCGCATCGAACACGCCCTTGCGCTGGATGAGCAGGATCTTGTTCTGGCGCGACCCCGCGGGATTCAGCCGGAACACGTTGAGACTGCCGTCGGGAATCCGCGGCTCCATGGAGCGCCCCACCACATGAACCACGATCAGATCGCGGTCGAGGCGCATGCCTTCGGGCGCGCGCACCCAATCTTCCACCACGGGCTCCATCTCTTCGCCCACGAACCCGGCGGCCGCGCGCATGCTGTAGAGCGGCAGGTGCGTCCGGTAGGGATCGGCCGCGACCGGTTCCACGTGCTCGTCGAAAAGCCGGTCGAGCACGCGCGTGAAAGCGTCCACCC
The DNA here is from genome assembly GCA_903882645.1 of uncultured Acidobacteriia bacterium. Taxonomy (GTDB): domain Bacteria; phylum Acidobacteriota; class Terriglobia; order Bryobacterales; family Bryobacteraceae; genus BOG-224. Next base: position 486 of record CAIRXZ010000086.1, on the reverse strand, counting down.
GAACCGTCCGCCGCTCGCCCACGCGCAACGCATTGGAGCAGGAATCTTCGAGCGTCCGCAGCCAGGTCTCCGCGCCGCCGGCCATGGCATCGCGGAAATGCTCTTCGACGGCCTCCAGAACCTCGGCGTCCTCCGGATCGGCGATGTCGTCGAATCGCTCCCGGAAACGCACCCAGCCGCGGCCGGTGGCCGGGTCGAGCAACAGAACCCCGGCGTTGCGCGGCGGCCGCCCCGGAAGACAAGCCTCCACCACTACGTACACGCCTTCCCTCACCCCGCCAATTGGGACCACGCCGGCCGGCACGTTCTTATCCTATCTACTTATCGGCGATAACGCCAGATCCACGGGGGTGTGCGACATGAATGTTGGAGCTTTTCGCGGAGGCTGGATTGTTTCGGCAATTCTAGAAGTATATAATACTTCTAGAAAGGAGGCCCATGCCTCAGTCCCTTCCCAATTTGGAAACGCGCAGGACCGAACTGCTC
>CAIRXZ010000085.1 GCA_903882645.1 uncultured Acidobacteriia bacterium | reverse complement strand
GGCCCTCGCAGGCCTCCCGTTGGTCGGCCTCAGAGTTCAAAAGCCTATCAGAAAGGAGACTCAGCGCCGGATCGCTTCGCTCCCGGCTTCAGGCTCATCCTTCGATGAGAATATGCTGCGGCACGCGCGTGTTCCGCGTGCGAAACCGCTATATCCTGCCGAACTTGGCGACGGCTTCCTTGATGGACTTGAACTTCTCGATGAACGGCAGCATCTGGTGCTCGGTCTGGTCCAGGTCCTGGGCTTTCTTGAGGACATCCGCGGCGTGCGCCTTCGGCACCACGGCGACGCCATCCTCGTCGGCCACTATAATGTCGCCGGCATTCACCCGCACGCCCGCGCAGGTGACCGGAATGTTCGATCCGGCGAAGCGGAAATGGCCGATCGTGGTGGAAGGCACGATGCCCCGGCTGTACACCGGGAACTGAAGCCGCCCGATCTGCGGGAGGTCCCGCACCGACCCGTCGATCACCGCCGCGGTCAGCCCGCGCGCCTTCATGGCCGTGGCCATCAGCGCTCCCATTCCGGCGTAGTCGAGGCCGTCCTCGAGCACCATCACGTAGACCGATCCGGGCGGGGCCGCGTCGATCGCGTCCAACATCCCCTGGGAAGCCGCCGAGCCTTCCTTATGTTCCTCTTTCTTAAGGAGCACGGTCACAGCGGGTCCGGCGAACTTGGTCTTCGCGAGCGGCCGCATATCGTGCGTCATATATGCCTTCGTCCCGTAGAGTTGCTCCATGGCGTCCGCCACGGAAGCCACCTCGGTGTTTCGAAAGCCTTCGATCAAGGGGTCGCCCGAGGGCTGCGCCATGACCCATCCCGCAAACACCACCGCGGGAACAACGGCCAGGTATAGTTTTGTTCTCATGCTGTTTCCTTTCAGAATGCCGGGGAATCAGACCTCAATTCTAGCCGCATTCAGAGCCGCGGAGAGCAAGAATTCCACAAGACCCGCGCGGCGCGCAAACGTCCGCGCCATCAGCTTCGCACACGGGATGAAAAATGATCCGGCAGGAGGAACCGGGGACAGATCGAGGACTGCCTGGGGAAAGACTCAGGGCGGGCTTACACTGGATTGCCGCGTAGGGGAGCGGCCGCCACGCGGCTTTCCAGCGACGCACAAATGAGAGCGCGCGGGCGCTACTGCTGCGTGGCGGCCTTCTTCTCGGCGGCCTTCTTCTGGGCGGCAGCCTTCTTCTCGGCGGCCTTCTTCTCGGCGGCGGCCTGGGTCTCGGCGGACGTCTTCTGGGCGGCGACCTTTGTCCCGGCGGCCTTCTTCTCGGCGGCGACCTTCGTCCCGGCGGCCTTCTTCTCGGCGGCGGCCTGCGTCCCGGCAGCCTTCTTCTCGGCGGCGGCCTTCTTCTGGGCGGCCTTCTTCTCGGCGGCGGCCTGTGTCTCGGCCGACGTCTTCTGGGCGGCGACCTTCTTCGCGGCGGCCTTCTTCGCGGTGTCGTCCTTTGGGGCCGCGGCAGGCGCTTGGCCGAACAGGGCGGCGGATCCCATCGCGAGCGTCATGCCAAGCATCAGCGTCATCAGTTTCTTCATCGGGCTTCTCCTTCGACGATTTCGCTCGTCTGCGGCTATCATAGCGGACCATACATGAACCCTCGCTTAAGCGGGAATTAAAATCGGTTCATCCGCTCAGTCACCAGGAGTCCGAAGTATGAAACTGCATAACCCGTTCAAAACGCACATATTATAAGAGATCTGCCCGGCCACTGATGGCCGCTCCGGCACGCTGGGCTGATGCATTGGAATCGGAAGCCGGGAATCGCAGATCAGAATGCCGGAGGATCAGACCTCAATAATGGCCGTCTTCAGAGCCGGGGAACGCGGGAATTCCGCGAAGCGAGCGTGTCGCACACCCTCCGCGCCATCAGCTTCGCGCACGGGATCGGCAATGAACCGGCAGGGGGGACAAGGGAAAGCACGAATACTGCCTGGAGAACGACATGAGAGGCCTTACACTGGATTGCCGCGTAGGGCGCTCGCCACTACGCGGCTTCCCAGCAACTCGCAAACTGGAAGCGCACGCGGGGCGCTACTTCGTGGCGTCGGTTTTCTTGGCGGGCTTCTTTGCCTTGGGGGCGGGCTTCGCGGTGTCTGTGGTCTTTTTCGCGACCGTCTTCTTGGCGACCGTCTTCTTCGCGGGCTTCACGGTGTCTGCCTTCTTCGCGGGAGCCGGGGCCGGGGCAGCCGCCGGGATCTGAGCCAGCAGGGCGGTGGCGCCGATCGCGAACGTCATGCCGAGCACCAGCGTCATTAATTTCTTCATTGCGTTGTCTCCTTGGTTTGACGATTTCCCTCGTCTGCGGCCATCATAGCGAACCCGACATGAACGCTCTCTTAAGCGGCAATTAAAATCGGTTCATTTCCCGGTCACCAGAAATTAAAAATCCGAAATATCGCATAAGTCATTAAAAATGCACATATTATGACGCGCCTGCCGCGTCACCCGAGGCCGTTCCGGCGTGTTGCGTTGTTACATTGGAATCGGAATGAAGAAGCCGGAAATCGCAAAAAGAATGGCCCGGCGCGCGGGCGTCACCAAGGGCGAGGCCGCCGACCGCGTGGACCGCGTAGTCAGCCAGCTCCTCGCTCGTCTGAGGAAGGGCAAGGACGCGGAGTTGCCCGGCCTGGGGCGCTTCACCCAAGGGCCGGACGGACGCCTGTCCTTCGAGCGCGAACGGAGCCACGGCCGTGATTGACGATCAAGCCGCCGAGCAACTGGCGCAGGTGGTAGTCCGCGGTCTGGCTGGCGGCCAATCCGTGGAAATCGACGGACTGGGCGTTTTCCACCCCGACCCAGCCCAGGGCTTCCGCTTCGAGCCGCGCACGCTGGCTCAGGTTTTCGTGGCCTACGCCAAAGAGGATTTGCCGGCGGCCAAGAGGCTCTACGGCGAGCTGGCGGCGGCGGGCTTCGGCCCGTGGATGGACGTCGCCAAGCTCCTGCCCGGCCAGAACTGGCCGCGCGCCATCGAGAGCGCCATCGAAACCTCGGACTTCTTCATCGCGTGCTTCTCGGAGAACTCCGTGGGCAAGCGGGGAGGTTTCCAGGCGGAGATTCGCTATGCTCTGGACTGCGCCCGGCGGGTTCCCCTCGACGAGATCTTCCTGGTCCCGGTCCGCCTGGACGATTGCCGCGTGCCCCGCCCCATCCGGAACGAGCTACAGTATATCGATCTGTTTCCAGACTGGACGCTGGGGGTCCGCCGGCTTATCGGAATGCTGCTGCGCGAAGCCCCGCGGCGTTGGAAGCGGCCTACGGCCTGACCCCGCCGCGGGAGAATATTGCGCGTTTAAGCGCTCAACAAAGAGTCGTAGAATTCACAAGGTGCATCGGTGACAGGGCCGCTGAGAGTTTTGTCAGAATTTGGCGTGCGCGTAGCACTATACAGAAGGAGGAGACAGTTTTGACACATCGAGAGGGGCCAGCCTTCGTACTAGCATCTCTTCGCGCTGGGCTTTGCTCTTGGCCGCATTGGGCTTGTCACGGACAGCGGCTTCGGAGAGGCCTCAATGAGCGCCGCCAGGGCTGCATCGAATTCCGCTTTGGGGATTCCTGGGATGTCCTCAAGACCAGTGCAGGCCCCCGAGAGCGCTTGGTCGGTGGCCGTAAACGAAATTTCGGTTGCAAACGTCTTTTTAATGTGCATACTATTGGGATTCTCCTAAAGAAACCTGAGATTCCTGCCGATGAGCCCAATGGAATCGGGATCGAAGCGCGCGAACTACTGGTTGGACATCGCCCAGTTTTGGATGCGCGTTCTCGGAGCGTTGCAGCGTGTCCTGGCATTCGTTGTGTTTTCGATCGTCCACCACTATGCCAGCCAGCTACTCGTATGGACGACCCCAAAAGGATGGGGCCGAGCGTGCGATCTGGCCGAAGGAGTGAGTTGGTGTATTTTCGTGGCGGTGTACGCATATCTCGGTTGGGACATGCTGACCGTTTTCATGCCACGCCTTAAAGGGAAGCAACGGAAATGAAACTGATACAGGAGTTCTTGGGGGCCATCAAGCGGTGTGCTTGGACCCTGCCATCTCTTTGTGTAGCGGCTGTGGTGTCTGTCGTCTTGTCGTTCATTTTGTTCCGTGATTACGCAGCGGGCGACATCGCGGCAACTGCCGCCGTGCCGCTGCTGACGTTGTTCGCGGTTAGCCGGGCGGTAGTCTTTCTGTTTGGCTACCTCGACGAACCAGAGAGCGAGTCTGGGGGCCGGCGCCCCCCTGTTCTCTTTACGATCTTCGGGTTCGCCTTTGTGATTTTCGCCTTCTTGGGCGTATCTACACTGATGGCGATGGGGGTTTACCTTTGGCTAGGTCTAAGCCAACCCGCGGATTTGGCTTTGGCTGCAACCCTTTTCTGCGCCCCGGCGACCCTGATAGGGTTTATCGGAATGGTGTTCACTACGTTTGGGGAGTTTTTCCCGGCTATTTGGGGGCCGATAGTGCGGAGAGTCCTTGGGATCATATTAGGCTTACCGAGTCTGGCAACGTACTGGGGGCGTGCTCTCATGGTCCCACTATTGATGCGGTAGACTGTACCAAGCGGGGGGGCGGGGAGCGCGCCCCCGCTTGCGCCGCTGGTTATACCACCCGATTTAGGTTTGGTTTACGTCTGCCGTCCCGGTCGCCGCTTTCGCGCTGCTTTGTCAAGGACACGGAAGATCGCCGGTGGCGCTCAGTCCCCAGCCGCCCCGCGCCGCGCGCGGGAGACTTGGATTCCGATCACCTCCAGGTAGCTCTGGTAGGCGTCCTCTTGGATGGCGCTCCAACTGAATCTCCGCTCCGCAACCCGGCGCGCCCGCCGTCCGAGACCCGCGCGCATTCCGGCATCCGACAGAATGTCGCACACGGCGCCGCCGAAGCTCGCCCAGTCGCCCCGGATCAGCGCCTCGTCCCCGTCCCGCAACCCCAGACCGGCGCAGCCCGCCGGCGTGGTGACGATCGCCTTGCCGCAAGCCATCGCCTCGATCACCTTGATGTTCGTTCCAGCCGAAACGTCGAGCGGCGCCGTCACCACGGAGGCACGGGCGTAGAGCGGGCGCAGGTCCTCGACAAACCCGTGGATCTCGATTCCTGGGCCGGCCCCGAGCGCGCGCTTCCCCGCCAGTCTGCGCCAGAACCACTCGTGGTCGGGACCCGCCACCACCCGCGCCACGGCGTTTGGAAACACGCTCCAGACGCGCGGCATGATCTCGTTTCGCAACTGCTCAAAGGCGAGTATGTTGGGCAAATGGCGGAACGATCCCACAAGGAGGATCTCCGGCGCCGCCGCGGGCGTCTCAGCGGGCCGGAACCGGAGGACGTCCACTCCGTTCGGGATGGCGAAGGTCCGGCCGGGGTGGGCCCCTTCGCGGATGGCGGCCAGGCGGTCTTCCTCGGATACGGTCCAGACCGCTTCGTAGTCCCGCAGCCACCGGCGCTCGTATTCCAGCCAGCGCTCGGACTCGCGCCGGCCCTCTTCGCCCCCGCCGTTCTCCGCCAGTTGCTGGAAAAGGCTGAACGTGAGGTCGTGCTCCACCAGGATCGCGGGTACTTCCGGCGCGCCGTTCCGGAACTCCGCCATGTGCGTGTACTCCACCTGCAACACGTCCGGCGCCCAGGGGTGTGCGACATGAATGTTGGAGCTTTTCGCGGAGGCTGGATTGTTTCGGCAATTCTAGAAGTATATAATACTTCTAGAAAGGAGGCCCATGCCTCAGTCCCTTCCCAATTTGGAAACGCGCAGGACCGAACTGCTC
>CAIRXZ010000084.1 GCA_903882645.1 uncultured Acidobacteriia bacterium | reverse complement strand
GAGCAGTTCGGTCCTGCGCGTTTCCAAATTGGGAAGGGACTGAGGCATGGGCCTCCTTTCTAGAAGTATTATATACTTCTAGAATTGCCGAAACAATCCAGCCTCCGCGAAAAGCTCCAACATTCATGTCGCACACCCCTGTGGCATCATGGGCATTCAACCGTCCAAATGCCCAGCTACACTGAAAAGAGCGCCTGTACTCCGCTTCCACTCGACCCGGCGGGCTTCAACAAGAATGCAGTGATTCCGTTCGGCTGCACCGTCAAGCAGATTCAGACCGCGATGCAGGAGTTCATTGACTTCCTCGGGTTCATCAATGCACAAATGAACACGCGCCAGCTTTCCCGGCTGGAGACAATGCTGATGCCCGCCAACTTCAGCAGCATCGTGGGTGAGTTCATGAGTTCCACCATTCCGAAGCACTGCAAGGGACTCGTGAAGAACCGCTACCACAACGGCCACCCAGACCTGATCCCATCCAACAAGTTTGACAACGACATGTGCCAGCATGGGAGCCTCGGCATTGAGATCAAGGGTTCCCGCTACCTCAAGGCGTGGCAAGGTCACAACCCGGAAGACACGTGGTTGATGGTCTTTGTGTTCGACAGCAACCGGCCCGTTGACGCGGGCAAGGGAGTTGACCTGAAACCGTTCAGGTTCCGTATGGTGGTGGGCGCGGAACTGATGAAAGACGATTGGTTGTTTGCCGGGCGCTCTGAGACCAGCAGGCGCACGATAACCGCCAGCATTACCAACTCGGGCCTTCAGAAGATGATGGCCAATTGGATCTATAAGGATGCCGCGTTGCGCGCTGGTGCGCCAGTGCCGGTGGAAGAGTAGCGCTTACAGCAGGCTCAATTGGCCCGCGCCCGTCATCGCCGTCTCGATGCCAGCGAGTCTCGGTGCAGCCGTCCTGCTCATCTCGTAGTAGTCCGCATGGCGCTCTGTCCCGATGCAAAGCAGGCCTATCGCCTCAGCAGCCGCAACCGTCGAACCGGACCCACTGAAGGGATCAACAATGATGCCTTGACCGAGTGGGAGCGCCGCATGCACAATCTCACGCAGGAGCGATTGCGGTTTCAGACTCGGATGGTCCGCAATATCACGTTCCCGGCGCGGTGTCCGCTCGCTGTAGATGACATCCTCGAAGGGTGAATCACCAGCCGTCCGGCGCAACCCACCAGTCTGATGTTCTCGCAGGCAATCGCTGACCTTCATGCCTGACAGCATTGGCTTGCGGAAGATGCCCCAAGGCTCATAGCAGCCACGCGGCAAGGAACAGACGCCCGGAAACTCTTCCTCGGCATTCTTAGGCCGGTCACCGCCTCGGAGCGTGCGAACGACTCGGACAAGCTGAGTGCGGAATTCCAGCCCACCATCAATCAGGGCTGTGAAGACAAGCTGTGAGAGGAAGGCGTTGCTGGCAACAAAGACGTGGCCGCCTGGCCGCAACGCATGCAGCACCACCTTGGCCCACTCGACAAAGAAGCGCCGCAGGTGATCCCGCTCTTTGTCGTTGAGCGCCGTGAATCGCGGAAGGGGCGCGCGTTCATGACCATCAAAGGATGGCGGGATGCGCCAAATACCACCGTTGCCGTTGGAGCGCTTCTCTAGCTGGTCAAAATCGTATTCCTTCACGCCGTAGGGCGGGTCCGTCACCACAGCGTGAATGCTGTTCGCTGGAATCCTGCTGAGCCACTCGAAGCAATCGGCGTGAACGATCATGGATCGACCAACGCTGAAGTGCTGGTAGTCCAACGCAAGGTTTTCCAATGCCTTCATTCGCCTTTTCTTCTCATCGGCAATCATAGCGCTTTTCAGTAGGGCATTTCTGCTGCTACCGATATAGCGTAGAGGGTTCCTGTACAGTATGGCAAACTTCAGGCCACGCGCTTCCGTTTGCCGGCCCCATCCAATCTATTTCCCATCAATTGATTGCTGGCGATCCCAACACGCCTTCGGCTTCGCCGGTTTCGGCGATCCGCGTGGCGGGGACCGCGTAGATCCGCTCGCCGGGGGCGATCTTATCGACGCGCACCAACTCCTGTTCGGTGATCAGAATGCCGCCGGGCTTCACCTGCGGGGCGAAGCGCGTGCAGGCTTCCTGCGACATCACCACCAGAATGTCCGCCTCGGCGACGTACGGATACAGAATCGGCTCGGTGGAGAGAATCACCTGCGCGCTCGAGGAGCCGCCGCGGGCTTCCGGGCCGAAGCTCTGCGTCATGGCGGCGTAGCCGCCCTGGAAGATGGCCGCCGCCTTGCCGATTACCGCCGCGGCGAAGATAACGCCCTGGCCGCCGAATCCGGCTATGCGGATTTCGGTTAGCCTTCGCTGCAGCATGAAACCTCCGGTTCCGCGTAACGGTCGCCGAGCGTCTCGGTCATTTGCGCGCGCAGCAGTTCCAGGTAGTCGGGCCGCTCGCGGTCCACGAATTTGCCGACAACGATTTCGCCGGTCATCGAGAGCGCGCACTCGCCGGTGGGAGCGCCGTTGCGGACTTTGCTCTTGGCCTTGTAGTCCTTCATGGCGTCCAGACCGTCGCCCATCTTGTTGCGGCGCTGGTAAAGCGTCGGGCAGGGCGAAAGGACCTCGATAAAGCAGAATCCCTTTCTCTTGAGCACCTCCTCCATGGAACGGGCGAGTTGCTTGACGTGATAGGTGGTCCAACGCGCCACGTAGGACGCGCCGGCGGCTTCGGCCAGGGACGCCAGGTTGAAGGTCGGCTCGGAGACGCCGTAAGGCGCGGTGGCGGTGATGGCCGTCCCCGGCGTAGTGGGCGCGGTTTGGCCGCCGGTCATGGCGTAAATCATGTTGTTCACGCAGATCACCTTGAGGTCCATGTTGCGGCGAGCGGCGTGAATGAAGTGGTTGCCGCCGATGGCGAACAGGTCGCCATCGCCCGAATACACCACCACCTGCAGCTCGGGGTTGGCGAGCTTGAGCCCGGTGGCGAAGGGAATCGCGCGGCCGTGCGTGGTGTGAAACGAATCCAGGCGCGCGTATCCGGCCACCCGTCCGGTGCACCCGATGCCGGAGACCACAGCCACCTTATCCAGGTTGGCCTTGGAATCGAGCAGCGCGCGCGTGAAGCAGTTGACCGTGGTGCCGATGCCGCATCCGGCGCACCAGATGTGCGGCATGCGGTCCATGCGCAGGAACGGCTCGACGGGATTGCGGGCGTCCTCGGGGATCTCGCAGGGGATTTCCAGAGTAGTCTCGTTCATCGTGCCGCCTCCAGGATGGCCTCTAGGATCGTGTCGGGATCGTGTACCGTGCCGCCCGCGTGCGAAACGGAGATTGTCCTGGCCTTGCCCTGCGCGGCGCGCTCCACTTCGAGCGCCATCTGGCCCAGGTTAAGCTCCGGCACGACGAACGCCTTGACGCGCCCCGCCAGCTCGCGTATGCGCGCGGATGGGAACGGCCACGCCGAAACCAGACGGAACTTGCCGGCGCGTATGCCTTGCCGGCGCGCGGCCTGCAACGCGCGCTGCGCCACGCGCGACGTGATTTCGTAAGACACTACCACCACTTCGGCATCGTCCAGGTCTTCCGTCTCGCAGAGAGCCCGGCCATTGGCGAGCGGCTTCAGTTTGTCCTGGAGCCGCCGGACCATGCGGTCCTGCGTGTCCCCGTGCATGCTCGGATAGCCGCGCTCGTCGTGCGTCAGTCCGGTGACGTGGAAGCGGTAGCCGTCGCCCGCCTTGACCATCTCGGGGACCAGGTCCACCATCGGCTCGAACGGCCGGTACTCCGCGGGCGGGCGCTTCGTGTAACGCCGCGGCGTGACCGCGATGCTCTCCGCCTCGGGGATGACCACCTTCTCGGTCATGTGGCCGACGCACTCGTCAAGCATCATCATAACCGGCACGCGGAACTCCTCGGAGAGGTTGAAGGCGGTGACGGCGAGGTCGAAGCACTCCTGCGGCGAGTTGGGGCACAGCGCGACGATTCCGTAGTCGCCATGGGACCCCCAACGGGCCTGCATCATGTCCGCCTGCGCGGGCAGAGTAGGAAGGCCGGTGGAGGGACCGCCACGCTGCACATCAATGAAAACACAGGGTGTTTCGGTGATGGCGGCGTAGCCGATGTGCTCCATCATTAGCGAAAAGCCAGGGCCGGAGGTTACCGTGAAGGCCTTGGCGCCGCCCCAGACGGCGCCCTGGATGGCGATGGAAGCGGCCAACTCGTCCTCCATCTGGATGAAGATGCCGCCGATGGTGGGGATGCGCGATGCGAAGCGTTCGACGACCTCGGTGGAAGGGGTAATCGGATATCCTGCGGCAAATCGCGCACCGGCTGCGAGGGTTCCCTCACAACAAGCATGGTCTCCGTCGATAAAGTGAACACCCGTCAGCACGCCTTTTGGGTCAGCGTGCATGGCGCCCCCCGAAGATGGCGAAATCCGGGCAGTACATACCGCACAGGTCGCAGCCGCTGCACTTCTCCGCGGCGACCGGGTAGGGTGGGTGGTAACCCTTTGAATTAAAAGCGGAAGACAGGGTCAAGACGCGGGTCGGGCAGAACTCGACGCAGAATCCGCAGCCTTTGCAACGCTCCGCCATGATAGCGACAAAACCTTTAGCCAACAGAGCCCTCCGGACAGGTATCGGATGGGGGAATGCACGCCACGGGCCATAGCAGACAAACGCGCCGGAGAGGCGCCGGCTCGTTTCCGGCACGGTACTAATTGAGCGGCTGATCCGTGCGCGTTGCTGTTTCGCTGAGGTGCGAGCGGCGTCTCGGCTTCACCTGAAGTCTGCCCACATCGCCGCGCCGCGGATCGGTAAAGAAGCCGCTCGCCGCGACGGTTTTCCGCAACGCGATCAGGGGTTCGTTGAGAAAGTCTGTGAACGGAGCCATGGCCCGAAATCGGCGCGCGATCTCGCCGTAAAGCGAAGGGGTGGTGGCGATCTCCGGCGGCAGTTCCACGTAGAAGTAGAGCTGTTTGAATTGAAGGAGGCCGGCCGCGGGGTGGTCCGCGGGGAATCCTTTCGGCGTGCGTACCAGGCGGTCACCCTGCACCTCGCCGAGGAGCCGCCGCAAACCGGCCGCCCGGCAGATTCGCCGGAACTCCTCGTGCCTGGAGACCAGGTGGCGGCGAACGGCGGCGAGCGCGTCCGGGGTGGCCAGGTACAGGCCTCCGCCGACTGCCACCTCTTTGTGCGAGACCGAGAAGTAGTAGCCGGCGCCGTCGTGGCGCGCCAGGCCGTGGCGGGGGAAATTGGCCGCGATGCGGTCCTTGTAAGGCGTCTTGTCCGGGCTGAAGCGCGTGTCGCGGTAAAACCGGTAGATCGCCCCGTCCGGGCTGGTGATGTGCTCGGGAGCGAAGCGCGCCAAGGTCGCGTTCAGAGCCTCCACCAGTTCCCGCATGGGCTGCTTCACCAGGGTCTCGAAATCGGATTTGCGTGGCAGGAACCACTCGCGCGTGTTGTGCCGCGCGAGGGCGCGGAAGAAATCGATGCCTTCGCGTGGAAATCCGGGAAACGCGGCTCGCATGGAAGCCTCCCCTATAATTGAGTTGATGCCGAACACGGAACAGGCGCTGGCGCGTCTCGCCCGCATTCCCAATTTAACCGTTTCCGCCTGCGTTCGGCTTTCTCAGTTTACGCGCTTCGGCATTGGCGGCCCGGCCGATCTCTACGCCGAGACGGGCGACGTGGAGGCGTTCGTGGCGGCGTTGGCCGTGACGCGGTCGAGCGGGTTGCCCAGCGTGGTCATCGGCGGCGGCACGAACCTCATCGTGTCGGACCGGGGCTTCGGAGGCGTGGTGCTGCGTTACCGGGGCGAGCGAATCGCGGCCTCGGACAACCATGTTGTGGTGGAAGCCGGGGCCGTTTTGCAGGACCTGGTCGATTTCTCGATCGAACGGGGTTTGGCGGGCCTTGAAACGCTGGCGGGGATCCCCGGCTCGGTTGGCGCCGCCATCTATGGCAACGCCGGGGCCTACGGCCACTCCATCTCCGAGCGCGTGGCCAGCGTCCGCTTCCACGATGGATGCGAAGTCCGTGTCTTTCGGAACGCCGAGTGCGAATTCCAGTACCGGGAGAGCATCTTCAAACGCCACAAGGACTGGATTATCTTCTCGGCCGAGCTGACGCTGGAAGCCGCCGACCGGGACGCGCTGCGCCAGAGGGCCGATGAGATCCTGCTAGTCCGCAACGAGAAATTCCCCGTGACGATGAAGTGCGCGGGCAGCGTGTTCAAGAACCTGCTCCTGAAGGATCTTCCGGCCGAAGCGGCGGCGCGGATTCCCGCGTCCGTGGCGCGCGAGGGCAAGGTTCCCGCCGCGTGGTTTCTGGAGCAGGCCGGCGCGAAGGGAATGGTCCGGGGCGACATTCATGTGGCCACCTACCACGCCAACCTGATTTACAACGCCGGCTCGGGAACCGCCGCGGACCTGCGCGCGCTCATCCAGGAACTGAAGGACCGCGTGCGGGAGCGGTTCGGGATCGAGCTTGAGGAAGAAGTGCAGTACGTGGGGTAGGGCCAATACGGTTCATTTAGGGGATGGCATCCCGCGATAAACTAACCGTATGGACTGGAGCCGTTGCAGCGCCGTCGACCGGAACCCCGGGAAGCTCGGCGGGACATGGTGTTTCCGGGGTACGCGCCTGCCGGTCGCCACGCTGTTCGAGCACCTCGACCAGGGCTCAACCATAGACGAGTTCCTGGAGTGGTTCCCCTCTGTCAGTCGAGAGCAGGCGCATCACGTCCTTGCCTTCGCCCAGAGTTCCCTCGAGCAGCCCACGGCGGTTGCGTGAAGATCCTATTCGACGCGAACACCCCGGCCCCGCTCGCCCGGTTCTTGCGAGGACATGAAGTGATCCGGGCGGATGAATTGGGATGGCAGGGGCTGGAGAATGGCGCATTGCTTGACGCAGCCGAGCAAGCGGGGTTCGACCTGCTGCTCACCTGCGATCAGAATGTCCGGTATCAGCAGAATCTTGCGGGCCGTAAGTTGGCTCTTGTCATCCTGTCCTCGAATCACTGGCCGACACTGAGGCGAATTGCGGCGCGGATCGCTACAGCCGTCGATTTCGTGCAAACCGGGCAGATCGTCAGGGTCGATGTCGCGATGTTGTAGGCCGCTTGGCTCCGACCGCCCGGCGGCGAGGCACAAGGAAGGTAGGCCCTATTCCGGCGTCTCCGCTTCCTGGTCCTTCCTCCGCACAAACGCCGTCACCAGGCGGATCTGCTCGTAAGTGATCTCCGCCGGCAGAGCCTCGCGCAGCGGTTTCAGCCACTGCGATCCCAACCGGCGGACCGCTTCTTCGATCATGCGGTGGTCGTCTTCGCCCACCCATTCCACGCGGTAGGGCAGCTTGCCGCGTTCGACGAGGTCGGCCACCATGTTCACCACGGTTTGAAGCTGGCGGCCGCGCGCTTGCGCGATCTCCTCGAAGGTCTTGCCCTCGGCAAGCAGGCGGATGGTCTCCTCGGCGGGCGAGGCTTGCGCCGCCTCCCGGGCCTCCGCGCGGGCGCCGTTGCGGAACGCCTCGAAGGCTGCGAAGATCTCGCGGCCGTACTGCTCGGCCTTGCGCTCGCCGATCCCGGAAACGGCGAGCAACTCACGAAGGTTCGACGGCCGCTTGCGGCAGAGATCTTCGAGCGCTGCGTCGCTGAGCACGATGTACGCCGGGACGGCCTGGCGCTGGGCCGCGCGGCGGCGCCAGTCCTTGAAGAACTCGAGCAACTCGCGATCGGGCGGCCGCACTGCGGGCCGCGGCGGCGCCGGCTGCGCAGCGGGCGCGGGCGCGCGCAAGGGTTTCGGCGCCTCGCGCGGCGGCGCCGCCTTGGCCTTCCGCTTGCGCTTCTTGCGCGGCGCGATTTCCTCATCCACGGGCGCCGTCACCCACTCCGGCGCGTTGCCGCAGACGTCGCACATATCGCAGCGCTCCCACTTGGGGGTCTGCCCGAAATGCGTGCAGATCTGCAAATGGCGGCAGCGGGCGCTCTCGACGAAGCGCTTGATGGAGTGGTATCGCTGCCATGCACGCTCTTTCTCCGCCGGGTCGTTCAGCTTGTCGATGAAATACGCCAGCAGGCCCACGTCCTTGGGCTGCCAGAGAAGCACGCAATCGGCCGGCAACCCGTCGCGGCCGGCGCGCCCGGCCTCCTGGTAATACTGCTCGATGGACTTCGGCAGGGCCGTGTGGATCACGGCGCGCACGGCCGGCTTGTTGATCCCCAGGCCGAAGGCGATGGTTCCCACCAGCACGCGCACGTCGTCGTTCATCCAGCGCTCCTGGTTGCGCCGGCGGATCGAGTTTTCCATCTGGCCGTGGTAGGTGATGGCGGGGATGCCCCGGTCCGCCAGGTAATCCACGGTCTGTTCGACGCCGGCGATGGTGGGAGCGTAGACGATGACGCTTTCGCCCGCGTAGGCCCGCAGTCCCGCCAGAAGCGTGGGCAGGTGGGTTTCCTTATCGCACTGCTGCGCCACGTAGCGCAGGTTGGCGCGATGGAAGCTGGCGATGTATTTGTGCGGGTCCCGCAGGTGCAGTTGTTCGAGGATGTCGTGCCGAACGCGGCGCGTGGCGCTGGCGGTGAAGGCGGCGATGGGCTTCGACGGGAAGTTCTCGCGCAGGGAGCTGAGCTGGCGGTACTCGGGGCGGAATTCATGGCCCCACTCGGATATGCAGTGGGCTTCGTCGATGGCGAAAAACTCGAGCGGGACGCGTTGCAGCCAGCCGGGCGTATCCGACCGGGCCAGGCGCTCGGGCGAAAGATACAGCAGGCGGAACGCCCCCTGCTCGGCCGCGCGCATCACGGCGCGCTGTTCCTCGGGCGGCTGCGAGCTGTTGAGCACGGCCGCGGGGATGCCCATGTCGGCGAGTTGGGCCACTTGGTCTTGCATCAACGCGATGAGCGGCGAGATGACCACCACGGTTCGGCCCAGCGTCACGGCGGGCAACTGGTAACAGAGCGACTTGCCGCCGCCCGTCGGCATGATTACGCACACGTCGCTGCCGCCCATCAGGCTTTGGACGATACGCTCCTGCATGGGACGGAAAGTATCGTAGCCCCAATAGCGCTTCAGGGCTGCGTAAAGGCCGGACATCGGCTTGTCAGGGTCCAAGTCGGGATTATCGCAGTTCCGGACAGGTCTCGCGAGGGACGGCCGGCCGTCCCCCTGGCGTCGCGCGGCGCCCTATTTCAGCTTGACCGGGTCGGCGGGGCGCTTCGGCCATACGGTGGGCTTGTCCTTGAGCTTCTTCATCAGCTCCGCCACCCCGCGTTCGAGTTGCGGGTCCCTGCCATCGATGACCGACTGCGGGTCGTTCTCGACTTCGATATCCGGGTCCACGCCGTGACCTTCGATGATCCACTCGCCCTTGAGGTTGGCGAATCCGAATTCCGGCACGTTGACCGAGCCGCCGTCCATCAGCTCGCCGTGACCGGTGATGCCCTCCACGCCGCCCCACGAGCGTTTGCCGATCAGCGGCCCCAGCCCGGCCTGGCGGAACATGGCAGGAAAGATGTCGCCATCGGAGGCCGAGTTTTCGTTGAGCAGCGCAACCATGGGACCGATGAAGGTTCCGTCGGGATACAACTCCGGGTCCTCGACGGTGCGTGGGAACGTCGCGGCCAGCGGCTTGCGGCTGAGGCGCTCGATCAGCATGCGCGAGACGTTGCCGCCGCCGTTGGCGCGGACATCGACGATCAGCGCTTCCTTCTTGAGCTGGGGATAGTACCACTTGATGAACTCGCGGATGCCGTCCGCGCCCATGTCCGGCACGTGAAGATATCCGATGCGGCCGCCGGACAGCTTGTCCACCAGCTTCCGGTTTCCGTCCACCCAATCGAGATAGATGAGCTTGGATTCGTCGGTGACCGGGCGGTAAGAGACGGTGCGCGCGCCCTGCTTGTCCGGCTTGTCGTTCACCAGCAACTCGACGGGGTTATCGGCCGCGTTGCGCAGCAGATGGTAGGGGTCGTCCGCGCCCGTCAAATCCTGGCCGTTGATGGCCAGGACGTAATCGCCGGTCTTGGCGCTCACGCCCACCTCGGTAAGCGGCGAGCGGTAGATGTCCTCTTCGTTCTGCCCATCGAAGATGCGCGAGATGCGGTAGCGGTTGGAGGCGCGGTCCAGCTCGAACCTCGCGCCCGCCAGCGCGACGCGCGGCCGCGCCTGCGCCGGCATGTCGCCGCCCTCGATGTAGGCGTGCTGCACGGTCAGCTCCGAGATCATTTCGGAGATCACGTAGTTCAGGTCCGCGCGGCTGGCGACGTCCTTGAGCCACGGCTTGTACTGCTGGCGCAAGGCCTCCCAATCGTAGCCGTGCATGTTCGGGGCATAGAAGAAGTCGCGGTAGCGGCGCCAGACTTCGTTGAAGATCTGTTCCCACTCCTCGGAGGGGACGCGGTCCACCATCAGGCCGGCGACCGGCACGGTCTTCTTGGAGCTCGCGCCCGTGGGCGTGGCGTCCATGACGGTCCAGTCCTTCCCCTGGCGGACCAGGAGCTTGGAACCGTCCCGCGAAAGGACTCCGCCGCCGGCCCCATCCACCAGGACGGTCTCCTTGCGATCCTTGAGCGAGTAGATCCGGATGGACATCTTGGTATCGCTCTCCCGCCCGTAGTAAGAGGTGGGCATGACGGTATAGAGAATATAGCCGGTCTTCGCGGCTAGTCTGGCGTAGTTCGCGGCTTCCAGCGGGAATCTGGTTACGCGTGCGCCGAGGCCGTCGAAATCGATCGTGAGATCCTTGGGAGCTTCTTCCTTCTTGGCCTCGTCCTTCTTGGCGGCATCGTCCTTCTTGGCGGCATCTCCCTCTTTGGCGATGGTCACCTCGTCGCTTTCGGGCGGGAACGGATTCTTGACGTCCTTGCGCAGCGCCAGCGCGAAGATGCCTCGGCCGCGGTTGGTCGCGAAGTTGAACTCGGCCTGCGAAATGATCGGCGCGAAATCGTGAACGCTGAGAAAGTAGAGATAGTTCCCCTGCGGGTCCCAGGCGGGCTCGCCGGAGTCGAAGGAGTCGCCGGTGATCTTGTGGAGTTGGGCGTCCGCGCCATTCCAGATGTAAAGGGAGCTGAACCCGTTCGGGTTGTTCATGCTGAAGGCCAGGAAGTTTCCCTGCGCCGACCACGCGTAGTCGTGGATTCCTCCGTGGCTCGAGCGGGCCGCCTCGGTCACCTTCTTATCGGAGACGTTCAAGACGTAGAGGACGCCATCCTTGTCGCTGAAGGCGATCCGTTTGCCGTCCGCCGACCACGCGGGGTCGTACCGCATGGCTTTGCCGCCGGTGGTCAACTGTTCCGGCGGCGCCGAGCCGTCCTGGGGCGCCACCCAGATCTCCTCCTCGCCGGTCTTGTCGGAAATGAACGCGATCTTCGCGCCGTCGGGGGACCAACTCGGACGCTTGTCGTGGGCGCCGGGCGATTTGGTCAGGTTGCGGACCGCCCCCTTTTCCACCGGGGCCGTAAAGATGTCTCCGCGGGCTGCGAACAGCGCGCGCTCGCCCTTGGGACTCAGGCCCGCGTCCTCGATGAGGCTGGCGGCCGAGACGCGCGCCGGGCGTCGCGCCACGCCGTCGTCGGGGACGTTAATCGAAATGGCGGCGCCCTTGCCGCTCTTGATGTCGAAGACCTGCAATTCTCCGTTCAGCTCGTATACGATGCGCTGCTTGCGGTCCGTGCTCGGCCAGCGGACGTCCCACTGCTTGTTGGACGTGAGCTCTGAGGTCTTGCCGGTCTTGACGTCGTAGTCGTAGAGGTTGAAGTGGCCGTCGCGGTCCGAATCGAAGTAGATCTTGTCGCCGATCCACATGGGGTCGCGGCTGGCGCGCGGATTGTCGGTGATCTTCCTGGCATCGTGAGAAGCCAGATCGAAAATGTACAACTGGTTGGCCCAGCCGCCGCTGTAGCGCTTCTCGGTGCGGAAATCGCGAAATACCGGGGAGTAAACCATCTTGGCGCCATCCGGCGAGTAGGCGCCGGCGCCGGATTCGGGCATCGGCAGGACCTCGGCCGGCCCGCCCGCGACGCTCACCGTGTAGAGGTGCGTGGGACTCTGCGTCCACGAATCGCGCAAAGACCGGAAGAGCACGCTTTTGCCGTCGTTGGTCCAACCGTAGACCTGGTTGTCGTAGCCCCAGCGCGGCGCCAGCGGACCGCGCGCCGGATAGAACGTCAACTGCTTGGGCACGCCGCCCGCGGCGGGCATGACGTAGACCTGCTCATCGCCATCGTACTGTCCGGTGAAGGCGATCCACTGTCCGTCGGGCGAGAACTTGGCGAACAACTCCAGCCCCGGGTGCGAGGTGAGGCGGGTGGCCGTGCCGCCCGCAACCGGCGCGGTCCACAGGTCGCCCCCGTAGGTGAAGACCACCTTGTCGCCGTGGATGTCGGGAAACCGCAGAAGCTTGGTCTGGCTAAAGGCGGGGACGGCAAGCAATGCGGCCAGAGCGAGCGCTCGGGCATTTGAGCGAAGGGACATGTTCCTCTCCAGTTGGGCTGTGGCGGTGCCGGATAGGGCCGTTGGCGGGCGACCGAAGGTGATCGTCCGCGCCACTTCACCGATTCCAAATCATAACATCCTCCAGGGCCGTCTGCGCCTATAATTACCCCATGGTGGACCGTCTATTCGCGATTTGTGTTCTGGTGGGCTTGGGCGCCGCTCAAGCGCCGGCGCAGGCCCCCGCGCCGCGCGATCCCGCCGCCGTGGTGCTGCGGCCGGCGCGCGTTTTCGATGGCGATGCCGTCCACGAAGGCTGGGCGGTGCGGGTGAGCGGCAAACGCATTGAAGCGGCCGGGCCGGCTGCGGGCATCGCCGCGGCGGGCGCCGACGTGGTGGAGTTGTCGGGCGCGACTCTGATGCCCGGGATGGTGGAAGGCCACTCGCACATCATGCTGCACCCCTACAATGAGACCGAGTGGAACGATCAGGTGTCCAAGGAAGGCCTGGCGCTGCGGGTGGCGCGCGCGGTCAACCACTTGCGCGCAACGCTCATGGCCGGCTTCACCACCGTGCGCGACCTCGGAACCGAGGGCGCGGGGTACTCCGACGTCGAGTTGAAGCAAGCCGTGGCCCAAGGCATTATTCCCGGTCCTCGGGTGCTGGCCTCGACTCGCGCGATCGTGGCCACCGGCGCGTATGCCCCCAAAGGCTTCGCGCTCGAATGGCGCGTTCCGCAGGGCGCCGAGGAGGCCGATGGCGTGGATGGCCTCACGCGCGTTGTGCGTGACCAGATCGGCCACGGCGCGGACTGGATCAAGCTCTACGGCGATTACCGTTGGGGACCGCAGACGGGGGCGCACCCAACCTTCTCGCTCGACGAGATGAAATTGGCCGTGGAAACCGCCAACAGCGCGGGCGTGCCGGTGTCCGTGCATGCCACCACCGCCGAAGGCATGCGCCGCGCCGCCCTGGCCGGCGCCGCGACCATCGAGCACGGCGACGAAGGCACGCCCGAGGTCTTCAAGCTGATGGCCGAGCGCCACGTGGCGTATTGCCCCACGCTCGCAGCCACCGAGGCCACCGCTATCTACGCCGGCTGGAGGAAGGGCCAGCCGGAGCCTCCGGGCATGCTGAGGAAGCGCGCCACTTTCAAGACCGCCCTGGCCTCCGGCGTGACCATCCTCAGCGGCAGCGACGTGGGTGTCTTCGCCCACGGGGACAACGCCCGCGAGATCGAGCTGATGGTCGAGTACGGGATGGCGCCGCTGGACGCCCTGAAAGCCGCCACGTCGGTTGCGGGCGGGGTGTTGCACATGCAGATCGGACAAGTGAAGCAGGGAATGCTGGCCGACCTCATCGCCGTCGACGGCGACCCTTCGAAGGACATTTCAGCGCTGCGGCGGGTGAAGTTCGTCATGAAGGATGGGGAGATCTACAAACGGTAGGGTGGAAGTTGGCTGATGGTCGGCCTGGGGCGCCGAATCACGCTAGAATCGGAGGCGGGTTCGATTCTTCCGGGAGCGCATGGCTGATATCGAAATCACGCAGGCTGAGGCTGACTCCCTCATCGCAATGGAAAAACGCTTTGTCGATGACAACGATTGGACTTTCCCGCCTGCCGGTGAGGGGATTGGGCTTGCCTTGACATCCCTCGACAAGCGCGAGAATTTCATGCTCGATGTGACTCGCGCGCAGATCAAACTGACCAAGGCCACGTACCAGAATCGGGCTCGGCAGGCGGTTATTCTTATGCGGCTCGACCTCGACGGCTCGACGCACCGGAATCCGGACGGGACCGAAATCCCGTGCCCGCACCTCCACGTTTAAATGACGCTCTGCAAATCTACGTCCGCGCCGAGAACGGCGGATATGTTCTCACCGACGACAGTTGTACCATCCACGATCTTGAAGCCTCCGGGTGCGGTCTTTATACGGAGAAGCGGCTGGACCTCCTGAAGATGACGCTGAACGGCTTTGGCGTAACGCTCCACGACGAAGCCTTGGCGGTACGCGCGACCGCCGAGAACTTTCCACTGAAGAAGCACAGCCTCATTCAGGCCATGCTCGCCGTGAACGATCTCTTCTACCTCGCCAAGCCGGTTGTGGAAAGCTTGTTCTTCGAGGATGTGGTTGCCTGGCTGGACGCCAGTGAAATCAGGTACACGCCAGGGGTGAAGTTCACGGGTATCAGCGGCTACGATCACCTGTTCAATTTCGTAATTCCGAAATCCCGCAAGCAGCCGGAACGCATCGTACAAGCGATCAACCGCCCGACGCGCGAAACCGCCCTTTCATTCATTAATGCGTGGTCGGACACGCGCCAAACGCGGCCGCCCGAGTCGAAGGCTTACGCTATGCTGAACGACATGGAGCAGCCGGTTTCGGGCAACGTGATCGATGCGTTTCGGAATTATCAAATAAGCCCCGTGCCGTGGGCCGACCGGGCGCTGGTCGTTCCCGAGCTTGCGGCCTGATGAGGACAAGGGGAGCCGGACCGACCCGAGTATAGAGGTCGACAATGCGTGAACAAAACGCTTCCCCAGCGCCGAATCTGAACGGCTGGCGCGCGATCCATAGGAGTTGACATGGGGCTGGACGCGATGGTCTTCTGCGACTGCGTTGAAAAGGGCCGTCTGAGGGTTCCGCATCCTTATCCTCGCTCGCTGTATATCGCCAGCAACGGCTCTCCTGAGATTCGCTCAAAGGATCCGCTCAAGGTTGATGAGCATGACAAGTGGATGAACTTGCCCCCGTGCAAGCACGAACAGATGCTGCTCCCCGCGGGCTATAGCGGCAGCGCGACCCATATCTCACACCTCCACGAAACGCTCTCAGGCGTGCTGAGGAAGCGCGCGTGCCCCGTGCTGTTGGGGAAAGTGCTCTATAGCGGAACCCACTGCGGAGACCACCTCACGGTACGGGATGTCCGGAGGCTTTCCAATGAGCTTGACCAACTGAAAGAAGCGCTACCCTCGGTAACCGCCCTTTCAGGCGAGGATGCGCAGGAGATCGCATTGGTCATCAAGGAACTGAGGCGGTTGGTGAAGACGGCGCTGAAGGTCAACAAGCCTATCGCCTTCTGAAATCGTGACAGTTGCGCCAGCCGCGCCCGCCAGCCAACCCTCCCATCCCATTGCGCTATCCTAAGCATTCACGAAATCCAGGCCCGCAAGCATGACCAAGGCAACTCCCTCTCCCATCGCCGCCGCGCCGCCGCGCCGCTATCTTCCCGTGCTGCTTCTGCTGTTCGCCGCCAGCGGATGCTCGGCGCTGATTTACGAGATCGTCTGGTACCAGTTGCTGCAATTGGTCATCGGATCCACCGCTGTTTCCCTCGGCGTGCTGCTGGCGACCTTTATGGGCGGTCTGTGCATCGGCAGCGTGCTTCTACCACGCGTCATGCCGGCATCTCGCCATCCTTTGCGGGTGTACGCCTTCGTGGAACTGGGGATTGCGGCTTGCGGAATCCTGGCCCTGATCGGCATGCCCCTGGTCAGCGGCGTTTACGTGGCCGCGGTGGGACACGGCTTGCCATCGGTCCTGCTGCGTGCCCTGATCTGCGCCATCTGCCTGCTGCCGCCCACCATGCTGATGGGAGCGTCGCTGCCCGCCGCGGCGCGCTGGCTCGAAACCTCGCCCGCAGGCGTCTCCTGGATGGGCTTGCTCTACGGCTCGAACACCGCCGGCGCCGTATTCGGTTGCCTGCTGGCCGGCTTCTACCTGCTGCGCGAGTTCGACATGACCACGGCGACCGTCGCCGCCGCGGCCCTCAACGTTGCCGTAGCGCTCGTCAGCCTTTTGTTAGCCAGGCTCAGCCCGCACACAGCGTCAGCCCAAGCGCCGCCTAGAGCGCACACCCCCGCCTACTGGCCGGTGTACGCGGCCATCGCTCTATCCGGCGCGAGCGCCCTGGGGGCCGAGGTCGTCTGGACCCGCCTGCTCGGGCTGATGCTCGGCGCCACGGTTTACACGTTCTCCCTCATCCTGGCGGTTTTTCTGGTGGGACTGGGGATCGGCAGCGCGGTGGGATCGCTGTTCCTGCGCGGGGCCGCGCGGCCGCGCATCGCCATGGGCTGCTGCCAACTCGCGCTGGCCGCGGCGGTCGCCTGGACCGCCTGGATGCTCTCCGATTCCCTGCCGTACTGGCCCATCAATCCCTTCCTTTCCACCAGCCTCTGGTACACCTTCCAATTGGATATCGCGCGCTGCCTGTGGGCCATTCTACCCGCGGCGCTGCTCTGGGGCGCCAGCTTCCCCTTGGCCCTGGCGGCGGCCTCTCCGCGCGGCGGCGATCCGGGCCGTCTGGTCGGGCGCATTTACGCGGCCAACACCGGCGGCGCGATCCTGGGCGCGCTGGCTTTCAGCATGATCCTGATTCCCTGGATCGGCACGCGGCATAGCGAGAGCGTCCTGATCGGGATTTGCACAGTGAGCGCGCTCACCGTCCTGGCGCCGCTGGTCTGGCGCGCGCGTTCCGCGGCCGGCGCCGCGCTGCTCGCGGCCGCTGCCTGCTGCGCGGTCCTCATGGCGTCGCGCGTGGCCGATGTTCCGGGCGAGCTGATCGCCTACGGGCGCCGCATGACCACATCGACGGGCCGCTCGCAGGTCCTCTACACGGCGGAAGGCATGAACTCGTCTATCGCCATCACGCGATGGAACGACGGCGCGATCCAGTTCCACGTCAGCGGCAAGGTAGAGGCCTCCACCGAGCCTTACGACATGCGCTTGCAGCGCATGTTGGGCCACCTCCCGTCGCTGATCCACGGCCAGCCGCGCTCGGCGCTGATCGTGGGCTTCGGCGCGGGCGTGACCGCGGGCACGTTCGTTCTGCACCCCGGCATTCAACGGATCGTGATCTGCGAGATGGAGCCGATCATCCCGAAGACCGCGAAACAGTACTTCCACCGCGAGCACTACGACGTGCTCGATGATCGCCGCACCCAAGTGATCTACGACGATGCGCGCCACTACATCCTGACAACGCCGGAGAAGTTCGACATCATCACCTCGGACCCGATCCACCCGTTCGTGAAGGGAAGCGCGACGCTGTATTCCCAGGAGTACTTCGAGATGGTGAAGGGCCGGTTGAATCCCGGCGGCGTGGTCACGCAGTGGGTCCCGCTCTATGAGAGCGACGTGGATACCGTTCGGAGCGAGATCGCGACGTTCTTCACCGTGTTTCCCGACGGCGCCATTTTCGCCAACGAACTCAACGGCGGCGGTTACGACCTGGTGATGCTGGGCCGGGCCGGCCCCCTGAGGATCGACGCGGACGCGATGGAGGACCTCCTGGCGCAGCCGGCCTACCAGGCCGTCGCGCAATCGCTGCGGGAAGTGGGGTTCATGTCGGCCATCCAAATGCTGGGCACGTACGCCGGCCAGGCTTCCGACCTGAAGCCCTGGCTTCTGGATGCCGAGATCAACCGCGACGGCAACCTGCGCCTGCAATATCTCGCCGGATTCGCCCTGAACGACAGCAAGGAGGGCGAGATCTACGGCCGCATGATGATGTACCGCCGCTACCCCGAGAACTTGTTTGTCGTTTCAGAACAACGGAGAGCGGCCCTCATGGCCGCCTTCCAGACCCGCGGCGAGTAGGGTTTAGTTTTCACCTTTTCCGGCTTCCGTGGAGTGGGCCTCCTGGCCTGCCATGCCCGCTTTCTTGCGGGCATGTGCCGGCCATTGAGACGATGCCGCCAGGAATGGCGGCATGGCAAGCCGGAGGCTCGCTCCACGAATGCGCCGTCGAGAAGGCGCCCCCTACCGCAACTCCGGCGCCTTGGCTTCCGTGATCCCCAGGTCGGTCAGCACTTTCGGGTTGGCTTCGTCCATCGCCAGCAGATTGTGGCAGGCGTTGCAGTCCTGCGTGATCGAGGCGCCGCTCTTGGCGGAGTGATTGCCGTCGTGGCAGCGGAAGCAGCCGGGAAAATCCGCGTGTCCGAGGTTGTTGGGATAGTGGCCCCAGGTTACGTTCATGTCGGGGAAGATGTTGCGGTTGTAAATCGCCAGCGCCTCGGCGCCGGAGGACCTCACTTGCGCCTGGCTGCGCGCCCAGATCTCCGGGTAGCTTTGGCGGTACCAGGCGGCGAACGCTTCGGGGATGCGCCGCGCGGCATCGTCGCGCGAGGCGTAGTTGGCCTTCAGAATCTCCACCGCTTTCTTCTTGGCGAACGGCAGGGAGGCCGAAATCAGGCCCGCGTTCATGGCGTGGTCCACGGCCCGGTCCGGCAGTTCGTAGGTGTGCGATGGGCGGTTGTGACAGTCCATGCAGTCCATGTCGCGGCCTTCGCCGTTGGGCTTGGCCTCGGGCGCGGCGAAAGTCACGGTCTTGCCGTCCGGCGTGTTGTATTCCACCCAGGGGATGTTCTGCCGCGCTTCGTCCGAGTTCCAGTAGTGGATTCGCACGCCCGGTCCCAGGTGCGTGCCGTGAATGCCGATGCCGTTGTTGCCGCCCCCGATTTTCATGAGCAGGACGGTCTTGGTGGCGCTGTTTTTCTCGTCGTCCGCGAACGTCGTGATCACGCGCACGCGGTCCTCGCCGTACTTCTGCGGCCAGTGGCACGCCTCGCAGGTTTCGCGCGCGGGGCGCAGGTTACGAACCGGCGTCGGGATGGGGCGCGGGTAGGTGTTGAAGGTTACCGCGAACACCTGCCCGACGCCGGAGAGCTTGCTGCGTACGAACCATCCCGCGCCCGGCCCGATGTGGCACTTGACACACTCCACTTTGGCGTGCGGCGAATTCTGGTAGGCCGTGTACTCGGGCTGCATCACGTTGTGGCAGGTCTTGCCGCAAAACGTGGTGGTGTCCATGTAGTTCACCGCGCCATAGCTGAGCTGGCTCGCGATCACGATGTTGATCACGGTGCTGACGCCAAAAAAGTAGGCCAGCCGGCGCACTTCGGGATTGCTCCAGCGTACGCCGCCGCGGTCGAGCGGAGGGATCCCGGTACGGCCTTCGCGGTGGCGCTTGAGCCAGATGCCCAGGGGGATCAGAATCAGGCCCGCGAAAAACGGCGCGGGGATCGCCAGAAAAGCCAGCATCCCGATGTAGGGGTTCTCGGTCTGGCCGCGCAGCGTAATGGGCAGCAGGAAGAGCCAGAAGACCGTGGTGGTGGTGACCATCACGACCCCGGTCAGGCTAATCCAGTTGTTGGATAGGTGTATGATCGGGGACAACCAGCCCGCGCCCCTGGATTCGGGATTGTTGGGAGTCATCGTTCTAATTATCGAGTATCAGTCCCCAGTCCCCCGCGCCTCGTCGCCGCGATGCCCGGGTTCTTCTTTCCTCACGCTGCGCCCGGTCAGGAAGGCGGTGTTCAGCGGGTAGACGTCGGGGTCGAAAATCACGGAGTAGAAGTGCCAGATCAAAATCGCCAGGGTGGCCAGCACCGCTTCGTAGAAATGGACGGAGGTGGCCACGTCGAGCCAGCTCTTGGGGAGCAGCTTCAGGGCGATGTTGTTGGCCCACAGCAGGCTTCCGCTGGCGGCCATGACCACCGCCCCCCAAACCACGGCCCAGTACTCGGACTTCTCCACGTAGCTGTGGGCGGAGCGCGGCGGCTGTCGGTCCCCAAGACCCAGGTTGTAGGCGAAATTCGCCAGCGCCTCGCGAGGATCGTCGATGTTGGGCAGCATCTCCTTCCAATGGCGGCGCAGCTTCCGGCTGACGATCAGCGAAACCACGTGCGTCGCCGAGATGCCAATAAACACCGCGGCGGCCGCGCGATGGATCAGGCTGCGCATGGAGTACCTGCCCTCCATCAACAGCAGCGGGCGCGCCCACCATTGTTCGGGGTACTTGAGAGCGAAACCGGTCCAGACCAGCGTGAGGAAGGACAACGCCAGCACGGCGTGCTGCACGCGTTCAAAGGGCAGCATGCGGAGTTCGCCGCGCCCGGCCGCGGGGCCGGGCCTGGGCGTTTCGCGATAGGCCCGGAAGCGCAGCCGGATGAGCTTGCGCAGCCATTCGCCGCCGTTGTGCAGCAGCATCAGCCCAAGCGTGACCGGGATCACCAGAAGGTAGAACTGCCTCACCCAGCGCAAAGCGGGCGGCTCGGCGGAGCCTTCGGCGGCCACGTGTACCTGGCTGATAGTGAAGCGCGTTCCGGCGCCGGGATGGCATTTGCCGCAGGTCTGGGGCAAATTGCGCGGGTTGATGGTGGACTTCGGATCCGACGAGGGCAGAATATTGTGGACGCCGTGGCAGCTCGCGCAGTTCGCCACCGTCTGCGATCCCGCCTTGGCCGCCAATCCGTGGTAGGAAGAATCGAAGCTGATCAGCCGGTCGGAGGGCAGTCCGAACTTGCGCGTCAAACGCACGTCGCCATGGCAGCTTCCGCAGGTGTCGCGGATGTGCGCGGTGCTCACCGGGGAGGCTTCGTTGGTGTGCTTGATGATCTTGTGCTCGCCGTGGCAATCCGTGCACAGCGGAGCTTGGGTGACGCCGCGCGCCAAGGCCTGCCCGTGTACGCTCGCCTGGTACTGCTCGACGACATCGGGGTGGCACATGCCGCAGGTACTCGGCGTCGCGATGCGAAACGCCTGCGACTTGGGGTCGACCAGCTCGTGCGCGCCCCCATGGCACACGGAGCAATCCGGAGCGCCGTCGTTGCCGCTCTTGCGGGCCTGGCCATGCACACCGTTGGCGTAATCGCCGGCCTCATCCGCGTGGCACGTGTCGCAGGCGGGCTTGGTGATGCCCGCGGGGTGGGTGGCGGCGTTATAGCCGTCGTGACAGGTGTCGCAGGAAAGCCCCGCGTGAGCGCTCTTCGGGAGCTTCTGCCCCTCATCGTGACAGGATGCGCAGTCCACGGCCGGCGGCTCCGCGGCGCGCAGACCGGCCGCGGGGCCCAATAACAGGCCAAGAAACGCCCAACCGGCCCGTACCGATGCCCGCTTCCTCATTCGTTCCCGCTCCTCAATCGCCGCATCTCCCGAGAAGCTGTGAAATAATCGCGAAACGCAGGCGAGACCGCCTGCGCCACCTCTGGAAGTCCTGTGTTTGCAGTGGTGGGGCAGGCGGTTCCGCCTGCCGAGCCCGCTTGCGGGCTATTATTTCACAGCTTCCGAGTAGAAAGTTGCGCATACGGAAGTCCACGGCGCTGGCTAAGTTACGGAGTTCGCAGGCGCTTGGAGCCACAAGCTCGATTCTGTGGGGATATTGGCCCAGGCCCGGATCCGTGAGTGGGGGAAATTCCACTCGAGCTGCCAACTACGTGGAATTTTGCAACGCGAAGCGCCGCCGCCATGATCGCAAGCAGGACGGTATTGATGGGATCGTCCGCCGATACCACGGAGACGATCCCCGCTTCCCAAGCCTGAGCCATCAATTCATGCGTATCCTTGCGGGCAATCAGCACCACCCGCTCGGGATTGTTCAGGGGCGGTATCAGCCCCTCGAAAGCCAACTCGTCCAGGACCAGAACGCAGTTCTGGGAGGGGTCCGGGCGGTCGACCAGCTCGACGTGCCATGCGCAACTGCGGCACAGAGCGTCTCGAACGGCCGCCGAGAAGGCGCCGTCGGAGATCGCTAGCTGAACCGTCTGCAACATGGCCGGCTCCACGCCCCGCCTTCGGGGGATTACTTCTTCTCCACGTAACCGTCGAGGGTCTTCTTTTCGTTGAAATACTTGCCGGCGTCCGTCATCTCCTTGGCCTTCGGGTCGCCTTTCTTGGGCGGGTTCTGCACGTGGCAGTACGCGCAGGGTTTCTTTGTCTGTTTCTGGTATTCGATAGTGCCGAACGAGGCCGTCGTGCACAGCAGGAAACCACCCATCAGGATGGCGGCGGGCAATACGATCTTCAATCTGGACATAAGCTCTCCAGTCCCGCAAGGTAGCAATTGCATCGCCACGGAGCCGCTTGCGCTATCTGTAGGATTTGTCGAGGCTTCCCCCGCCGAAGTAGGGGCGATTTCCCCCGACAAGGCCGCCTGTTGGGCCAATTGACCCAGAGGGCTGCTATACTGGAAACAAGCTGCAGAGATGTCCAAACTAATGCCAGGTTGGCAGAAAACCAGCGTCTTGGAGTCCGTTTTCGACCAGCTCTCCGACGCACTGGTCTTATACGACCCGGAATTCCGAATAACAGGAGTGAATCGGTCCGCGGAGAAACTCTTCGGCATGGCTTCCGAGGAACTGCTCGGCAAGCATTGCCAGGACGTCTTCCGGTGCTCCTCGTGCGAACCGGGCTGCGGGATGCTGGTGGGGCTGAGCCAGACGCCTTCGGCGCCGCACTGCACCGTCCGGTTGCACACCCATAACGGGAAGGAGCGGCTGGTGGTGATGAGAACCACCCAGATGTTCGGCGACGACGGCCAACTGAGCGGCGTCGTGGCCACCATCAAGGACATCACCGAAGAGGCCGCGCCGCAGAAGCGCGAGGTGATCGCCGAATCCACCGCCATGCGCGATGTCCTGAACTTCGTGTGGCGGGTGGCGGCCAGCGAAGCCACCACCATCCTGCTCGAGGGCGACAACGGAACCGGCAAGGATCTGGTCGCCAAGACGCTCCACTACCAGAGCGTCCGCCAGGCCGAGCCGTTCATCTCCATCAACTGCGCGGCCATTCCGGAAACCCTGCTGGAAAGCGAACTGTTCGGCTACGAGAAGGGCGCTTTCACCGACGCGCGCTCCCAGAAGCGCGGCATCTTCGAGTTGGCCGACAAGGGCACCCTGTTCCTGGACGAGATCGGCGAGATTCCGCTGATGCTCCAGGCCAAACTGCTGCGCGTTCTGGAAGAGCAGAGCTTCCGGCGGCTGGGCGGATTGAAGGATATCCAGCTCGATCTGCGCGTGGTGGCCGCCACCAACAAGAACCTGCGCGAGGCCGTCAAGGAAGGGGCCTTCCGCCAGGATCTGTACTTCCGCCTGAACGTCATCCAGATTCTGATCCCGCCGCTGAGCGACCGCACCGACGACATCCTGCCGCTCACTCGCTTTTTCATCGAACACTACAACCGCAAGTTCAAGCGGAACATCGAGGGCGTCGACGACGAAGCGGCCAAGCTGTTGCTCTCGCACGACTGGCCCGGCAACGTTCGCGAATTGCGCAACGCCATCGAACGCGCGATGATCCTGGAGGAGTCGGCCCTGATCACGCCGCCGAGCCTGCCCATCGCCATTTCGTGCCCGGATACGAGCATGCCGGCGGGCGCTTCCGCCGCGGCGGCCATGCCCGCCGACGGCCTTTCGCTCGAGGAGAACGAGCGCAGCCTGCTGGCCCGCGCGCTCGAAAAGACCAACGGCAACCAGACTCAAGCCGCCCGCCTCCTGCGCATCACCCGCGACACCCTGCGCTACAAGATGAAGAAGTTCAACCTGCGGTAGGGGGCGGTCGGGCAGGCGCTTTCGCCCAACGCCACACGCTTTTCCCAATATCGGGAATGCCGCCGAATTGGTGGGGCGGACCTCCTGGTCCGCGCAGGTCCCCCTGGACCCGCTCTTCGCTCGAAGAATCGAGTCTCCGGGAAACCTGGTTCCCTGACCGCGAAATTCGCTGCTATTGACAAGCCGCTCGTTCGCGCTCAAACCCCCGTCGGAGCCGCGACCGTGAGCGGTTCCCACCCGCGAGCACAACATCGCGCGTTCGAAGACCTGGGCAGGCCGGCGTCGGCCGCGGACCAGCGTGTCCGCTCCGCCATTGATGCGGACGTTCGCTCACGGAAAAGTATGTGGCATCGGGCGCTATCGCCTGCCGCTGGAGTTCATTCCCGATCCGCGTCCGCGCCTCCCGCGTGGGGTCGGGCCTTTTGGCCCGCGATGACGCCTTCCGGCGTC
>CAIRXZ010000083.1 GCA_903882645.1 uncultured Acidobacteriia bacterium | reverse complement strand
GCACCGCGAAGCATCTCTCCAGAGCGGGCCGCCGGTCCCGGCCGGCCGCGTCCTGCGGCAACGGCAAACGCCGGTCCCCTTGCAGCACGCCATTCCGCAAGAACTGTTTTCACGTTGGAGCAGGGGGAGGAAGTCGAGACTAAATGGCGCGAGAAGTGAAATGAGCAGAACGAACGCCGGCGCCGCCCCGGAGGTTCCGGCGATGAGAGGAGAGAACCGTCCCGCAGCCCGTGGTCGCGATGTCCAACGCTGGGGCGTCGAATCTGGCATCGGCTTTCACGAGCTAGCTTAACATGCCGCGAAGATTGCCTGGCGCGGACTCCGTGAGACGTTTCCCGTTTTCAGCTATCGAGGTTCTTCCCCACTGGCGCAGCGGTAACGACGGCTGCGCCGGCTGTGGAAGTTCCCCGGAGTCATTGGCGTGCGAGTTCTTCTGACCACTTGGACCTCTCCTTTGATTCTGAAGGGCTTGTTCAAACTCGGCGGGATTCGCAATCCATCGGTCCCAGATCGAGCACGCGCTCGCCCGTTGCCACGGCCTTGACTGCGCTGCCCAGATCGAGGCCGGCAGCGTTCTTCAGCAGATACCCCTGGGCTCCGGCCTCAAACGCGCTCCGAACGCTCGCTTCGTCCGCGCTCATACTGAGCATCAGAATTGCCGTTGCCGGCGCCAGCCGCAGGATGTGTCTGGCCGCCTGAATACCGTTCATGACGGGCATCGCAAGGTCCATGACAACGACTTGGGGCGCCAGTTGCCGCGCGAGTTCCACGGCCTCCGCGCCATCGCTCGCCTGGCCGACAACCGCGAGTTCGGGGTCGTCTTCGAGCATTCTCCGCAGGCACTTTCGGAGAAGCGGGTGGTCATCGACGAGCAACACCGAGATGGCGCAGGTCATACGGAAATCCCACGACTAGATGTAACATGCATCTAATGGGACGCGATTGTCAAGCAGCTTTTGATCGATCCGGCGCAACGCGCGTTTGCCGATGGCGCTTCTTCCGTGCGACGCGGGAACCGCTTTCCCTTGCTTTTTCAAGGGGTTGGCCGCCGTGCGCTGGGCTTGGACGGATTACCCAAGGGCAGGTCGTCCTAGGTGTGTTTTACATCTGTGTGCAACTAGTAGTAATCTACTATTTACTAGTTTCAGGCCTGATGCTATCGTCTGGCTCGGGTCTTAATCATATCGCCGGGGGGCGCGAGCCAGTACTCCGGACCAGTTCAGGGAGGTTTTCTACGTGACTATCACCGAGGTGCTTGAAGCCGCCGGCAGAGCGGCTGGAGTCGAGAAGCGAGCGATCAGCGCGCCGGAAGTTCTGAATGAGGCCTTCTGCTACGCGAAGCCGAGCTCTTTTTCGCGCGGCCTGAGAATCGACCTGGGCGGGGTCGTCATTCTGTTGATTTCGGGAACGGCCAGCGTGGACGAAGGCGGGGTGTCAGTTCACATCGGCGACTTCCGCGCGCAGTGCCGGCGAACGTTCCTGAACATCACGAAGTTGCTCGAATCGGAGGGAGCAACGTGGAAAGATATCGTGCGGACCACCTGTTACCTGCGCGACATCGAGCGGGATTACGCGGCGTTTAATGAAGAACGAACGGCATTCTACCGGCAGGAGGCGCTCGATCCGCTACCCGCTTCAACGGGAATCCAGGCCATTCTCTGCCGACCCGAGTTGCTGGTCGAGATCGAGGCAATAGCGATGTTCCGGAGCCAAGGGACCTAGACGAGAGAGCTCGTCTCCTGCGCCAAGGCACGCGACCTTGGAGTACATGGGAATGCGTAGCCAGAACGGAAGGTGGCCTGCAATCGGCGGTATCCTGCTGCTCATCGCGGGGGCGCTTGCCGCCGGCGGCGGAACGAAACCTCAATCGGCAGCACGGTTGGGCGGCGAGCGCGCCAAAGCAGCGAGTCCAGATATTTCTCGTTACGCGCCCGGCTATGGCGGAATCGTCTTCACCCAGATTCCAGTGGCGCGGGTGGCGGGCGCCGGATCATCCGCCGGCGGGATGATTCGCGCCTCGTATGGCGATGGCGGCCAACTTGCTCTGCTGAGCAAGGACGGCTCCACGCGCGTGCTGACGGCCGGCTTCGAAAGCGCCGCCGACCCGGCGATTTCTTTCGACGGGAAGAGCATCCTTTTCGCGGCTAAGAGAACGGTGAGTGATCGGTGGAACATTTTCGAAATGGCGACCGACGGATCCGGCGTTCACCAGATCACGCATGACGCGGGGAACTGCCGGAGCCCAATGTACCAGTCGGCCCTGTTCTACCTCAATGACGCTCATCCTTCCTACCAAGTCACTTTCGTAAGCGATGCCGCCGGCGAACTCAACGAGTACGGCTCTCCGGCGGCGACGAACCTTTATTCGGTGCGATTTGACGGGTCGGGACTCCGGCGGCTGACCTACGGAATGTCGGCCAGCTACGATCCGTTTCAAATGCAGGACGGCCGCATTCTGTTCTCCAACTGGCAGCGCAGCCAACTGGAGCACGGAGTCCTGGGCCGCATCGATCTGTTCGCCGTCCATCTTGACGGGACCGACTACGCCGCCTTTTCCGGAACGCAGGGGCTGCGCATCAAACACATGGCGTGCGCCACCTCGAAAGGCGCGGTGGTGTTTGTGGAATCCAGGCGTCTGGCGTGGGATGGCGCGGGCAACATTGGCGTTCTCAACCTGCGCCGCAATCTGCATTCTTACCGGGCGATCACGGCGCCAGCGGACGGTCTGTTTCACTCGCCGTCGCCCCTGCCGGACGGCTCCATCCTGGTTTCGAGACGATCCGCGGACGGCGGCGCACATGCCATTTACCGCCTCGACCTGGAATCTGGATCGCGGACGCTCGTCTTCTCCCAAGCGGGCTATCACAGTATTCAAGCAGTGGTTCTGGCGGAGCGTCCCGAGCCGGATGGGCATTCGTCCGTTGTCGAGGACGACCAGAACTGGTCGAAGCTGTATTGCCTGAGCGTATACGAAAACGACCTTAAGCGGGAATGGATGCCGCCGGGCACGGCTCGGCGGATTCGTGTGATCGAGGGGTTGCCGCGTTCGGCAGGCGCCTTCCCGGACGGTCCGGGGGCGACTGCCGACAGCCTATCCGGAATGATTCAGAAACGCCTGTTGGGCGACCTGGAACTTGACGACGATGGCTCTTTTCATGTGCTGGCGCCGCCGAATACGCCCATTCAGTTGCAGGCTGTGGACCGCGATGGCATGGCGCTCCGCACGAGCGCATGGATCTGGGCGAAGAACAAGGAGAACCGCGGCTGCATCGGGTGCCACGAAGACGGCGAGCGCACGCCTGAGAACGTGTTTGCCAAAGCGCTCGGGCACGATGCCGCGGAACTCATGCTCCCGCCCGAGCGGCGCCGGACCGTGGACTTTCGCCGGGATATACAGCCCATCCTCACCGCTAAATGTGCGAGCCGGGCGTGCCACGGCGGGGCCGTTCCGCCGTTACTGGGTGAAGCGGATGCCCGCCGCAGCCTCGGGAACGGGGATTTCTCTCCCGCTTACCGGAGCCTGCTGGCAAGACCCGCGACGCCGGCGCCGGCCGATCGCGGCAAGTACGTGGATCCGGGCCGCGCGCGAACCAGCCAGCTTGTCTGGGCTATCTCCGGCGAGAATACGGCGCGGCCGTGGGACAAGCTCGAAGCGTTTCCCGCCCCGCCACGGATGCCGCCGGCCGGCTCCGCTCTTCTGACTGATGAGGAACGGCGGGCGATCGTCGAATGGATCGACCTCGGAGCGCAGTTCAACGGGCTGCCCTCCGATGGGACCAACGCCAGGCCAGGCGCATCGGGAGGACAACCATGAGACTGTTGTGGATAGCAATCCTGGCCGCCGGGGCCGTGGCGATGCTTGCGATCGGCATCGGCGCTCAGCCTGCCCAGGATCTTCCGACATTCACCGACATCACGAAGCAGGCGGGGATCACCTTCAAACACAGCTATGGCGACCACAACCTGGACAACATCGTGGAGGGCACCGGCGGCGGCGTGTGCGTTTTCGACTACAACGGCGACGGTCTCATGGACCTTTACTTCGTAACCGGAACCTGGACGAACAACGTATCGAGCAACGAAGGCCGCGACCTCCGCGGGAAGCTCTCGAACAAGCTGTACCGCAACAATGGCGACGGTACCTTCACCGACGTAACCGAACAGGCCGGCGTCGGTGGCAACGGCGTGTTCAGCTCGGGCTGCTCGGCCGCCGATTACGACAACGACGGCCACGTGGATCTGTACGTCCTCAACTACGGCCGCAACATCCTATATCACAACAACGGCGACGGGACCTTCACGGACGTTTCCAAGCAGTCCGGCCTCGACGACCCGCGCTGGAGCCTGTCGGCGGTCTGGTTCGATTACAACAACGACGGCCTTCTGGACGTCTTCGTCGCCAATTACATCCTCTACGACGACGGCAAGTTCCGCGACTATTACCCGGCCGCGGGTTATCCCGGCCCCCTGAGCTACAGCCCGCAGCCGAGCGCGCTGTATCGCAACAATGGCGATGGCACGTTTACCGACGTAACGAAGGAAGCGGGCGTGTTCAAGGAAGGCCGCGCCATGAGCGTCACTGCCTCCGATTTCCGGAACGCCGGACTACTCGACATTTTTGTGACGAACGACGCGATGGAGAACCACTACTTCGAGAACACCGGGAAGGGCGCCTTCATCGAAAACGCTCTCGATTATGGGGTTGCGTACGGCGAGAACGGTCAGGGTGTTTCGTCCATGGGGCCGGTGGTTGGCGATTTCAACCGCGACGGGTTGCTCGACATTTTCATTCCGAACCTGAACTACTGCATTCTATACATGCAGACTATCGAGAAGGGCCGGCGCAGTTTCGTCGATCGGACGGCAATCAGCGGACTTTCCCTGGCCATGGCTCAGTACGCTGGATGGGGCGCGGTTGCCTTCGACTACGACAACGACGGATGGCTCGACCTTTTCACCACGCACGGCGACGCCCACCACGAATACGTGGAGGAGAACACTCTGATGCGGAACGAAGGGAACGGGAGATTCGAGGACGTCTCCGACCGCTCGGGCCAGCACTTCAAGGAGAAACATGTGGGACGCGGGGCAGCCTGGGCGGATATCGACAATGACGGCGACATCGACCTGGTGATCTCGAACCTGAACGACCGCCCGATTCTGCTCCGCAATGACGGAGGCAACCGGGTGAACAACTGGCTTACCGTGGACGCCAAGCTGAAGTTCCCCACCGGCGTTCGCGACGCAATCGGCGCCCGCGTCACGGTCACGACGGGGTCGCTGAAACAGATCGAGGACGTGGTTCCGATGCGGGGCTACATGTCGCAAGGCGACCCGCGCGCGCACTTCGGGCTCGGAAAGGCCCAGTATGCCGACTCCGTCGAGATCCGGTGGCCGGACGGAGCCGCGGAGAGGATGGAACACGTCAAGGCGAATCAGTTCCTGAAACTGACGCATGAGGCCAAAGCCAACGGAGTCAAGCGATGAACCGGATTGCTCTATATGCCGCGGCGTCGTCGTTGCTGGTAGTAAGTTGGGCAGCATTGCAGGCGGCCCCCAAAAAGCCGGTGTACGTGGGGGTGCGCGTCTGCGCCGGTTGCCACTCCGCCGCCGGCACTGGCGGCCAATACGACAAGTGGCTGCTCTCCAAGCACAGCGCGGCATTCGCCGTACTCGCCAAGTCGGAAGGGCCCGAGATCGCGAAGTTGAGCGGTCTGCGGACCCTGCCACAGGACTCGGCCATCTGCCTGGGGTGCCACGCCACGGCCTGGAGCGCCGAGGATTGGGAGAAAGACGAAACCTTCCACATCCAGGATGGTGTGCAATGCGAGCTTTGTCACGGCCCGGGCAGCGAGTACGCTTCGCTGGAGGTCATGAAGGACCGGCAGATGGCGATGAAGGCTGGCTTGCGGATGCCGGACCAGGATTTCTGCATCAACTGCCATATCGAGAAGGGGTCGCACGTGGCCGTCCTGAATCAGCCGCCACTGGACGTGAAGAAGGGCTGGCCCCTCCTGCTCCACCCGCTGTTGCCGAATCCGCGACCCGGCCCCGTGTCCGGCCTGGCTCCGGTCGACGCTAAAACGAAGGGACCCAAATACGCCGGCGTCATGGCGTGCGGCAAGTGCCACCGCGGACCGGCCCTCGGCAACCAGTGGAGCGTGTGGCGCATGAGCCCGCACGCAGGCGCATGGGCCGTTCTCGGCACTGCAAAGGCTAAGGAGATCGCTTCCGGCAGGGGCATCGCCGACCCGCAAAGCAGCGTGGAGTGCCTGAAGTGTCACACCACCACGCAAGGCGGCGCCCGCCTCGACGGTTATACCCTCGACGAGGGCGTGGGCTGCGAGGCCTGCCATGGCGCGGGCAGCGACTACATGGCCGACGCGATCATGCGGGACGAGCGCTCGGCTCTAGCGGCGGGCATGCAAAAGCCGGCACGGGAGACTTGCACGCACTGCCACCCGGGGCATGGCGGGAGTTTCGATTTCTCCGATGCGATGAAGAAGATCGCCCATCCAACCAAGCTTCCCCCGGTGGCGCAAGATCCACGCTACAAGACCCCGGTCCGCATGGCGCTGCGGCCCGGCGGGCGGGAAATCTACGTCACGTGCGAGGCGGCCGATAGCGTGATCGTAGTCGATCCCGGCATGTTGCGGAAGGTCGCGGAAATCCCGGTCGGGGGCAACCCCACCGGCGTGACATTCACTCCCGACGGCCGGCTGGCGTTCGTGACCAATCGCCTCGACGATACGGTCTCCGTGATAGACGCCGCGGCGCGCAAGGTGGTCGCGACGCTCAAGGCCGGAAACGAACCGCATGGCGTGCTTGCCGATGCGGCAGGGAAGCTGCTTTACGTTTTGAACACGTCGTCGAACGACATTTCGGTGTTCGACATTCAGTCCCTCAAGCGGATCAAGAACCTGAGCGCGAGCAACGGCCCCTGGTCGCTTGCCATGTCACCGGACGCACAGCGGATCCTGGTGACGAACATGAAGGCGAAGTTCGCTCCTTTGCGCCAGCCGTTCGAGTCCGAGGTTACGGCGATCGCAACGGACCGGGCCGCCGTCGAGGAGCGCGCGGTCGTGCCGGACGCCAACTTGATGATGGGGGTAGCCTGGCATCCGAGCGGCAGATTCGCGCTCGCCACCCTGAACCGCACGAAGGGCACGGTCCCCATGACGCGCCTGTCGCAGGGCTGGACGATTACCAACGGCTTGGCGGTCGTCTGGCGCGACGGGCGCGTCGACGAGGCGCTGCTGGACGAACCCGACATGGGCTTTTCCGATGCGACCGATATCGCCTGCACCCCGGACGGCCGCTACGCCCTCGTCACGAGTTCCGGTACGGACCGCATCGCCGTTGTGGATGTCGAAAAACTGCTGTCGCTGATCGGGAGACTGCCGCGGTACGAGCGTCAACACGTGCTGCCGAACCACCTCGGCTACCCGACGGAGTTCGTCGTCAAACACATCCCCACCGGCAAGAACCCGCGCGCCATCCTGATCATGCCCGATGGCAGACGCGCTTTTGTGGCCAATACGCTCGACGACACGCTCGGCGTCATCGATCTGGCGAAGATGGAGATGACGGGCACGGTGGACCTCGGAGGCCCGAAAGCAATCACCAAGCAGCGTTGGGGCGAACAGTTGTTCCACAACGCGTTCGTCACCTTTCACAGACAGTACTCGTGCAACTCCTGTCATCCCGACGGCCACGTGGACGGGATGACATACGATATCGAGGCCAATGGCATCGGAATCGAGCCGGTGGACAACCGCACTCTGCGGGGCATTCTCGACACGGCGCCGTTCAAATGGGAAGGCACGAATCCCAGCCTGTCGCGTCAGTGCGGGGCCCGCCTGGCGGTGTTTTTCACGCGCCTGGCACCCTTCACGCCGGAGCAACTGGCCGCTGTGGATTACTACGTCACCACGATTCCGCGTCCTCCCAACCGGTTCCGGCCGCTCGGGGCCGCGTTGACCCCCGCGCAACGCCGCGGCAAGGAAATCTTCAATCGCACGACGACCAATGACGGTCGAACCATGCCCGAACTGGGCCGTTGCGTTACATGCCACTTTCCGCCTTACTACACCGACCGGAAGCGGCACGATGTGGGCACGAAGATGTCCTTCGACCGCACGGGCAACTTCGACGTCCCGCATTTGAACAACATCTACGACTCGGCTCCCTACCTGCACAACGGCATGGCGGCGACGCTCGAGCGAATCTGGACCGTGTACAACCCAGACGACAGGCATGGGGTGACCAACGACATGACCAAGGACCAGCTCAACGATCTGGTTGAGTTTCTGAAAACGCTCTGACGGGAGGAAGAAAGATGCGGATTGTCGCGTTTATCGGTCTGGCGGTTGCCCTATCCGGCCCGCTAACGGCTACCGAACCGGTGAAGCTGCCTTATGTGTATACGAAGTGGAGGCAGTTCACGGTAGCCGACGGTTTGCCGAACGACCACATTTTTGCCGTGAAGGCCGATGGGCCGCGCGTCTGGATGGGCACCGAAGACGGTCTGGCGATGCTCGACAAGCGGACCGGGAAGATCAAGAGCTGGGGGGAGAAGGATGGGCTGCCGTGGAAGGTGATCACCGCCATCGACGTCGACAAAAAGACGGGTGACGTCTGGCTGGGCTTGTTTGGCGGCGGTCTCGCCCGGTTCAGCGGCGGCCGTTTCGACCACTGGCATCAGTTGAACAGCGGACTGGTGAACGACGTCGTCTACGGCGTGGCGGTGCAGGACGAATACATTTGGGCGGCGACCACGACCGGCACGAGCCGCTTCAATACCGTGACCGGAGAGTGGGCGATCTTCAACGAAAAGAACTCCCCCATGGAAGAGATTTGGAACTATAACGTGGCCGTGGGGAACGGGAAGGTCTACCTGGCCGTGTGGGGGAGCGGCATGCTCGAGTACGATCTGGCGACGGGCCGCTGGAAGGACTACCTCGACCCCGACGGCGAGATGGAGATCGACCTGTATCGCGACGACGGGATTATTCACGTCATTGTGACGGGCGCCAGCCCGGCGGACGACGTGGTATGGATCTCCACCTACTTTGGCGCCTGCCGGTATGACGGCAGGCATTGGCGCGGCTACTACAATCAGGACTCGGGTCTCGCCAGCGATTTCATCAACAATGCCAAGGGCCGCAGCGCGGACGAAGCTTGGTTCGCCACCGACAAGGGGGCCAGCGCCGTCACGGATTTCAAGACGAACACCTGGGTGACCTACACCCGCGACACCAAGGGCCAGGGTGGCAAAGCGGTTGTCATGCGCGACCGCGGTGTGCTGGAAACGGTGGAGTTGCCGGTCGGCATTCCGCATGACTTCGTCATCAACTATGACATCGATGGAAATGACATCTGGGTGGCCACAGCTAAAGGCCTCGGCTGGGGAATCGGCGAAGGTTATTATCCCGGCCTGAGGGAACGCCCGAAGACGCCGACAAAGACGGCGGCGGT
Source organism: uncultured Acidobacteriia bacterium (assembly GCA_903882645.1). Taxonomy (GTDB): domain Bacteria; phylum Acidobacteriota; class Terriglobia; order Bryobacterales; family Bryobacteraceae; genus BOG-224. The sequence continues at coordinate 20,016 of CAIRXZ010000083.1, read as the reverse complement.
GAAGGGAGGCGTGCGATGACGAGTCGGATTGGCGGGCTGGCGGCGATTCTACTGATCGGGGGCGGCATGACCGGCGCCCAGCCGCCGAAGGTCCCGGGTAAGAGCGGCGCGGCTGCGGACACGATGCCGCCGGAACTGAAGACGCTCATCGACCCGGACACGGCCGAGGTTCTGAGGCGGATCAATGGTCTCTCGCCCTATGAGACGCCCGACCTCAAGCTCAGGCAAGACACCGTGTATGCCAACACCCCGGTGGACTATGAGCCGTTCGGCGCCATCAAGCCTTACAAGGAGTTCTTTCTCAAACAAATGGAGTATACCGGCCCGGGGCGCGCGATTCCCGAGCCGGGCCCGGATCTGAAGTCGGTGAAGATCGGGTTTATCGGCCCGATCATGTCGACCGTTTCGGCTGCGACCGGCGGCAAGAGCCATGAGGAGGTTCTTGGCATCAAGATGCTCGAGGGAGCCAAGCTCGCAATCGAGGAGTGGAACGCTCGCGGCGGGTACTTCCGGCGCCACATCCCGTTCGAGATGGATACCCGCAACGACAACGGACTTTGGGGGGCGTCTGGCAACGAGATCGTCAACATGGCCTACAAGAATGAGGATTGGGCCATTCTCGGTACCATCGACGGCGCCAACAGCCACATCGCGATCCGGGTGGCGCTCAAAGCCGAGATCGTGATGATGAACACCGGCGATACCGATCCGACTTTCATCGAGACCAACATCCCCTGGGTGATGCGATGCATCGGCGACGACCGCCAGATGGGATATCTGCTGATGGACTACGTGCTCCGCAAAATGAAGTACAGCCGCATCGGGATTATCCGCGCCAGCAACCGCTACGGCCGTTTCGGCGTGCGTGAAGTCAACGACGCCGCGAGGCGAATGCAGCATCCCGTCATTATCGAAATGGCGTATGGTCTGGCCAACACGGACTTCTCGCTGCAACTCGAACGGATGAAAGAGGCCAACCTGGACGCCGTGATCCACTGGGGCGACGCCGGCCAAAGCGCGCTGATTCTCAACCAGATGCGGAAGATGGGGATGAACCAGCCCTTCTTCGCGTCCGACCGCTCGGTCTCTCAGGAGTTCGTAAAGATCGCCGGGGCGAATGCCGAAGGCGTGATCTGCGGATACCCGTGGAATCCCGATCATAAAGATCCGAAACTCGACGCGTTTCGCACGGCGTTCCGGAAGCGTTTCAACGCGGAACCCGATACCTACGCGGCCCACGCCTACGATGGAATGAACATGTTGATCTGGGCCACTCAAGTGGCGGGACTGAACCGGGCCAAGATCCGCGACGTGCTGGCTTACCGCACCAAGCCGTGGCCCGGAGTGACGCACGACATTCCCTTCGGCGCGGCATTGGACGATCTGGGCGAGGTGTTCCTGGCGAGGTTCGAGAACGGCGCCTGGCGCTATCACTCGCGCGAGGACATGAACATCCCGCGCGGCTATATCCCGGCCCGCGACCGCGTGAACCGGGCGACCGGCGAGATCGATCCAATGCAGCCGCCTCCGCAAAACTGAGGCCCTATGTGCGATATGCGGTCGTTGCGCTTCGCGCCGGCCCTGTTGGCGCTGGCCGTTGCCGGACTGGCGCAGGACACCGCCCCGAAGCCATACCATGATGCGCGGAAGACGCCGCTTTCCTACAACGGTCCGGGCCGCGACGATCCTGAACCCAAAGATGTCCGGGAAGTGCGGCTCGGCTATTTCGGTCCGCCGGATGCCTCGAATGCGAATGGCGGGCAGATGTGGCAGGGCGCGAACCTGGCGGCCGAAGAGGCGAATCGGCAGGGTGGCTATCGCGGCCTGCCGTTCCGGCTGATCCCCGCGTGGGACCAGAATCCTTGGGCCGGCGGAGTGGCAAGACTCGCTCGGGTCGTGTACGGCGACAGAGTGTGGGCGATCATCGGTGGAATCGATGGCGCCACGACGCACCTCGCTGAGCAAGTGGTGGCTAAGGCCCAACTGACGTTGGTCAATCCCGCAGCCACGGACCGGAGTATTCACACCGCGAGCGTGCCCTGGATGTTCTCCTGCGCGCCGGGGGATCATCTTTTGGCTGCGGCGATCGGCGGCGAATTGCGGCGGCGCGGAGGGCGCTTCGCGCTGGTATCGGCGATCGATCACGATTCGCGGGCATTTGTCTCTCAGCTCAAACTTGCGTTCGCCCGCGACCGGCTCTCGCCTGTGCTGCACTTGGAGTCACCTGGCGGCACGGAGGACCCCGCCCGAATCGCGCGGGAACTCGCGGCAGCCACGCCAGACGCAGTGGTGGTCGTCGCCGCTGCGCGCGAGAGCACGGCTCTTATCAAAGCCATTCGCGAAGCCGGATTTGCGGGCATCCTTCTGAGCGGTCCTTCGATCACTCGATCCGATCCCGATCCGTCCCTTGATGGGGTGCTCTATCCGGCGCTCGGCGACATACCCTGGGCATTCCAGGCAAAGTTCCGCGCCCGTTGGGGCCGCGGCCCGGACTACACGGCCGCCTACGCCTACGATGCCGCGAACATCGTAATCGCCGCGATCCGGAACGCTGGTCTGAATCGCCCTCGCATCCGCGAGGCCGTGCGGGCGCTTTCGCCGGCGCGCGGCGTCACGGGAGTGATCGAATGGGATGAACAAGGGCAGAACCGCAAGGCCGTATCGCTTCGGGTTCTCACCCCCACTGCGCGATCCAACTGAGCGAGGAAGGCAGCCTGGGCTGCAGCTTCGGCCGAAATGCCAGAAGCCGTTATTATTAGATGTACATCTCATCTATTTCGGCCTTTGCGGCCGATTGCTGTTACGATCAAGAAGGGAAGACAAGAACAAAACTTGGCCCCTTGGAGGCCCGAATGCCGCGAAGAAAGAAATGTGGCCACGGACGCGACTATCCTTGCACCTGCGCGATGGGCAATCTATACCGCTTTGTCGAGCCTGTCGTGCTGCTCCTTCTGAAAAAGAAGGGGCACTCTTATGGGTACGACTTGGGGAACGATCTCCACGAGCACGCGCTCACCGACGCGGCCATAGAGCGCGCCGCTTTGTACCGCACGCTTCGGGCCTTGGAGGTCAACGGCAACGTAGTGTCGGAGTGGGAAACCGACAAGGTTGGTCCGGCGCGCCGTGTGTACAAACTGACGCGTCAAGGTGAAGAGCACCTGAGGGAATGGGCTGCCGTCCTCGATCACGTTGGGAAGTCCATGGGCCGCTTTGTCAAAGTGACGCGGGCCTTGACTGGCGAAGGCCCAGTGGCGCGGAGCAAATCCGCATGACGGCCTTAGTGCTCTAAAGGGCCTGCCCGTTGGACACCGCAGGTCCACCTCGGATATCCTGTCACCTTTTCTGTCCAAGCGACTCTATACGGGTAGATTATGTTCACCTGCTCGGAGCGCCGAAGGGACACGCGTTTCCGCGTAAGCATTCACGATCGCGCAGACGCGTTCGTGCTGAAGCTGGAAGGGCCGTTCAGGACGGCTGACACGCCGGATGTGGAAGCCCGCTGGTGCACGGCCGCTTCGCTCATTAGGAACCGGCCATTCGTCGTCGATCTGGCGGCCGCGACACAGGTGGAGCCGGCTGCCCGCGACTTGTTGGTGCGCATGTATGAGAGCGGCGCGGGTTTTGTCGCCGGCGGGTCGGCCATGGCTCGACTCGTAAGCGGAATCACGGGAGCGCCGTGCGGAGAGCCGGTTGCGCGAAAACGCTGCCTCTGGGTGCAATTTGGAGGCTTCCAGACTTTGGTGGACTGTCTGCGCATTCGCATCCGGGCGTGGGCAAGGTAGGGCGAAAACGCTCCATTCCCGGTATCCTGTGCGTTAACCGAATACTGTTCCCGGAGCTTCCGGCAAAACCCCGCAGCCGCCGCCTGCGACATCCTGGCACAGTGCCGCGTCGCAGACTCCAAGTCCGATCCGGCTCTGCGGGTTTGCCGCCGCCGTGCCCTTCCTGAGATCGGCGTGGCAACCTGGAATTCGATTCCCCTTGCAACAGATCCAGCGTTATGCCAATATAGGTGTAACTTGAACCTAGTGCCGCTCCCTATAGAACGGCCGGTTTCAGAGCCCGAATCAAAAGGAGGCGTCCATATGGAGCGTACGATTCCGAGTGCAGTTCTCCTACTCTCCTGCATGCTGATCTCGCCTGCGGCCGGCCATGACTGTCACGGTGGCCACCATGGCGGAGATGGATGGTATTGCGACGATTACTGTAGCCGCGGTGCCCGGCAACCCCAAGGGCGTGCAGCGCCAAGCGCATCGCCCGCATACGCCACGGCGGCCCCAAAGGCCGTCGACGGAAAGATTACGGAAATCGACTACTTACCCGGAGCTACCGCCGATAGCGCAATGGTCGAAGCGCGTGTGCTCGTCGGCGGACGGACCACCCAAGTGCAGTTGGCGCCGGTTGGCTTACTCAAGCAGAGCCAACTCCTACTCAGGGAAGGCGATACGGTTTCAGTGACGGGATTTGAGGTCAGCGGCATGGATGGAGATCTGCTTGTGGCCACCGAGATCCGCAAAGGCGATAAGCGCGTCGTCCTGAGGGACACGCGTGGCCGGCCGGTCTGGTAAAAGAACGGCTTAGGGACGTCGTGTGTGCCGCGTGGGGCGGGCCTTTTGGCCGGTGATGACGCCTCCTGGCGTCGTCCCCCAGGGAAACAAGCCCGGCCCGCCCTGTTTTCAAAACGCCCCGTACTTCGCGTACGCGTCCTTGATTGGCACTCCGCGGCGCAGTTCTTCCCGCATGCCGCTTTCCCGCTCGAAAACGCCTTCGGCGGCTGCCAGGATATCTGCCGTCAGGTCCTTGGGAACGATCACGACGCCATCGATGTCCCCGAACACGAAGTCGCCCGGGTGAATCACCGTGTCGCCGATCTTGATCGGGATCTGGTATTCCTTGATATCCCAGCGCCCAACGGAACTGGCGGAGCATCTAAACTTCGCGAAGACTGGGTAGTTCATGGCGTTGATGAAGTCCAGGTCGCGGACGCCGCCGTCTATCACGGCCCCCGTGCAGCCGCGCTCGCGGGCCGCCGTGGACATGATCTCGCCCCAGTGCGCGCACTCCAGGCTGCCGCCGGTGGCCCAGACGGACACGGTGCCGGCCTGGATGCTGTCGAGCATGGCGAGCCGCGTCTGGGTGTCGTCATTTGCCGTGCTGGCGCACGGGTACCCTTGTCCGGTGAAGGCTGGCCCAGCCACCCGGTTCGCATTCGTGAACGGCGTCACGTAGCGGGGCAGCACTTGGTGACGATGGCCGGCCTTGTCCAGCATGTCAGCTATAGCCCCCGTGTAGAGCTTCAAATACCGCCCACGGATTCCCTCCGAAACTTCCGTGTCAATACCTAATGGCATTTCGATCTCCTATAACTAATCTCACGAATCCCTAGTCCGCCACCACCTTGATGCAGGCTGGTTTTATGGATCGCTCCGCGAGTCGCCTCTCGGGGTCCACCATCAACCACGCAAGCGAACCCACTACGCATAGCGCCGCGGCTGTCAGGAAAGATGCCGTCCAGCCAAAGTGGGCGGCAATCCACGGGGTCGCGACGGCCGTGGCCGCGCCAGCCATTTGATTGCCCGTGTTCATCACGCCCGATACCGTCCCGGCGGCGGAGCCCCCAAGGTCGGCGCTCATGGACCAAAACACGCTGGTCGAGAGGTACAGCGCTCCGGCGCCGCCCGCGAGCACCACCGTGGCCAGCCGTGCGTCCGCCGCTTTCGTACTCAGCGCGATGAAGACCGCGGCCAGAGCGATGCTCGCGCACGCAAAGCGGCAACGCCCGAGGCGCTTGCCATACCGTTTCGTCAGGCGATCGCTGATCCAACCTCCAAATGGGGAGAAGACCGCCATCGCGATGAAGGGGAGCATCCCGTAAAATGAACTCGACTTGAGGTCCAGTTTCCGTACCGTGTTGAGGTAAATGAAAAACCAGGTGAAGAAGATGTACGCTACATAGCCGAAGCAGGAGTAACTCAGCGTGACCAGCATGACGGTCGGTCACGGAACGGCATTTCCGGCATCCGGCCCAGTTGGTTCCCGCGGCAGGCCGGCGCCGATGTGGCTAGATTCCCGCAGACTGACCCAGGGGTGTTCACCCGGCCGGTCGCGCGCCAGCAGGAACCATACCGCTCCAGCAGCCAATCCGATCAGGGCGCTGATCCAGAACGACCACCGCCAGCCATAGTTCACCATGACGTACGTGATCAGGGGCGGTGTGATTCCCGCGCCGGCGCCAACTCCGGCGAAGATGAGACCGTTCGCCACGCCGCGTTCTTGCGATGGAATCCAGGCCGCCACCAGCCGGTTGGAAGAAGGATAGACCACCGCCTCACCCAATCCGAGCGCAAATCGGGTCGCTAGCAGGATGAGCAGCGCATGTGCGACTCCTGGCGGCGCTAACGCGGTGAGGGAGGTGAATACCGCCCACCAGATCGTTCCAAGAGCCACAATCTTGCGCGGTCCGAATCGGTCCGCCAACCGGCCGCCGGGAGTCTGAAAGATCGCGTATCCCGCGACGAAAGCGCTGAAGACCCAACCCAATTGGATATTACTGAGATGAAACTCCTGCTGGAGGGAATGGCCCGCAATCGATATATTCACGCGGTCCAGGTAGGCGATGGCGCTGATGGCGAACATCCATCCGATCAGCGCCCAACGGACTCGGTTTCGAAGGGGGTTGAACATGGTTATGCGGGGACCCAAGCAGTCTCCGGCTTGCCGGCGCACCGAAAAGGCTGGAACAGCTCCGATGAGAAATACCTCTCCATCCGGTCCGGAAGAATGGTCACGATCTTAGCCGGCGAGAATGTTCGCGCGGCAAGCATGGCCGCCCGATAGTTCAGCCCGGAGCTCGGCCCAACGGGAAAGCCTAGCCTGATGAGCTCGCGCGTAGTCTCGATCGCCTCTTCATCCGGCACTTCGATTACGGCGACGTCCGGATGTTCGGATTCCCGGAACAGCGCGGATACGCATTCCATCACGCCGGGGATGCGGCAACTGAAGCTGCAACACTCTTGTTCCCGGCTCGCGCCGAGGTCCACCGGGCGCGCCAGAAACGCGCGCGGCGCTTGGCGGCCAGCGCTACAACCTCTCATGAGGCCAACGAGGGTCCCTCCGGTCCCAACTCCGCTGACGACCGCATTGACCGCGTCGCCTGGAATCTGTTCCACGATTTCGCGAGCAGTCCCGAACTCGTGGGCCTCCGCGTTTTCCGGATTCGAGAACTGCCGCGGCAGGAACGCCCCGCGTTCTCGCGCCATGACTTGCGATTCGGCAATGCACCCGAGGATCCCGGCACCGCCGGGGGCCAAGTGGACGGCGCCGCCATAGGCGCGGATCATCAGCACCCGCTCGTTACTTACGCCCTCCGGCAGCACCGCCGTGAACTTCAGGCCGAGTTGCGCGCAGACCAGCGCCATAGCGATGCTGGTCGATCCGCTAGACGCCTCGATCACCGCGTCTCCGGGCTTTACCCGTCCGCTGCGAAACGCGTTTCCGAGGATATAACGCGCGATCCTGTCTTTGGTCGAACCGCTTGGATTGAGGAACTCCAGCTTGCACCAGACCACCGGTTCTTCGCCAAACAACTGAATGGGGACAAGCGGCGTAGCCGGTAAATCGGCCGGATATCGGTTGATGTCTTGTCTCAACTCCGCCTCAGTGGCTGCAACGGCAAAAGGCCTCGTTCGACGCCGCAAGCGTGCCTGCAAGGAAGGCCGTCACGGTCTCTTCCGCCAGACCGGGCGCCGTGACCACAACTTCGGTGACTCCGGCGGACTTGAGCGCCTCGGCGGCCCGCCAGCCCATGCCCGCGCAGATGACGACGTTGCATCCGGCCAACGCCGAGAGAATGCCGGCGTGACTGTGGGATGATTCACTCCCGCCAGAGCCGTGGTCGCAGGCACCGTCCTCATGGGAGTGGCATGACGGGTTCTTTCTCATTTCCCGTTTTTGGATCTGCCCCTCTTCAATGTCAAAAACCAGGAAACCGGCGCTTCGCCCGAAATGCGGGGAAACCGATGTGCCATCGTTCGTGGGTAGTGCGATTCGCATTTGTGTCTTTCTCCCTGTTGGTTCGCTAACTCAATTGCCTTGGGCGTGCGCCCGCGGCGGCCATGACAGCCGCATGCAAGACGTGCGCTCTCTTGCTCTCGATGATCTCCCGAAACACTTCCCGCAGCCGCAAGAGCCCCCGCCGCTCGGCCATCGCCAGACGCTTTTGGTAATGCGCCAGCAGGGACTGCGCCTGAGCCAGACACTCCTCGATCGAAGCGGCGTCGTGGCTGCTCACGCGCGGTCCCGGCCTGCAAGCGGGCGGGACCCCGCCGAGCGAGAGCATTTCGGCCGCCAGCGAAGCGGCATTGGACATCGCCGCCGCGGCGCAGAGCGCGATCTGATGCCGGAGCCGGAAGTGTGGCTGCGCCACTGAATCCGCCCGGCGAGTGCATTCGTCAGCCATGCAGATTTCCCGCAACACATCCGTCCTGAGAGCGGAGATCACGTACTCGATACTGGCCTTGTAACGCCATCTCATCCAGCGTAACCCCTTAACTTGCCGGAGGCGAGGGCTCCGGGTGTTTCGGCAAAGGCAGGAACACCGACCAGGCATGTGCGCGCTCGCTTCCGGCAGGCCCATTGAGCGCCGCCTCGGCTCGGACCAGGCGCTTGGTTCGCTCGACGATCCAGCCCCGAACTCCGAGTTCTTCGCCGGGCCGCACGTGATAGCGGAACCGCACGCGCAGCTCCCCGGTGAGGGCTTCATAGCCCGCGGCGGTAACCGCCTTGGCCATAGCCTCATCCAGCACCGTGCCGATGATGCCGCCATGAATAATGCCCTGAAAGCCCTGCCAATCTCGCGTGGGCGTCCAGATTGCGTTTGCCGATCCGTCGGGAGCGATGTCGTATCTCAAGCGCAGCCCGTACGGGTGGTCGGGGCCGCAGACAACGCAGACGCGCTGAGGCCGCGCGCAAAAAGGCTCTGAGACGCCGGCGTCGAGCTTCGGTATCATGGAACCCGGGACTCCTGCACGGAGGCGGCGCGGGCCTCTTTTGTGAACCGTTTCATCGATGTGCACATATGGTCCAGGACCGTGATCCACTCGTCGAGATGTTCCTCTCCCCGCGCCGTCAGCGCGTAAACTCGTCTCGCGGGGCCGCCGCCTTCGACGTCCCACTCCGAGATCGCACAGCCATTCTCCTCAAGCCGCCTCAGCGTCTTGTACAAAGCCGCGACTTCAATCTCGGCGTCGGTCAAGGCGTAATGACGCAGATCGTTTGCGAGTTCGTACCCGTAGGAACGGCCCTTCCTCCTCAGAAGAAAAAGCAGCACGGGTTCGACGAAACGGTACACGTTGCCCATGGCGCACGAGCACGGATGTCCGTCTCCGTGGCGTAGGCAAGCGCGTCGAGGCATATCGTCCAAGCGTCCCGAGCGCACAGGATAGCAGCTAGAGATCTATATGTGCAACTTGCATTGACTCTACCAAGATCCGGGACTTCCTGTCCCGTCATGGCAGCAGCCCGAAATATCCCGCTGCCGCGCCAATGATCAGGATGAGCGCGGGATGCCAACGCAAGCCGGCAAGCAGGCAAAACGACAGAGCGCAAAGATTGCACCCGTGCCACGAGGTCAGGGCGCCGCGCCCCGATAGCGATACGATAGAACCTGTATCGCCTGGTACAGATGATATCGATTACCCGCAATAGCGCGTTGGCCGCCAATAGCCGCTTGATCCTCATGGCTGGCTTCGGCGGTCTGCTGTTGCTGATGGCCTTCGCCGAATTCGACGGCATGCAGGCTCTCACGCAGATTCAAGGGAGCAATGACGAAATCCGCGAAGATTTTCTTCGGCGGACGCGGGTGCTCGACCGCATTCGCGCCGACCTCTACGTGTCCGGCACGTACGTCCGCGACTACCTGCTGGAGCCGGAAAGCGGCAAAGCGGAAGGCCACCGCTATAGCCTGCTTGAAAGCCGCAGCGACATGGATGCGGCTCTCGGCGAATATCGGAAACTGGTGAACGGCGAGGAAGCCGGGCCGTTCCAAGTACTCACGCAGGACTTGGCCTCCTATTGGAGCGTGCTCGATCCGGTTTTCGCATGGAGCGCGGCCGAACGCCGGCGCGATGGCTACATTTTCCTGCGCGACGAGGTTTTCCCGCGCCGTACGGCGATGCTGGGGCTGGCCGACCAGATTCGCGCGCTCAACGAAGCTCAACTGAACGACGGAAAAGTAAGGGTGGAAGCGACCTTCTCGCAGTTCCGCCGCCGCCTCACTTTGATTCTGGGACTCACCATCGGACTGGGCCTGCTGCTGGCCGCTTCGAGCATTTGGCGCATCCTGGGCCTGGAGAAGCAGACGGCCGCGAACCTGGACGAGATCTTGCGGGCGCGGGAAGAACTGAAGGCGCTCTCCGCGCGACTGGTGGAGGCCCAGGAAGAGGAACGGCGTTCGATTTCGCGCGAGTTGCACGACGAGGTGGGCCAGACGCTGACGGGAGTACTGGTGGAGATGGCCAATCTCTCCACGCTGATCCGCGATGGCAAGCTGGCAGCCATGGCGGAAAAAGCGGCCGGGATCAAACACGAGGTGGAAAATTCCATCAGGGTGGTGCGCAACATGGCGCTGCTGCTGCGTCCTTCGATGCTCGACGATCTCGGCCTGATCGCGGCGCTTGAATGGCAGGCGCGCGAGGTTTCCAAGCGCAGTGGCTTGTGGGTGAAGGTTTCGGCCGATCAGGTTTCCGAAGAGCTTCCGGAAGAGCACAAGACCTGCATTTATCGCATCGTGCAGGAAGCCCTGCATAACTGCGGGCAACACGCCAGCGCGCAGCACGTTGAAGTTGCGGTGCGGCAGGAGCCAGACCTCTTGCGCCTCTCGATCCACGACGACGGCCGCGGATTCGACGCACGCCGCCAGCGCGGCATGGGACTGCTGGGCATCGAAGAGCGAGTCAACCACCTGGGCGGCAGCTTCACCGTGGATTCGACGGCGGGATCGGGCACGTCGATCAAAGTTGTCCTGCCGCTGCGCCAGGCTGCGGCGCCACAGGCAAGGGAGACGGCATGAAAACCATTCGAATTCTTCTGGCTGACGATCACACGGTGGTACGCAAGGGCCTTCGCCTGCTGCTCGAAAGCCAACCGGGCTTCCTGGTGATCGCCGACGCCGCCGATGGCCGCGAGGCCGTTGCAATGGCCGAGCAGCACATGCCGGATGTAGTGGTGATGGATATCGCCATGCCCGTGCTCAACGGCATCGAGGCTGCCCGCCAGATCACCGCCAGACAGCCGCAAACCGCGGTGGTTTTCCTGAGCATGCATTCCGACGAAGGCTACGTGCTCAAAGCCTTGAAAGCCGGCGGGCGCGCCTATATCCTGAAGGATTCCGCGGAACACGACCTGATTCACGCGGTCCAGGCGGTGAGCGACGGCAAAGCTTTCTTCAGCCCGGCCATCAGCAAGATGCTGGTGGAAGACTACCTGCGGCAGATGCAGGAGCGCCAGGTGGAAGACAGCTTCGATCTGCTCACCACGCGGGAGCGCGAGGTGCTGCAATTGCTCGCCGAGGGCAAGAACAACAAAGAGGCGGCGGCGATTCTCAACCTGAGCCTCCATACAGTGGAAACGCACCGGAGCAACATTCTTCAGAAGCTCAACCTGCACAACGGCGCGGAGCTGACTCTGTATGCGATTCGCAAAGGCGTGATCACTTGATGGCGGCCTGAGCCAGATCTCTACGGGTGCCGCTGCCACTCGCGGTGCAGCCGTCTCAGCTCGTACGCGGCCAGCACAATGAAGACCAACGAGAACAGTGGGAACTCCACGCCACCGAACAAGACCAGCGCCACGTAGGCGATGCCGACCGCGATGAGAGCCATGGAGCGCATGCTAACTAATGCAGAACTCCCGTCTGGAAGTCCACGTTGATGTGCTGCGCCTGATAGTCGTACCTGGCGGTGGTGTTGGCGATCTGCGCGGAGGTGAGGTTGAGCTGCGCCTGGCTCAACTCCACGATGGCTGCGAGGCCGAGGTCATATCGGCTCTGGGAAAGGTCCATGGCAAGTTTCGCTTGCTGGAGCAACTCCTGCGTAAGCGCCATGCGGTCATAGGCGGTGGCGGCGTTCAAGTAGGCAATGCGGACATCGCGGATGATGCTGTTCTGCTGATCGTTGACGGTTGCGCCGGCGGCCTTGGCCTTAAGTTCGGCTTCGGTTTGGCGGGCCTTGAAGAGGCCGCCATTGAAAATGGGGATGGAAATATTCATACCGATGGCGCCATAGCGGCCGGGTATCTGCGCCTCGGCGGCGGGGGCAAAGCCGGCGGTGCCCAACACGCCAACGCTGGGAAAATACAGAGCATGCTCGGCCTTGGCTAAGCGCTCCGCGGCGCTCTGCTGGAGGCGCAGATCTTTCAACTCGGGCCGGTTCTGAATGGCGGCATCAATCAAGCCCTGGACGCGATCTGGCAGGGCTAAAGGCAGGAGCTCTTCGGCCAGCACGAAGTTCGGCTCGCCGGGTATTCCCATGGCTGTCGCGAGCCGGGCTTCGGCGGCTTTCAGTTCGTTCTGCGCCTGCACCTGGAGCAACTTGGCACCCGACAGGTTTACGTTGGCGAAGCTGACGTCGAGCGTCGATCTCAATTTGCTTTCGGCGAGAGCGGACACCTGGTCTACCACCGTCTGGCGTGTCTTCACGGTCTCATCGACGACCTGCAAGACGGATTGGGCGCTGAGGACGGCGAAATAGGCGCTGCTGGTAGCCAGAAGAATGTCGGCGCGGGTGGCTTCGGTAAGCTGGTCCTGGGCGGCGGCCTGCAGTTTGGCCATACCGACGAGATTGCTAGTCCGGCCGAAATCCGTAATGAGCTGGCTGACGGTCAACCCGGAACCGAGGCGGTCATAGACCGCCGGGTTAGTCAGCCCGCCTGCAGCGATACGGCTCCCGTTATCAGCGCCTACAGCGGTGAAGTTGCCGGAGAGGTTCGGTTGCATGGCTGCCCTGTACTGATTGGGAACCAGGTTTGCGGCGGCGGCGGTAAACTTGGCTGCGGAGAACTGCGGGTTGTTCTGGATTGCCAGGCGCTGCGCTTCGGGCAGGGTGAGTCGCATGGTCTGTTGGGCTTGCGCCGCGCCGAAAGCAGCCAGAGCGAAGAGGATTGAGAATCGCATATTAGTGTGACCTGTCATAGACCAGCACATAAGTGGCTGGAACCAGGAAAACGGTGAGGGCCACGGACACGCTGAGACCGCCGAGAATGGCGCGCGCCAACGGCGCGTAGGCCTCGCTGCCGGCGCCGAGCTTCAACGCCATGGGAAGCAGGCCGATGATGGTGGCGAGCGACGTCATGAGCACGGGACGCAGCCGGACGCGGCATGCCAGCGCGACCGCATTCCGCACGTTCATTCCATCGGAGCGGAGGTGGCGCGTGAACTCCACGATCAGGATGCTGTTGGAGACGGCGATGCCGACGAGCATGACGACGCCCATCAGCGACATGACGTTGAGGGTGGTGCCGGTGAGGTACAAAGTGACGATAACCCCGGCCAACCCGGGCGGCACGGCGGTAAGGATGATAAAGGGATCGATTAAGGATTTGAACTGGGCCACCAGAATGAGGTAGAGCAGCACCACCGCGAGGACCAGACCCAGGGCAAAGCGGCTGAAGGAATCGCGCATTCCCTGCACCATGCCGCGCAGGGTTACGTGCAGACCCGCGGGCTTCTTGGTACCGGCGATGATGCCGTCGATGGCGTTGGCGATTTTGCCGAGATCCTCATTGAGCGGTCGGACATAGACATCGGTCGTGCGGCGCAGCGCGTAGTGATCCACCTCGGTGGGCGACAGAATGCGGGTGACGTTGCTGATGGCGTCGAGGCGGGCGGATGCCGCTCCATTCGGCCCGCGCAACGGGATGGCGCGCAGGTCGTTCAAGTTCTTCACCTGGCTCTCGGAATATTGCACGGTCAACATATAGTCGTTGCCGTTCTTGGGATCGATCCAGTAGCTGGGCGCGATCATGCCGTTGGAAGTGAGTGCGGTGATGACGTTGTCCACCACTTCGCGCTGATCCAGCCCCAGTTCGCTGGCGCGTGTGCGGTCGATATCGAGGCGCAGCGCAGGGTAGTCGATGTCCTGCGGAGTATAGACGTCGGCCACACCGGGAATTCTGCGAATCCGCGCGGAAAGTTCGAGCGCCAGATCGTGCGATTTCTGCATGTTCAAGCCATCCACCTGCACGTCGATGGGCGCGGGCATACCCATATTCAGAACCGCATCCACCAAGCCGCCCGACTGGAAGTAGGCGGTAAGTTCGGGAAGACCCTGGGCCAGCCTTTGTTTGACGCGGGCCATGTATTCGTAGCTGCCGACCTTGTGATCCTCCTTCAAACTGACTTGTACGAAGGCAGTGTGCATGGCCGAGTTGGTGGTGTAGATGGCGGAGAAATCGGGGGTGGTGCCGATGTTGGAGACGATCATCCCGAGGTCTTGCGGGGAGACGACCTGGCGGATGAGATCTTCCACCTTGGCGACTTCATTCTCCGTAACGCTGAGGCGCGTGCCGGAGGGAGCCTTGAGGTTGATGACGAACTGGCCGGCGTCGGTGCGGGGGAAGAAGGAGAGGCCCAACTGGGGAAACAGCACAAGGCTGGCGGCACACAGAAGGCCGAAGCCCGCCAGGGTGAGACCGGGGGCGCGCAGAGTAGCCCCCACCAGCACGTCGTAGACCTTGAGGAAGCTCTCGAAGCGGTTGTTGAACCAAATATTGAAGCGGTCGCTGAGGGTCTGCTTTTTAACAGCATGGTCGACAGTGACGGGCTGTTCGTTGGAAGGCGTTCCGTGGTGCGCCGAAATCCGGATGAAGCGGGCGCAGAACAGCGGGACCACGGTTAGGGCCACAGCGAAGGAAGCGAACAGTGAGAGCGCCACAGCCAGGGCCAGTGCGGAGAACAGGTACTTGCTGACGCCGTACAGGAACGTGACCGGGAAGAAGACTACCACGGTGGTGAGGGTGGCGGCGAGCACCGGCAGCGCCACTTCGCGTCCCCCGAGTTCGGCGGCGACTTCGGGCGATTCCCCGAGTTCCATGTGACGGTAGATGTTTTCGAGCACCACCACGGAGTTATCGATGAGGCGGGAAAGGGCCAGGGCCAATCCGCCCAGGACCATGCTATTGATGGTTCCGCCGCCCATGGAGAGGGCGATGAAAGCGGCCAGGACGGAGAGCGGGATGGAGAAGAAGACCGCCACGGTGGCGCGCATGCTTCCCAGGAAGATGAGAATCATGATGCAAGTGAGCAGCAGCCCGATGGCGCCTTCGTGGAGCAGCGTCTCGATGGCGGTTTTCACGAAAACGGACTGATCGAACACGACTTTAGTGATGAGTTGCCGGGGGACATCGACAAGATGCTGGAGAGCTTCGCGGATGCCTTCGACCACGGCGATGGTATTGGTATCGCCGCCCTGCTTCATGACCGGCGTGTACACGGAACGCTGCCCATCGATGCGCACAATGTTGGTCTGGATCTGCTGGGCGTCTTTGGCATAGCCGATGTCAGCCACGCGGACGGGCGCCTGTCCCACGGTCTTGATGGGAAGCTGGTCGATCTCCTGCACGGTGGGCAACTGGCTGTTGGTGTAGATGTTGTAATCGAGCTGGCCGAGTTGCACATCGCCCGCGGGAAGGATGAGGTTGGCGTTGTTGACGGAACGGACCACGTCCATGAGGCTGAGCTGGTGTGCCTCGAGCTTGTACGGGTCGGCGTAGACCATGATCTGGCGGTATTTGCCGCCGAAGGGCTGCGGTACGCTGGCTCCGGGGGAGCCGCCGATCTGGTTGCGCACCTGAAACTGCGCCAGATCGCGGAGAGCTGTCTCATCGAGCCCTTCACCCTTGAACGTCACCAGACAGACGGGCAGGCTCGAGGCATCGAACTTCAGGACCACGGGGGGCAGAGTGCCGGGAGGCAAGCGGCGGAGTTGCGCCATGGCGAGGTTGGAGATGTTGGTGACGGCGGAGTCGGCATTGGATCCGGGTTGGAAATAGACCTTGATGATGGAGACGCCGGTAAGAGACCGGGATTCGATATGGTCGATGCCGCTGGCAAGGGTGAAGAAGCGCTCGAAGCGGCTGGTGATATCGGTTTCGATCTGCTCGGGAGGCATCCCGGAATAGAACGTGGCGACGACCACCACGGGAATGTTCATCGTCGGGAACATATCCACGGGCATACTGGTCACGGTGGTGATACCGATCACAGCGATGAACAGGCAGATGACGACGATGAGATAGGGATTTCTGATGGCGAATCCGGACATAGGGCGCCTCGGTTACGAGCCTGCTGCCGCGGCCATGGCAGTGACCTTGGGCCGGACTTCCTGACCGGCCTTGAGAGAAGCGCGGCCGGTAAGCACCACCATGTCGCCGTCATTCAGGCCGGACCGGATTTCCACTCGGTTAGCGGTTTCGAGGCCCAACGCCACGTGGCGGACTTCCACGCGATTGTTGGGAGTGATCACCATTACCGAGCCGCAGCCAGCGGCGTCTTCGTCAATGGCCATGACTGGAACGGCAATCACGGCATCGCGGCGGGCCAGGGTGAGGTTGACTTCTGCGTACATGCCAGGGATCAGCACCAGGCTGGGGTTGGGCACGTCGACTTCGGTATCCATGGTGCGGGTCTGGTAAGACACCTTGTCGGAGAAGCGGGCCACTTTGCCGGGGAACGTGCGGCCCAAGGTGGGGACACGCACCTCCACCTGCTGGCCGATGTGGACGGTGGGGACGGCAGATTCTGGAACGGGGAGGATCAGGCGGAGCAGCCCGTTCTCGGAGAGTCGCACTACAGGCATGGCCTGGGTCTGCGAGGCCGTGCCAGCCTGGATCATGGAGCCTTTGTCGGCATAGCGCTTGGTCACGACGCCGGTGAAGGGAGCGGTAACGCGTTCATAATCGATCATGGTCTGGACTCTCGCGGTGGAAGACTGGTCGACATCCACCTGCTGCCGGGCGGCGGCGAGGGCGGAGTTGGCGGCGGCTAGTTGGGCTTCGGCGACCAGGTCTTTGCTTTGGGCGTCGTCGATTTCCTGTTGGGCAATCAGGCCGGGTCTTTTCTGCGATGCCTGGAGCAGCCGGTTATACGAAAGATGCGCGATATCGTGGGCCGATTTCGCTCGTGCGATCTCATCCTCGGCGCGCGCCACTTCGGATTCGCTGTGCCTCACACCGGCTTGGGACTTTCTGAGGTCATCGGCCATTTCGGGGACTTCCAGGGTAGCCAGGAGGTCGCCCTCTTTCACCCGGTCGCCGACGTCCGCGCGGATCTCCTTGACATAACCGGAGACCTTAGCCATCACGTCGACTTCCTGAAACGGCTTGAACTCGGCGGTGAGGATGAGATCACGCGAGAGGTCCGCGGGGGCAACCTTAGCGACGGCGACGGTGGGGATTTCAGGGGCGGCCGAAGCGCTGGCCTGCACGTCTTTGTTGCTGCCACAGGAAGAGAGCAGAAACGCACTCAATGCAGCTATCAGCAAGGGACAGATGGGAGCAGTCGATTTGCGCATTCAGTTTCCTTGATCGGTGGTCTTGATTGCTTCCTGGAGTCTTTCGGTTGAAAAGTCGGGGGATTGGCAAAAGTCGATGATGCGCTGCTCCTGGACGCGGATTCGGGCGGCCACATCGGGGAGTTGTGCCGCGATTTCGTGCGGGATGGAGACCACGCCATGGCAATCGGCCAGGAGCAGGTCGCCCGGGCGAACTTCAAGTCCGAAGATCCGGACGGGTTGACCGTAGTCCACGATGTGGGTGTAGCCGTGCGACACGGCGGCCGCGCGGGCAAACATGGGAAACTGCATGCGAGCGACGGCGGGGATATCACGAACGGTCCCATTGGTGATCAAGCCCTGACATTGCAAGGCCTTGAGGACGGCCGCATGTACTTCACCGGCTACGGATCCCAGGCCGGATTCCGCGTGGAGATCCTGAATGACGGCAATCCGCGGCGCGGGAAGGCATTGGATGCCGGCCCACCAATCGGTGCGATCCAAGTAGGAGTTCCCCGTCACCGGCGGGTCTGAGGAACGGATTCTAGCGGTGGCTGCATAGCCTAGCAAACGCGGAAGACCGCCAGTGACACACTGCAAACCGGGTCTGGTATAGCCCTCATTTCGAAGCCGGACGCCGAACTTCTCGATGGCGTTGGCGATGTTGCATGTGTCGAATTGCCGGATAGCTTCCAAGATTTGCGTTGGCAGCGCGTGGTCGTGGCTCCCAGTCAAGTGGCCCCCAATGGCAAGCATAGGGGGCGGAGCCGGTCGTGGGAATACTCGATTGCGGGTATATTCACGGAAATCGGGCTGTATGGGCAGCCAGTGGTAATAGTCCAGAAAACATGTGACCTCCCGATTGTTTTGGCCGTCTATACTGCATGGCCATGGGAACCCGGCAGAAGCGGGAGCGGCAGGAAGATCTGTGGGTCGTCAGCAGCGAGATCGTTGGCACCCCGGCGCATGCCTTCTATGATCGCTTGAATGAGATTCTCGACCGTCACCACTTCGACCGTAACGTGGAGCATCTGTGCCGACGCTATTACAAGGGTCCAAAGGGGCGCCCCAGTATTGCGCCGGGCGTCTACTTTCGTTCGCTGCTGCTGGGGTACTTCGAAGGGATTGACTCGGAACGGGGAATTGCCTGGCGCCTGGCCGACTCTCTGTCCATGCGCAGGTTCATCGCTTACGCCCTGACGGAGGAGACGCCGGATCACTCCAGCATCTCCCGGACGCGGCGGTTATACGCTGTGGAAACACATACAGCGGTATTCCGGTGGGCATTGAAGATCCTGGCCGAGGAAGGTCTGGTGGAGGGGAAGACGGTTTCCATCGATGCGACCACGTTGGAAGCCAACGCGGCGCTGCGGTCCCTGGTGCGGCGGGACAACGGCCAGAAATATGACGAGTATCTGAAGGGCCTGGCCAAAGCGGCCGGGATCGAAAACCCCACGTGCGAGCAACTGGCACGGTTGGACCGCAAGCGGAAGAAGAAGGGTTCCAACAAGGAATGGAAAAACGCGTATGATCCCGACGCCCGGATCGCCAAGATGAAGGATGGCCGCACGCACTTGGCGCACAAAGCCGAACATGCCGTGGACTTGTCCAGCGGGGCCCTGTTGGCGGTGACGCTGCAAGGGGCCGATCAAGGCGACACCACGACCATTCACCAGACTCTGGCGGAAGCGGGCGAAGCGGTCGCGGAGCTGATGGAGCACGAAGCGGTGACGGCTCCAGCGGAAGAGCCGAAAGTCAACTTGGGCAGGCGGCATCGAAGAAGCCGTGGCGGACAAGGGGTACCACAGTGGACCGGTGTTGCAGGATTTGCACGAGGTCGGCTGCCGAGGCTACATCCCCGAGCCGGACAGAGGCCCGCGGAAGTGGGAAGGAAAAGCCGATGAACAGAAGCAGGTATACGCCAACCGGCGGCGGACCAAAGGCGACCGCAGCAAACGGCTCCAGCGGAAGCGCAGTGAGCTGACGGAACGAAGCATGGCGCACATGTACGAAACCGGGGGAATGAGACGGGTGCACCTGAAAGGAAGAGACAACATTCTGAAGCGCCTGCTGGTGCACGCGGGCGGCTTCAACCTGGCGCTGATCCTGCGGAAGTTGGTAGGAGTCGGAAAGCCCCGGCAGTTACAAGGGGCTTTGGCGTGCATTTTTGCTTGGTTTGGCTTGCTGTTTCTCGATGCTTGGATCGCGCTTCAAACAGGCTGCGAATTTCACGCTGTGCAGCACGAGCCGGCGGTAACCTTTTGAGGAGTGGTGACGTCATTTTATCAACTCCAATCTTCCGCGTTTTTCGTGGGCCTCCGTTCACAAAAACTCACTTTTGCCACGGGCTGCTAGTATTACTACGTTAAGTGCTAGGGACTCCGTGAATGGCCCACGGCGGCTCCGCAGTAGGCGCAGGCGCCCGTCCACGTGAAGAGCAGGTATTGGATTTCACGCCGCGTCCTCGGCAGGG
>CAIRXZ010000082.1 GCA_903882645.1 uncultured Acidobacteriia bacterium | reverse complement strand
GGAGCAGTTCGGTCCTGCGCGTTTCCAAATTGGGAAGGGACTGAGGCATGGGCCTCCTTTCTAGAAGTATTATATACTTCTAGAATTGCCGAAACAATCCAGCCTCCGCGAAAAGCTCCAACATTCATGTCGCACACCCGCGCACACTCCCCAATTTGCCAAGGCGCCACCCGCCTGTTAGCCTGATTGATATCGGGTCTTTCATGAAGCCTTCCCGCATGGGTGTCCGTTTGTGCCTGTTGTGCGCCTTGGCGCCGGTCCTGGCATTCGCGCAGTACGCGGACCTGCAACTCTATAAGGACGGGCAGGCGGCGCTCGACAGTCTCCAATGGCAGAAGGCCCTGGACAGTTTCAAGAGGCTGTCCCCCGAGAGCGCGCAGCTCGCCGGCGCGCTCTATTGGAGGGCGTTCGCGCTGGACAGGATGGGACAGCGCAAGGAAGCGCTGGCCGCGATAGGCGAGTTGCGAACTTCGTACCCCGGCAGCGGGTGGCTGGGAGATGCGCGGACGCTCGAAACCGCCATCATCGGGAATTCCGGATCGAACGCTCCGCCCCGGAAGGAGCCTGACGCCGAAACGCGGCTGCGCGCGCTGGCGGACCTGGCGCGCACAGACCCCGGCGGCGCGGCGGCAGCGTTCCGGGACGCCGCTCTGCAACCCAACCTGCCCGGAGTCAGGCAAAGGTCGCTGTACGACCTGAGCCGGGATGATTCCCCCGAGGCGCGCGAGCTTGTGACGCAGGTCGCTCGCGGCGTCTCCAATCCCGATTTGCAGTCGTACGCCCTGAGCCTGATCGGCAGGAGCGACGCTCCAGCGCTGCCGGGACTCTACGCGGCGGTGGACGAGGACCACAAGGGCTTGATCCTGGCCATCCTGTCGGGCAACCGCGACAAAGACGGGCTGGCCCAAATCGCCGGCGGCGAACCGTCGGAACCGCTGCGTTTCCAGGCTCTCATCAGCCTGGTTGACGTGGGTACGGACGCTCAGGTCGCCGCGCTGCTCCAAACCGAGAAATCGGCGGACGTCAGAAACGCGATCGAAGCCGCTCAAGCCAGTTTGCGCCAGTGGGTGCAGACGCAGCTCACGGCCTTGCGAACCTCGCCCGATCCGAAAGCGCGCCGGAGCGGCGCCATCGGCCTGGCGCGAGGCGGCAACGAGGCGGCCGACCTCGCGCTGATCGAGGCTTACTCTTCGGAAAAGGACCAGGACGTGAAAGGGGCCATCGTGTTCACGTTGACCCAGCGCAGGAACTTCGCCGCGCTGGAGGACATGGGGAGGAAAGAGACCGACCCGATGCTCAAGCAGAGAATCGGCCTCGCGATCGGCCAGAACCGTGCAAAATGACGGCAGCCTCCTATTCCGGCCGCGGTTCGTCACCGGCGGTTTCGCCGCGCGCAGGCCCCGGCTCCATGGCGGTGTAGACCGGATAGCGGGCCAGGAGCGCGCCATAGATCGCGTGACCCCACATGGTCGTGCGTACGATATGCAACGAAGTTATCAGAGGAGCGACCGAGCTCCAGATCAACCGGAACGAGAGGAAGTACCAGCACAGTCCGAACAGGATGCCTGCCAGCGTCAGACGCAAGCGGGACAGGCGGTTCCGGAACGCGGCCGCGAACAAGGCGCCGAGCAGGCTGTACAGCAGCAGGTAGAGCGCCAGGCCCGAAAACGTGGTGGAGACCAGACCGGCGCGGATCGCCGCGCCACCATAGAAGACGCTGGCCATGAGATTTTCCGGAGTCCAGAAGCTGCGGTGTTCGAGAATCGCGGTGACGCTCATCCACGCCAGGAAGACAAGCGCGGCGACCATGCCGGCTTCGAGGCCGGCGAGGGGCACGAAAAAGGCGTTGGGCGGGTAGCGCCGTGTGGCGGGCTCCATCAATTTCAGCCTATACTGACGACTAGACCAAAGGCAAAAACAAATTCATGCGTCGCGTTGCAATAACGGGAATCGGAGCCGTCAGCCCGAACGGCATTGGCCGTGAGCGCTTCTGGAAGGCCACGCGAGAAGGGACCAGCGGCGTCGGCAGGATCACCCGCTTCGACCCGTCGGCTTTCGCCGTGCAGGTTGCGGGCGAAATCCCGGATGAGTTCGACGAAAAGGCTTACGTGGACGTCAAGGACCGGCCGCATGTCTCGCGGGCGGCGCCGCTGGCCGCGGCGAGCGTGGCCGAGGCGCTGGCGGACGCCGGCATCGACGCCGGCGCCATGTCGCGCGACGAATTGCGCGGCATCGGAGTGATCGTCGGCTCGGGCGGCGGCAGCCAGGACTTCACCGAGGAGCAGTACCGCCTCTTCTACACGGGCCATCAAAAGCAGTGCAGCGTCTACACCATCCCCACCGGCACGATCGGCACGCTGGCGAGCGAAGTTTCCATGCGCTTCGGATTTCGCGGGCTGAGCCACATCGTCTCCACCGGCTGCACTTCTTCCACCGACGCGCTCGGCTACGCCTACCGCAATATCCAGGCCGGCGTGCTGGATACGGTGATCGCCGGCGGGGTGGACTCGCCCATCGCGCCGCTGATCCTGCGCGGCTTCCAACTCATGCGCATCATGAGCACGCGCTGGAACCACGAGCCGCAGCGCGCCTCGCGCCCGTTTTCGCGCGACCGCGACGGCTTCGTGATCGCCGAAGGATCGTGGTTCTTCGTCCTCGAGGAGATGGAGCGGGCGCGCGCCCGCGGGGCCCGCGTGTACGGGGAAATCGCCGGCTACGGCTCCACTTGCGAAGCCTTCCACCGCGTGCGGCTGGAGGAGTGCGGCGAAGAGCCCGCGCGCGCTATGCGCCTGGCGATGTCCGAGGCGCGCATCCCGCCGTCCGAGGTGCAGTACATCAGCTATCACGGCACCTCGACGGAATTGAACGACCGCATCGAAACGCGCGCCGTCAAGCTGGCCTTCGATGGACACGCATACAAGCTCGCCGGCTCCTCACTGAAGAGCCTGATCGGCCATCCGCAAGGCGCTTGCGGAGCGGCCGGCGTAGCGGCCATCCTGCTCTCCATGCGCGATTCCTTCGTGCATCCCACGATCAACGTGGACGAGCCCGACCCCGAGTGCGACCTGGACTACGTGGCAGGCGAGGGCCGCAAACTGGAGATCGAGCACGCGGTGGCCAACTGCATCGCGTTCGGAAGCAAGAACTCCGCCCTGGTTCTGCGCAGGGTGTGAGAGCTAAGGCCGGCGGGCGCTCGGAGGACAACGCCCGCCGGCTTGGTCCGCGGGCGCCCTGGGGTTCCCGCGGGACCACTCGCCCGGAACTCACACTATTTCAGACGGATTTCCGGACGTTCCGGTTGCAGAGGCGGAATGACCTGCGCCGCTCCTGTTTCTACGCGCCCATTTCCCGGCGGATCGCTTCGGCAATGCTGGCGCTGAAAAGGTCCACCTGGCCGGCGTCGAGGCCTTCCACCATGACGCGCGCCAGCGGCTCGGTGCCGGAGAAGCGCACCAGCACGCGGCCGCGGCCGGCGAAAGCTTCCTCGGCCCGGCGGATCTCCCCGGCCACGGAGGGGGTCTCGTCCAGGTTCTTCCGCTCGCGCACCCGCACGTTCACGAGTTTCTGCGGAAACACTCGCAAGTCCCCGGTCAGCTCGTCAAGCCCAACGCCGGCCTGGCGCGCAATCTCGAGCACTCGCAAGGCCGTCAGGATGCCATCGCCGGTGGTGGCGTACTCGCGGAAGATCACGTGTCCGGACTGCTCGCCGCCCAGGGCGGCGCCGAGCCGCACCATCTCCTCGAGCACGTACTTGTCGCCGACGGGCGTGCGGACCATGCGGATGCCTTCGCGCTCGAGAGCCTTCTCCAAACCGAGATTCGCCATGACGGTGGTCACCACGGTATTCGAGTCGAGCTTGGCGGCGGCTTTCATCGCCCGCGCGCACGCCAGCAGCACGCCATCCCCGTCGACCACCTTGCCGCTCGCGGACACGAAAATGGCGCGGTCGGCGTCGCCATCGAAGGCCACGCCGAAACCGGCGCCGCGAGCCAGTACGCTCGCGCGCAAATTCTCCGCGTGCAGCGCTCCGCACTGGTAGTTGATATTGCGCCCGTCCGGCTCGGCGCCGAGCGCGATCACCTCCGCGCCCAGCCGCTGGAACAAACCCGGCGCCAGCTTGTACGCGGCCCCGTTGCCGCAATCGAGCGCGAGTCTCATGCCGTCGAACCGGCCCGCAACGATGGACGCCAAGAACTCCAGGTACGCGCCGTCCAGGCCCTCGTCCACATCGAGTCTCATGGGACGCGGCGCGGTTCCCGCCTCGCGCAGCCGCATGGTTCGGCGCTCGATGGCGTGTTCTTCCGCATCCGGCAGCTTGAAGCCGCTGTGGCCGAACACCTTGATGCCGTTGTCCTGGTACGGGTTGTGGGACGCGGAAATCATGACCCCGGCCACAAACGGACCGGTGCGCGTGAGATAGGCGATTCCGGGCGTTGTGACGATGCCCGCGTAGCGCACCCGCGCCCCGCGGCTGGCGAGTCCGCCGGCGGCCATTTCCGCTATCCACCGGCCCGATTCGCGCGTGTCCGCGCCGATCAGGATTTCGGGTTCGGGAGACATCCCCAGGGCATCCTCGCCGAGCGCCGCGCCGAACGCATGGATGGTCTCCGGATCCAGCGGGTACTGGCCCGCAACGCCGCGAATTCCGTCCGTTCCGAATAGCTGTTTCGCCACCGATTCTCTCCGCCCCGCCGATCTCACTTCTTCTTCATGGTCACCGTTACCGTCACCTGCGGAGGAGACGCGAAGCGCACGTACGGATCGTTGACGAACGCGTTGACCCGAAACTCCGCGGAACCGGCCGCGGCGGAGATGTCCACCGGGTCGGTGACCGCCGCGGCGATGCGGTCCACGTGGCTGGCTGGTCCCACAATTCTTATCAGCTTGGGCGAGACCTCGTAATGGGCGGCCACGTACCCTTTTTCGCCTTCACCGGCGAGACGCACCGCTACCGGGACCCAGCGCGTCTCGCTGCGCTCGAAATCCAAGCGCACTTCCGAGGGCACGGCGCGCACCAGGCGCAGGCCGCGAGCCAGCTTGACGTTGCCATCGCCGATGGAAAACGTGCGCTGGCCCGGCCGGACGCCGCCCATGTCCAGCACGACGCTGGGCCGCGCCACGCCGCCGTTTCCGCCCAGGTCGCGCAACGTTCCGGAAGGCCCGCGCAGCTCCAGCCGGACCGTGCTGACGGGTTCGGAGACGATTTCCAGATCGTCGGGCAGATTCTTGAATTCCAGTTGCGCCGGCGCGAAAGCGTTCATTTCCGGCTCGCTCGCCACCAGCGCCCAGATCGCGATGGCGATGGCCAGCGAAAGCGCTTTCCAAGCGAAGTTCCGCCCCACCAGACGGGCCGCCCACTTGAGCGCGCCCATCATGGACGGCCCACCTTCGCGGCGGGGCGGTCGCCGCCTCCGGCCGCGCGCGGCGGCGGCGCCAATGGGATCTCCGCCGGAAGATCGTCGGCGTGCACTGGGGCGGGCCGCTCTGTCCCGAAGTGCTGGTTGATCCGATCTTTCACCTCCGCGATCGAAAGACCCGATTTCAGCTCTCCGAAAGCGGCCACCGAAATACGCCCGGTCTCTTCGGAGACCACTAGCGAGAGGCAGTCGGTTTCCTCGGTGATGCCGATCGCTGCGCGATGCCGGGTGCCGAGCTCGCTCCGGAGGGCGGGATTCGTGGTCAGAGGCAGAAAGCAGGCGGCCGCGGATACCAAGTCCTTTTGGACGATCACGGCGCCATCGTGCAGCGGCAGGCCCGGTTGGAAAATCGAGAGCAGCAGGTCGCGCGAGATGCGGGCCTCCAGACGCACGCCGCTTTCAACGAACGTGCGCAGGCCGATATCCCGTTCCAGGACGATCAGCGCGCCGGTCTGCTGTGCCGAGAGCTGTTCCACCGCCAGCAGGATCTCATCGACCGACTCCAGCGCGCGGTAACCCGAGCCGAACCCGAACCAGCGCTTGCGGCCGAGACGCGCCAGGGTGCGGCGGATCTCTGACTGAAACAGGACGATGATGGCCAGGCCAAGGTACGGAACAATATTGGAAAGCACCGACCTGAGCGCCTCCAACCCGGACCAGAGCGCGGCCAGGTACAACAGGATCATGATTACGATGCCGAGGAGAATGTGGCCCGCGCGCGTCCCCCGCACCACCATGAGGGCCTGATACACCAGAAACGCGACCACCAGGATATCCACGACGCCCGTGAAGGTCAGGGTCGGCAGGGACGGCCAAGATGGATCGAATCGCGGCATGAGCCCAAGAAACCATCTTAGCGTAGGGCGCCGGATACAATGAATCATGCCCTTCATTTCGGTACCGGAAGCCTTGGAGGAGATTCGCTCCGGCCGCATCCTGGTGGTGGTGGACGACGAAGACCGGGAGAACGAGGGCGACCTCACCGTGGCGGCTGAGAAGGTCACTCCCGAGATCGTCAATTTCATGGCGACCCACGGCCGGGGGCTGATCTGCATGGCCCTGACGCCGGAGCGCTGCGACTACCTGGCGCTGCCCTTGATGACGGCGCAAAACACGTCCAACTTCGGCACGGCGTTTTGCGAATCCATCGACGCGCGCCATGGCGTTACGACCGGGATCTCCGCGGCCGACCGCGCCCGCACCATCCTCACCGCCGTGGATCCGGAATGCCGGCAGGCGGACCTGGCGCGCCCCGGCCACATATTCCCGCTGCGCGCGCGCCACGGCGGCGTATTGGTGCGCGCGGGCCAGACCGAAGCGTCCGTGGACTTGGCGCGCCTGGCCGGCCTTTCGCCGGCCGGCGTGATCTGCGAGGTGATGAACGACGACGGGGCCATGGCCCGGGTGCCGCAACTCGAGGAGTTCTGCGCGCGGCACGGCCTGAGAATGGTCTCGGTGGCCGAGTTGATCCGCTACCGCATCAAGCACGAGACCGTGATCCGCCGGGTGGCGGAAGGCCGCGTCGCGACGGAATTCGGCGAGTTCCGGACCATCGCCTATGCCAGCAATTTCGACCCCGAATACCATTTGGCGGTGGTGCGCGGCGAGGTGGCCGGCAAGGAGCGGGTCCTGGTCCGGATGCATTCGCGCTGCCTGTACGGCGACGTTCTCGGCTCGACGGACTGCGACTGCGGGCCTTTGGCGCGCCAATCGCTGCGCGCCATCGCCGCGGAGGGCTTGGGCGTGCTGGTTTATCTGCACGAGACCGGGCCTGGCTTTCACATCGAACACACGCCGCACGGCGAGCCGCGCATGATCTCGCACGGCCGCGAGTTCACGCATTACCGGGGCGAAGCCGGCCAGCGCCAACTCCAGCACGAACACGGCATCGGCGCGCAGATCCTCTTCGACCTGGGCCTGCACACCATCCGCCTGCTGACCAACCACCCCCGCAAGATCGTCGCCCTCGAAGGTTTCGGGATCGAGGTGGTGGAACAGGCGCCGGTGGAGCTGTAGGAACCCCCGGCGCGGGGAAAGCCCGCGCAAAATCGAGGACCGGCCCGGAACTTCCTGTCCTCAAAGGCGTTAATAATGAAGCGGGGACTTCGTCCTGGGTGATATGAACGCGCGAATTCTCACCACTGCGGCGCTCGCCGCCTTGTTCTGCGGGGCCCTGCCCGCCGCGGCAGCCGACCCCCAGATCCTGAACCTGGTCATGCCCGATGCCGAGGTGGTGGCGGGCATCAACGTGCAGCAGGCCACGGCCACGCCATTTGGGCAGTACGTCCTGTCTCTCATCGCGCCTCAGGACCAGCAGATCCAGGCCTTGGCCACCCTGATCGGCTTCGATCCCCGGCGCGATGTCCGCGAGTTGCTGGTGGCGTCGGCCGGCGCCACTGGCGCGGCCGCCCGCGTCGGCCTGGCTTTCGCGCGCGGGAGCTTCGATCCGGCGAAGATCGCCGCCGCCGCGACACTGGCCGGAGCCAAGTCCGAGACGTACGGCGGCCTGACCATCCTGGAAGACGCGAAACAGACCGGCGGCGTCGTCTTCGTCGATGCGACCCTCGCCGTCCTGGGAGACCTGGCGAGCGTGAAGGCGGCCATCGACCGCCGGACGGCGCCCACCCTGCTGCCCGCCGCGTTGTCGGCCCAGGTGAACCAATGGAGCCTCTCGCAGGACGCGTGGGTGGTGGACATGGCGCCGCTCGCCTCTCTGAGGCCCCCGGCTGGAGCGCCAAAGTTGCCGGGACTGGCGCAGGCGGCCGCGTTTCAGTTTATCCAGCAAGCCTCTGCCGGCGTGAGATTCGGCCCCATGGTGTTGGTGAGCGCCCAGGCGCAGGCCGACACGGCCCAGAACGCCGCGGCGCTGGCGGGCGTGATACAGCTTGTCACCAATCTGGCGCAGGCGCAGGCCGGCCAGAATCCGCAGGCCGCTATGCTGCTGAAATCCATGACGGTGACCGCGCAGGGGAACGCGCTGAATCTCACGATGGCCCTGCCGCAGGACCAGATCCAGCAGTTGGTGAAGCCCGGAACCACGCAGTTGCGCCAAGCCCGGCCCCCAGCGAAAAAGATGTAAGTGGGGCGGACCTCCCGGTCTGCCCGTTGCGCGCCGCAACCCGGACTTGATTTGGGATGATAATTGGGTATGGACACCCAGATAGCCGAGTTGTTGGGCGGAGAGCGGGTTCTCGGCGCGTCCGTCAAATCGAACCTCGACTTTGCGCGCGCTATCCGCAGGGGGCTGCCGGCAGAAACCGCGGTCCAGTTGGCTGAATTGATCCTGGACCTCGAACCTCTGCGGGGCGATCTCGGCCCCTGGGGAAACGGGCCGGCTGCGGCCGTCAAGGAATCCCTCCTCCTCGGATTTGTCCGTGAGGCGCTGCATCGCCGGAAGCTGGGCAGTGGCGAAGAGCATCCTCCGCCGGCGCGTCTGACGCCGGAGCAGTCGGATGCCGTGGTCCGTACTGCTCGCGCCATGGCGAAGGCGATCGACGTCTTGGGCGATAGGAAAAAGGCAGCGCATTGGCTCACGACGCCCAACCGCGCGTTGGGCGGAGAGATTCCAATCACCTTGCTCGACACTTCGGCCGGAGCGCACGAAGTCGAGGCAGTGCTGGATCGCGTCGAATACGGTGTGTATAGCTGATGGTCGGCTGGCGCGTCTCGAAACGCCGCTACGCGAGCCCGCCGGCCTCGGCATTTGACGGCGAAGGAGCGAGGCGGCGTGGCGGCAGGTGGACCCCTCCTGGCTGGCGAGCAGCCTATGCGTCATCCAGCCTTGCGCTGGCAGCGCTTGAGTACTTCGTAAACCTGGACTCCGAAGATGCCCCCGCCGATCTGGTCTCGATTCGCGTGAATATCCCAGATGGCGTGAGAATCGAGCGCGTGAGCAGTCCATCCCTTCCGCCGGCATGGCGCCGGACTCCATTCCCACAGGAACTCTGGGCAATCGGGGAAAGATGGTTGATTTCGGCCTCATCCGTCTGCCTCTTGGCGCCCTCGGCGGTGGTTCCGGAAGAGTCCAACCTGCTGATAAACCCGGCGCATCCGGACTTCAATGCCTTGCAGTTCTCCGAGCCGGCGGAGTTCAGCCTCGATCCGCGGATGTGGAAGTGATGGCCGGCGCCCGGCCCGCCCTCGGAGCCGATTCGCCGGCCACCTCCCGCTCAATCCAACGCCACTTCAAAGTAGAACAAATCTCTCCCCGTCCCGGCTTCCGCCAACCCATTCAGGTAGAGCGTGGCGCCCTTCTGAAGCGACGATTGAAAGTAGAAGAACCCGCTGGCCGTCTGGCCGGGCGGGATCATCACGGCGGCGAAAGCGCGGCCCTCGATCTCCCCGGCATCCAAGGGGTTCCTTCCCTTGAGCACTCCGATCACGCCGCCCGGGCCGGGCAACACCGTCGGCCGGCTCGGCGGCTTCAAGAACTTGACTTCCCTGGCGGGCGTGGCGTCCGCTTTGGAGTGGTTGGGCGCCACGTACTGCACCTCAAGGCGGCTGGCTACGAGCGTCTTGCCGCTATCGTTCTGAATCACCACCAGAACCGGCAGGACGCCGTACTGATTCGGATCGAGCTTGCCGAAGGCCGCCTTCAGTTTCTCGGTGGCGGTGTACGCCTCCACCCCGATGGTGACCTGTTCGTTGGTCTGACGATGAGTCATAGCCCCGGCGGCGGGCGGCCGGAAGGGGGCCTCCTTGTCGGCGGCGAACGCCGCGGCTATACTCATTAAAAGAGCCAAACGTTTGAAAATAAGGGGCATCTATTTCCTCTACCGGGCGCTTCAGGCAGTTGCCCTGCCCGCTCTCCTATTCTATTTCCTGTTCCGCGGCTTGCGAAATCGCCTCTACTGGCGGTCGCTTCCGCAACGCTTCGGCTTCCTCCCGCGCTCATTTAGACAGACCGGTCCGGGGGCCATCTGGTTGCACGCGGTTTCGGTCGGGGAGGTCCTGGCGTGCATCGAGCTGCTGCGCGGGCTGCGCGCGGAGTTCCCCCGCACCGCGGTGTTCGTTTCGACTTCCACGCTGGCCGGCCGCGCCATGGCCGGCGAGAAGCTCTCCGGCATGGCGCGCGGGGTTTTCTATGCGCCGGTAGACTACGTTTTTGCCGTGCGGCTGGTGTTGCGCGCGTTGCGGCCGTCGGTGGTCGTGATCGCCGAGACCGAGATCTGGCCGAACCTGATTCGCGAGGCGAAACGCGCCGGCGCCGGAATCGCCATCGTGAACGGGCGCATTTCCGACCGCGCCCTGCCCCGCTACCTTCGCCACCGCTGGTTCTTCCAGGCGGCGCTGGCAGGGGTGGATTCCATTCTGACGCAGAGCGGCGTCATGCGCGGCCGCTTCCTGGCCCTGGGCGCCGCGGCCGGAGCCGTTCGCGCGGGCGGAAACCTGAAGTTCGATTTCGATGCCCGCCCGGCCGAACCGGGGTCGGCTGTGCCGGCGTTCCTCGATCGATTGCGGCCGGCGAACGTGTGGATTGCGGCCAGCACCATGGCGCCCGCCGAATCGGGAGACGTGGATGAAGACGACGTGGTTCTGGAGGCCTTTCAGCAGTTGGCCGCGCGGCGCCCCGGTTTGTTGCTGATCCTCGCGCCGCGAAAACCGGAACGGTTCGATGTGGCCGCGGGGAAGCTTGCGGCGGCTGGGATTGGGTACGTCAGGCGATCGGCGCTTGGACGGAAAGAGGCGGACGACGGAGAACGATCGTCCGCCCCGCTGCCTTGCGTACTGCTGCTCGACAGCATCGGCGAGCTGAGCGGGCTGTTCGCCGCGGCCGATGTGGTGTTCATGGGCGGGACGCTGGCGCGGCGCGGAGGGCACAACATCCTCGAACCGGCGCTCTTCGCCAAACCCGTCGTCGCCGGCCCGCGCATGGAGAACTTCCAGGAAATCGCGGACGAATTCCGCGCGGCCGGAGCGTACGTCGAGATCGGGCAGACGCTGCCCACGGACATGCAGCCAGGTGGGGCAGGCGCTTTCGCCTGCCCGCCAGTTCTATCACAACTCCTTGCCGGCGCGGTGGAGCGCTTGCTGGACGACCCGGCCATGGCTCGCGAGACGGGCCGGCGGGCATTGGCCTGCGCCGAAGGGCGCCGCGGCGCGGCTGCAAGGGCGCTCGCCGAGGTGCGCGAGCTGCATGGGCGCGGCGTGCCGCGCTACCGCCCCGCCCTGCCGTGGCTCGCCGTGGCATGGCCCCTTTCGAAGCTGTGGGAATGGGGCGCGCGGCACAAGCGGGCGCGCGATCTGAAGCGCCAGCGCAAGCTCGGAGTTCCAGTGGTCAGCGTGGGCAATCTCTCGATGGGGGGAACCGGCAAGACGCCCTGCGTCCTCTTGTTGGCGGAACTGCTCAAGGAACGGGGGCGCGCTCCGGGGATTCTGACGCGCGGCTACGGGCGCGGCTCTCCGCGCAAGCAATTGGCCATCGCACCCGGTGCGTCCGTCAGCGCCTCTCGCGCCGGGGACGAGCCGCGCATTTTCGTCCGCTCCGGTTTGGCCCCGGTAGGCGTCGGGAGCGACCGCTTCCAGACCGGCCAACTGCTGCTCCGCGAGTTCCCGGTGGATACGCTTCTGCTCGACGACGGTTTCCAGCACGCCCGGCTGGCGCGCGCCGTGGATATCGTGCTGATCGACGCGCTGGAGCCGTTCGGGCGCGGCGGCGTGTTCCCCCTGGGGCGGCTTCGCGAACCGCCGGCCGGCCTCGGCCGCGCCGGCATCATCGTGATTACACGCAGCGCATTCAGCGATCTCGGGGACGCCGTCGAGCGCGAGGCGCGCCGGTGGAATCCCCTCGCGCCGGTCTTCCGCGCCGACGTTCAGCCGCGGGCCTGGGTGGACCACCGGACCGGCGCGCGGTCGAGCCCCGAAGCGCGGCCCTTCGATCGGGCGGGCGTAATCTGCGGCGTCGGGAACCCGCAGTCTTTCCGGCGCACTCTCGAGCGCATGGGCGTGGAGCCGGTCGACTGGCTGGACTTCGAGGACCATCACCGCTACCGCCCGAACGAGCTGCGCCGCGTCGCGCAGCAGTTCCGCGCGCACGGCGCCACGGCCATGGCAATCACCGAAAAGGACGCCGTGAACCTCTGCGAATCGGCCGACGACCAGGTCGCGCCGCTGCACATCTACTGGTTGCAAGTCGCGATGCAAATCGACCGCGAGGATGAGTTCCTGAGCGAGATCGAGCGCCGGATGTAGCGCGTGGGGTCGGGCCTTTTGGCCCGCGATGACGCCTTCCGGCGTCGTCAACCGGGCGGCAGCCCGGCCAGGGCAAGGTCGGAGCCGGGTCTGGACCCGTCTTCCGGCGGGTCCCTGGAGTTTCTGCATGTCGCTCATGGCTCTCATCGGTGACAGCCCCGAAGGGACGCCAGAAAACAGCCCGTGGCGCAAGCCATGGGAACAAATGCGTCCGCGAGAAGCCCCGTAGGGGCGGAAGAGCCATTTTGCCGCGGACCGATCTGCCGGCGCGAGCGCCTTCTTACGCCCTTACAGGGATCGCGCTTTTCTGCCCGGGTTCCACAGGGCTCGCGCCCTGGGCTATTCTCTGGCGCCCCTGGCGGGGCTTGACTCTTGCTACTACCCGCAGAGCTCCAAAGCCCGCCGCGTTTCCTCGATTCGTCCGTGGCCGAGGCGTTCGCGGATGTCGAGGGCCGCGCTCAGGCGCTGGCGGGGGATCTCCCGTTCGCGAAGGCGCAGGTGGGCGAGGCCGCAGAAGTGGAGACCATCGGCTCGTCCCCAGGCGTATCGGCAACCCGGCTGTTCGGAGCGGTCGAGCGCGTCACGGGCGTTCTGGAGGGCCTTTCTTGGGAACTGATATAGTTAATGAGACGACCCCGCCCGTTGACACCAGACCCGTCCTGTTACAGGCTAAACCGGTAGCCGGGAAGCCGCGAAAAAGCCGTCCGCTCATTGGACCCACGCGCATGGCTGTTCCGTCTTGTCTTCGCAGAAGAACACGCGGAATGCCTCTGGCTTGCGCTTTGCCGTCCACTGCCGGCCGTTGACGAAGTACGGCTTGGCCCACGCCTCGCTATCGATGGTGCGCGGCGCGACCACCGAAACCGACAGGCTCCCTTGCGCCGGGTATCCCGTGCGCGGGTCCATGATATGGGCGTAGACGCGTCCCTCGGCCCGAAAGAACTTCTCGTAGCTGCCGGAAGTGGAGAGCGACATGTCCTTGAGAAACACCTCGGCCGCCGTCCGCCGGGCGTTGCGCGGATCCTTGATGCCCACCCGCCAGCCCTTCGGCTCGGTGGGCGGAGCGCCCATTCCATAAATACTGCTGTCCGACCCGGCCACCAGAGCGATCTGGAGGCCTTGTTGCCTCAAAACATCCACCATGCGATCCACGGCGTAGCCTTTGCCGATTCCGCCCGGGTCCAGTTCCACTCCGGTGCGGTCGAACCATACCGTGCCGGCCGCCGGGTCCAGGTGAATGTGCCGGTAACCCACTTTGGGGAGGGCGGCCTCCACCTCCGCCTTGTGCGGCAGGTGGCCGGATCCCTTGTAGAACCCCCAAACCTTCATCAGCGGGCCCACCGAAATATCGAAAGCCCCTTCGCTCTCGCGGCTGTATGCAACGCAATCCGAGAGCAACTGGAACAACTCCGGCGACACCTTGACGGGCCCTTCGGCCGCGTGCCGGTTGACCTCGCTCCATTCGCTGTCGGCCCTGTAATT
>CAIRXZ010000081.1 GCA_903882645.1 uncultured Acidobacteriia bacterium | reverse complement strand
TCGGCGATGTGGATCGGGTGGTCGCGCAGGCGAAGAAGATTCACGCCCAGGGGACCGGAGTTCTGGGAATGAAGCTGGTGGGCGAGGGCCAGTTCACCAAGCCGGAACAGCGCGAAGCCACCATGAACTTCGTCATGAAGCTGGGGACCGTGGACGCCGTCACCATCGGCTTCAAGAGCACGGCCGAGATCGACGAAGCGATGGAGCGGATGGGCCGCGCGCTGAACGGATAGACGGGGGTGTGCGACACGGAAGTGATGCGGACTCCGGTGATTGGGTGGGGCGGACCCCCTGGTCTGCGGCCGACGCCCTCGTCGGCCTCCGGCCGAAGGCCGGCCGGCCGGCCGCGGACCAGGGGGTCCGCCCCACCACGAGTCGGTGACCGTAAGTACAGCGTACTTCCGGATTTGTTCCGCCCGCGTGCGGTTCGACAGTCCCGCCCACTCTCCATGTCGCGCACCCGATAGCCGGGAAAGGCGGGGCCCCGTTCTTTTTCGAG
Organism: uncultured Acidobacteriia bacterium; assembly: GCA_903882645.1. Classification (GTDB taxonomy): domain Bacteria; phylum Acidobacteriota; class Terriglobia; order Bryobacterales; family Bryobacteraceae; genus BOG-224. The sequence goes on along the minus strand of CAIRXZ010000081.1, from coordinate 11,033 downwards.
CAAATCCGACCAGGCGGGGCCGTCAATCGTCTCCAGCGCCCCGTGAATTGTGGTCAAGCGGCGGGCACGTCCGGAGTGGCCGCTATTGCAACAAGCTTTCGCACCTCCTCCAGCTTTCGCGCAATGGCATACTGCCAGCGGCCATAACTGCCATCGGCGTTCACCGCATCCACCCATCGCTTTGCCGCCTGTACCTTGATCTCCGCCAGGGGGTCGAACCCCTTGGTCTCAAGGATCAGGTGGGAGCCGGTTTGGTCTTTGAGGCGGATCAGGAAATCGGGTATGTAGTCGTGTGGCTCTCCATTGTGCAGGTAGGGAATAGCGAAACCCAGTCCGGCATTCTTCACAAAAGCGTCCACCTGCTTGTGCGTGTCAAGGATGTAGGCCGCCGACTGCTCCCACTTCTCCGTGTCGGCGACAACATAATTCAAATGGCTGTGAATGACTTCGCGCACATCGCGGCTGGTCCAGAAGTCCACTTCGGAAGTTGAGCCGGGACCACGGCTCGTCTCATAGCGCGGAACCTCTTTCGCTTCACCCGAGGAAGTGTCCGGTCTGATCGCTTCCACCAGGCGCTCGATCACCCAGCCGTAATACGGCGAAACAAACACATCCAGCCGTTGGGCCGGCGGTATTGGCTGCACCTTGTTTCTCAGATAAGCGTCTGCGATCTTGGCCATCTGCGGGAACAGAACGTGGGCCGGCACTTGGCAGGTCGGCTGTTGCACATAGCCGCGTGTCAGGTCCCGTGCCAATTCGAATACCAGTTCCTGAAGCCGCCGCCCGGATCGGTACGGGTTCAAATCGAGGCTCTCCAGCTTGCCGGGACCCAACAGCGAGGGACGGCCCCGGTTTAGTGGCAAGGCCGCTTTTACATCAACCTCAGGGGGAATGACTGTGGGGTCCAGCCGTAGCGGCGCAACCGAATCCCAATTGATGGTAACCCGGTTGTGAATCGCCTGAACATAGCCCTCGACACGGGGATACTTGATTTCGAATGCCGCCTTTTCGGGTATGGCGGTCACGTGATACCGCTTCACCGGCGCCGGCTTCGGCCCACCGCTTTCTTTGAACGGAACCACCTCGAACGGGACCCCGAAGACCTTTGCCACCTCCTCGCTGAGCCGGCCGTCCGGCCCGACGTCGTCGTAACGTCTCCGGCGCAATCCCCGCCCCACTACCTGCTCGCACAGGAGTTGGGACATGAACGGCCTCAGGCCGATGATGTGCGTGACCGTATTGCAGTCCCAGCCTTCAGTCAGCATTCCCACGCTGACAATGCACCGCACGTCGCGCCCAGGGGGATGCAGGAGCCGATTCAGCTTACTGGCTAACTCTTCAAATCCAGCGGGATAGATGGGCCGCCCCATCCGATCCAGCGGCCACTCGGTCTTGCCCACGGTATCGAGCGTGAGGCGCATCCAGGTCGATTCATCGCTCTTGGCCTGCCCGGTATCGGTCTCGTGCACCACCTTCGAATCCACCCGAATGGTGCTCTTGCGCCCGTCTTGGTTGCGCAGCCCGTCCATGTTGGCCGGCGGGATTCCCGCGGGCGGGTTGTTCTCCCCCAGCCACTCATAGATGACGTTGGCGATTCTCGTGTTCTTGCAGACCAGGATGAAGACTGGCGGGCGATGATCGGCGTGGTCTCGCTCCCATTCACGCCGCAACACTTCCCACAGCCCGCCCAGCATGACAATGGGCGTGCTCGCCCACTTCAGAACGGCCTCCGGCTTGGGGCTGCCCTTTGTGCCGCCACGCTCGGCCGAGGTGAGCTGCCGCAAGACCCACTTCCAGATGTTGAAGTAACCGGGAATCTCGGCGCCGGTGGAATCGCGGACGGCGAGCTGCGGAATCTTCACCAGGCCGGATTCAATCGCGTCCGTCAGGCCGAAGTCGCTCACCACCCAGGGGAACGTCCGGTTGGTGTCTTGTCCCACCCTTGCCAAGAAGTAGGGCGTGGCCGAGAGATCCACGCAAAAGTTTATCCCGCGAAGCTTGTGGGTGCGGTCCAGGCCCTCCACCCAAACCGTGGCCTCTTTGAAAAACTGCTCGCGCTCCTCTTCCTCCTCGCCGATATTCTCTTCCTCGGCCTCCTCGGGCTCCAAACGGCGGATGCGGTAGGCGTGGTGCGCTTCGTCGTTGAACACGAGGATATTCTGCTTGCCGCCAACCTCGCGCCCCAGCACGCGGTTCACCAGGGCGGTGTCGCTCTCCACGTGCTGAAAAAACTCGACGTGCACCTTCTTCAAGTGACCCAGCTTGTCCCGCTCCTCACCGGTGACCTTCAGCAGTTTGGCCGCCACCTGCCGCTCCAGTTCCTGCGGGGTGAGGTACCGTCTACCGCGCGCCGTGGTAGTGGTGGCGCCGATGGTAATGGTCTGCTCGGTACGGACCGCCTTGCCGGCTCTTACAACCTTGGCGCTGGTTCCGGCCACCTGCATGGCCTGCGGCTCGAAAACGTGCCAGTTGGTGATCAGCACCCGCCCGCCGGTGAGGTCCGTCATCAGGTGCGAGGGGACCAGGTCGCGAGTGCGATACAAGCTGGCTTCTCTCTCGGCCGGGTCGAGCTCACGGAGCCGGTTGCGAATGGTCACGTTCGGGCAGACGACCAGGACGACATCGGAGAAACGCGCGTCGCTCCGGTCGTGGACCTTGTTCAAAATGCTCCACGCCGCCAGCATGCCCATGACGGTGGTCTTACCGGCCCCAGTGGCCATCTTGCAGGCGTAGCGGCGGAAGGCTTTATAGCCTTGGGCCTTGCGGTCTTCGCTCGGCTCGTCCGTTGGGACGTAAATACCCTGCAAGAAGTCGGTCCTGGCTTCCGTGAGAAAAATGATGGTCTCGGCCGCCTCCAACTGGGCGAAAAACAGGCGGTGCTTCCGCCCTTCGCGGCGCCAGTAGTTCAGCAACTCAAGCGTGGTCCTGGTCGCCCCCGGACAGTCCTGCCCGCGCCACTCCTTCAGCCGCTCGCGAATGCGGTTGACGAGTTTCAGCTCGACGGCGATGCCGACGTTCCCGTTGGAATCGGACTCGCCGCCCGTGGTGGGCGGCCGGTAGTAGTACATGGCAGGCCGGCGCCCCGGCTCGCGGCGTGGCAGTTCTCCCTCCACGATGCGCCAGTGCTCCCCCGGCTCTTCAAAAGGAGAGTTCAGAATGGGTTCGGGGACTTCGTAGCCGCTCATAGGTTGAACGCCTTCTGAATCAGGTCGAGTTTCTCCTTTACCTCCGGGTGGATTTCCTCCGGCAACATGACCGCCGCGATCTCGTGGTAGCGAGTGTACGGGACGGCAGGCAGTCCCGCCGCGGTCAAGGCCGGCGGGAGCAAGTCGGTGCGCGCCTTGCTGCTCACCAGGTAGGGATAGTCGCCGAACGGGTCCTTCAGGAAAGCGGGAGGATAGTTTTCCTCAAAGTGCTTGTGCAGGTCTTCAAGGTGCGGCCGTGCTGCCTCTGTTCCCACCTGTTGTTCCACGTAGCGCGCGATGGCGACGGGGTGCAACAGATAACTCTCAATTTCGTAGCGCTTCCACCGCAGTCTTTGGAATCCCTGACCCGTGATCGGGGTGGATTGAATCTCCTCGTGCGCGTCGCCGTCGATGAGCTGCAAACCGGGAAGATTGTCCCGGACCAGTTTCAGTGCGTCGTAATGGTCCCTCGCCGAAACCCCAGCCGCGCCGGTCCGTGTTTCCGCTACCGCCGGTTTCCAGAACAGGTTAGCAGTCAGCACTGTGTAGACGGGGTGATTGAGTATGCGCGCCCATTCTCGCAGGATGTTAAGATCCGTGTAACCGTCCAGATAAAGCACGCCCGGGGCTTCGGCGGCGAGCATGATATCGGTGTTCGTCAGCACTCGCAACGAACTGATCAGGCGCGCCCGCTCGCCCTGGCCCAGGGGCCGCGGTCTCGTCACCATGACCCAAAGTTCCGTCGGGTCGACCGAGTTGATGATCACCTCCGAATGGGTCGCCAGGATCAACTGTGAGTTCTTCTTAGTCGCCACGTCGCGCAACTCGCCGTAAATGGCATCTTGCAGGATGACGTGTAAATGCGCGTCGGGCTCGTCGATTAGCAGCACGGACGCCGGCCGTGTGTAGAGGAACGTAAGGAGCATCAGCACCTGCTGGAATCCGCTGCCGGCGCTGGCGATGTCTAGCCTGGTCTCGCCATCCCAATAGTCCGCGAGAATGTGGGCTCCGGTCGCATCCGGCGCCACCAGCCGGTAGCCGAAGAGCCGCAGAATAGACGCTTCCAATGGCTCCCAAGCCCCTTCGGAACGGTTTGCTTCCACCAGCAAGTTGCGCAACACCTCACCGGGTTTCGCCTGCCCCAGCAGTTGATCGATCTTCGGCCTCGTGTACACCGGCTCGTCAGTGCTCAAACCTGTCATCGGAGGCACAAAAATGGTGTCCAGTTTCGCGTCACGCACCATGGCGGGTTCCAGTTTCCAGTTCGGGCGAACGTATATCTGTTCGGTGCTGTTCATTTCGAATTCCATTGTGATCGCCCAGCCTTCAAGGCTCTGGATCTCGATCTCAATGATCTGCTGGTTCTTTCGATCCCGCCACAGAAGGCCGAAATCCCGCAAAGGCACGGCGGAGAACGTCTGCCGTGCTATCGGAGCTCTTGCGTAAGCCCCTCCGTGGCGCTGGTAGTCGTTGAGCTGCTTCCACCGCTCCAACGCCAGACCCCAGGCCGCGATGGCCTGAAGCAGCGTGGTCTTGCCCATGTTGTTGGGGCCGGCCAAAACCACGTGACCCGGCAGATCGAAGGTCACCTCGTTGAACCGCTTGAAGCGGCGGATTACCACTCTGCGGATCATTTTTGCGCCTCGTCCAGCTTCTTTACCACCAGCAGCTCATTGCCACGGTCGTCGATTACCTTGACGGCAACCTGCCCATGTTCCCCCTCTTCAAACGGCGCGCTCCTTGTGCCGGCCAGGTGGTCCCACACGCTCTCCTCATAGGTGGCTTTCAGCGCCTTCTTGAGGTTCTCCCACGCGCTGGTACGCGGAAAGAAGGCCTGGCAAACGTGGAAACAAAGGCCATTGTAGTCAGTGTCAAGGAACCAGGCCGGCACGTCGTCGCCCGTTCGATGGTCGGTCTCCATCGTGATGGGATCGAACACGTCCAGCCCCAGGAGTTCGACTTCGAACGCCGCCGCTTCGACGGCCCAGTGGGGCGGACCTCCTGGTCTGCCTTCTTGGTTTTCATCGCCATCCGTGGGCCGCCGGCCCATGGGGACAGGCTCCGGTTTGACCCTCCTAACCTTGATTTCCGGCAGCCCGCAAACGCTGAAGATCTGGCTCGACCGCATGTTCTTGAGCAGGTCGCCCATCATCAGGTCGGGCGTGGCCTGCACATAGGTGGCCGGAATCCCGACAACCGCCTCGCAGTCTTCGACCAGGCTGCGCGCGTTGGGCTGGATGGCGAACCCGATTACATAGAGGTGGCTGTAGCTCTTGCCGCGCGCCTCGCGCGCGGCTTCGAAGACCAGTTTCTCAATGATGGCTCCGTTCTCTGGCCCAAAGACGATGGCTACCGGCTTTTCATCGCCGTTCGCCGCCACGGCTTCGGCCGAGAGGGAGAGCGTTTTGGCAGGCTGACGGATGTTCTTAAACGTGACGGTCTTGCCACCGCCGACGTGCAGGACAGGGGACTTCCGCAGCACTTCCAGCATGCGGTCGACGAAAGAACCGTAGTCTTCCCCGTCGCGCTCGCCCTCCCAGTCGATGGGAGTCGGAATGGTCGCCTCGAACGCGAACGGCCCGCTGACACGCGTGACCTCCGTGTCGATTTCCGGGCGGTCAACCAGCACTTCCTCGGTGGGCGGCTCGTTGTTGGCTATCGATTTGAGGGTGATGTGGGGCACGATGCCGCCGGTTTCTTCGTCCTTGTTGTTCTGCTTGCGCAAGTACACGAATCCACTGACCGGGCCGTGAAACTCATCCTTGAGCTGATAGTACGGAAAAGTAGCTGTGAGCACGCGCTGGCGGGCGAGCGCGAGTGGCACCCGGCTGGTGTCTACCGTGATCCAGCGCCGGCCCCACTGCTCGGCGACGTAGGCTGTTGTGCCGCTACCGCAAGTAGGGTCGAGAACGAGGTCGCCGGGGTTGGTGGTCATGAGGACACAGCGCCTTACTACGTTTGAAGGGGTTTGTACAACATAGAAGTTCTCAGGGTCCCTAGCAGTGTCATCCCAAATCGTCCCGAGCTCCGTGAGCGGAAAATCGTCGAGAAATTGCTTGTATCTCAGCGTGTTTCCGGCTCTAACGATGCGCTTGAGATCAGCGAGGCGATCCAATCCCTCTTTCGTTGTGCGCCAGCATTTGTTTGGTCCAGGGTGATAGACCTCGCCCTCGAACTCGTAGTTAATCGTTGTATTTGGGCGAAATCCCCCAGTGGCAAGACTGATCAGTTGAAACGCCTTCCAGTCCTTCGAAATAAGGCGGGGGTTCCCCCGTTCCTCTTGTGACATTGAGCGTGTCTCACCCGTCAGGGCATTTTCAAGCTGAACGTAGTGATCGCCGGTCCCGAGTCCGGGAAGTTGTGGCTCGAAAACCTTGTGAGGCTTGAGGGAGTTTCTGTCCTTCCCATACCAGAGTAAGTAATGGGCAGAAGACTGGATCGACTCACCCACCATGATGCCAAGACGCTTGTAACAAATCACGACTACGAAATTGCCGGCTCCGAACACCTCATCCATGACCTCACGCACGTGGTGCAGGTTCTCATCGCTGATCTGCACAAAAATGCTGCCGCTCGGCGACAGCAATTCCCGCGCCAGCACCAATCGGTCGCGAAGGTACGTCAGGTACGAGTGCAACCCCAATTCCCAGGTGTCCCGGTAGGCCTTTACCATCTCCGGCTCGCGGGTCATGTCTTCGTCGTCGTTGTGGACGACATCCCTCTTGCGAACAAACGGCTGGAAATTCGAGCCGAATTTTACTCCGTACGGCGGGTCCATGTAGATCATCTGCACCTGCCCGCCCAATCCTTCGTAGCGCAGCAGCGAGTTCATCACCACCAGGGAGTCGCCCAGGATCATCCGGTTCACCCACTTGTCGCGATACTCGTAGGCTCTCAGGACTTGGTCGCGAACGCTGTGCTGGGGATCGCCGAACAGGTCGAACAGGTCCATCTGCTCATGGCCGCTATCCTTACGGTGCGCTTTCAAGGTCTCGATGATGCCCTTGGTCGAAAGGCGCTCGTGGACGAACAACGGAAGAGTCGGAACATCGAACGACAGCCGCTCCGCCTTGCCGGCCCAATCGAGGAACGGTTTGCCGAGCCGTTTCAATTGGTCCACCGCATCGCCCAGGCCGCGGACAGTTGCCACTACCTGACCGTCCCCCTGCTTCAGCTCCCGTGGCTTCTCGAATTCGTGCGGGGGTGGCAGAGCGGCGGCCCGTTCGATGAGCGCGATGAGCCATTCGCCGGTGTCGCGGGCGGGGTTCTGACCGTCCCAATCCAGAGCGGGCGAGAGCGACGAATCGTAGCGGTAGGTCGCGGGCGGCTTCTTCTTCTTGAACTGCGGTTGGGTTCCGACGTCCGGCCGCAGGAGACTGTCCGCGTCCGGATGCCGGTAGGGCTTCGCTTTTGAAGACGTTGCCGCCCCGGTGCTTCGTCGTGTGGTTCTGGCCAAGATCTACACCCTTCCAGTAACGCTTCGGACAACACAAGTTTACTAAAAGGATGGGGCGGTCTGGAGTCGCGGAACGAAGATTCTCCTACGCCGCGTCGCAAGTCGCGTCCACCTTCGCCTGATCGGGCAAGCCACGGAACAAGCTCGGGCAAAGAGGGGACGGGCGGAATGCTTCTTGTCGCGTACGGCCGACCCGCATTCCCCGGCAACAAGTGGCTGGACGTGGCCCTGCTGCGCGTGAACCACGCCGGCGTCAGGATGGACACCCCGGACATGGGCGATGCGGACGCGCTCGGCGATGTGGATCGGGTGGTCGCGCAGGCGAAGAAGATTCACGCCCAGGGGACCGGAGTTCTGGGAATGAAGCTGGTGGGCGAGGGCCAGTTCACCAAGCCGGAACAGCGCGAAGCCGCCATGAACTTCGTTATGAAGCTGGGGACCGTGGACGCCGTCACGATCGGCTTCAAGAGCACGGCCGAGATCGACGAAGCGATGGAGCGGATGGGCCGCGCGCTGAACGGATAGCCGCCGGGGACGCCGCCGCCTTCCGCTGCTCTGCCATACTGAAATTCTGTTTCCATGAACCCGCCGGAATCCTTTCTTTCGCGCGCCGCGCGCTGGCTCACGTTCGGGTCGGCCGCCTCGATCCTGTTCTCGATCGCGGTATCGCAGACCCTGCTCGCGCTGGCGCTGGCCGCATTACTGGCCTCCGGCGAGAAGTTGCGCCTTCCCCGGATCAAATGGGCGCTGGCGCTGTTCATGCTCGGAACGCTGGTTTCGCTGGCTTTTTCGGGGGATGTCGCGGCCGGTCTGCCGCAGGTGCGGAAGTTCTACGTATATCTCGAGCTGCTGGTGGTGTTCTCGGCGCTGCGCGATCTCAAGGTAGTCCGCTGGCTTTTCCTCGCGTGGGCCGGGATCGGCGCCATTACGGCCCTGCGCGGCATGGTGCAGTTCGCCGCCAAGGTGCGGGAGGCTCACGCGCTGGGACGGAGCTTCTACGACTACTACGTCGACGACAGGATCACCGGGTTCACCAGCCACTGGAACACGTACTCGGCCGAGGAGATGTTCGCGCTCATCATGGCGGCTGCGCTTCTGCTGTTTGCGCCGCGCGCGCGGCGGACATGGATTTGGGTACTGTGCGCCGCGCTGATCGCGATTGCGGTGGTTCTGGGCGAGACGCGCGGCATCTGGATCGCCACCGCCGTGGCGGCCGTCTATCTGGCCTGGTCCTGGCGGCGCTGGTTGATCGCCGTCATCCCCGCCGCCGTTCTTCTGGCGTACCTCGTGGCGCCCGCGCCCTTGCGTGAGCGCGCCACCTCGATCCTCAGGCCCAACCGCATCGATTCAAACCAGTTCCGGGTCATGGCATGGCGCACCGGCATTGCCATGATTTCGAAGCATCCCCTGCTGGGCATCGGGCCGGACGGCCCAAAGCGCCATTTCCTGGAGTACGTGCCGGCCGATATCCCACGTCCGCTGCCCATCGGATTCTATCAGCACCTGCACAACGTCTACTTGCAATACGCCGCCGACCGGGGCATCCCCACCATGCTGGCCATGGTGTGGATGCTGATTCGGATGCTGGTGGATTTTTCGCGCGGGCTGCGCCGGCTTCCGCCCGGCCCGAGTGTCCGCAAGTTTCTGTTGCGCGGGGCCGTAGCCGTGACGCTGGCGGTGATGGTGGAGGGGGTGGTGGAAGTGAACCTGGGGGATAGCGAAGTGCTCACCATGTTTCTGGTGTCGGCCGCATGCGGCTACCTGGCGCTCGAAAAAGATGTCGTCGAAGCCTGAGTCGCTGCGGGGCAGGGAAATCGTCCTGGCGGGCGGCGCGGGAGGGATCGGCGCCGCCGTGGCCGCTCTCCTGCTGGCCGAAGGCGCGCGCGTGATCCTGAGCTACCGCGAGAATCGCGCGCGCGCGGCCCGCTGGGCGGATTCGGCGGTGGTGGTTCAGGCGGACTTGGCTTCGGCGGCGGATCGCGCCCGGTTGCTCGACGCCGCGCCGTCGCTCTACGGCCTGGTGGTACTCGCCGGGGACCCGGCGCGCGTCGCCGATCCGGCGCAAACCGAAGCCGTCATGCTTCGCTCGCACGAAGTGAACTACCTGGGGCCGGCGATGCTTGCGCGGGAGGCCGCCGCACGCATGGCCGCCGCCGCCACGCCCGGCGCCATTGTCCTGATCTCCACGATGCAGGCGAACGCGCTGTTTCCGGGATCGACGGCTTATGCCGCGCCGAAGGCCGCGCTCCAGCACGCCGCCCGCATCCTCGCCAGGGAGCGCCGCGGCGCCGCCGACATTCGCGTCAACGTGGTGAGTCCGGGCGTGACCGCCGCCGGAATGGCCGAAGCCAGCATTGCCTCCGGGAAGTACGATCGCTTCGTCCAAGAGAACGTCATTCCGCGATTCGGCCGGGCCGAAGACGTGGCGCGCGCGGTTCGCTTCTTCCTGGAGCCCGACAATTACGTCACCGGGCAGGTTCTTTGCGTGGATGGGGGCATGACGCTGTGAAATTCGGCCCGGAGGTTCATCCGGCGCGGAGGTATTTGCGATACCCTTTGTTGCCCGCCAGCGATTTGTCTCCATGGCCCAACGCTTCGCGGTCGTGGCGGTCCTTAGCGGCTTGATCCTCGTTCGCGCACACCACATACCGGCGCGTGCCCTCCACCCAGACTTCTTTCACCTTCAGCGGCGAGGGATCGTTGCGGTCGCCGCTCTGGGGATGCGCTTCCGCATAGCGTCCGGCGCGCGCCACCACCGCCTTGGCCCCGCTCGAACTCCTCATTCCGGCTCGATCGCCTGGGGGCCTTGGTGGGGCAGGCGGTTTCGCCTGCCACTGGAGTTTCCAGATTTTGGCTCGATCGCCTGGGAGGCTTGGCGCAACAATCCTGCCGTTTCTCCGCGAGCCGCCGCGATTCCGCCCGTGGAGTGGGCCTCCAGGCCTGCCACGCCGGCGTCCTTGCCGGCGTTCTTCCGGCCGGCTCGCTTTCGCCGCCGGGTCGCGGGAATTCGAATGGCTTGCGGCTACGCCGCTTTGTGGGGCAGGATGGTATCCTGCGCGGCGATTGGCAATCGCCGCGCGTGCCGGTTGCCAACCGGCACGCAGCTTGCCAAGCTGGCCCACAAACGGACCCTTTCAAGCGGTCAAAGACGTGGTTTCTTGACCGCGTGATTTCTTCCCTGGTCGTGTGCGGCATGTGGCGCGGGGGCGAGGCAGTGCCTCGCCCCTCTGGAGTTTCCACATTTCGGCTCGATCGCCTGGGGGCCTTGGCGCAACAATCCTGCCGTTTCTCCGCGAGCCGCCGCGATTCCGCCCGTGGAGTGGGCCTCCAGGCCTGCCACGCCGGCGTCCTTGCCGGCGTTCTTCCGGCCGGCTCGCTTTCGCCGCCGGGCC
>CAIRXZ010000080.1 GCA_903882645.1 uncultured Acidobacteriia bacterium | reverse complement strand
GGAGCAGTTCGGTCCTGCGCGTTTCCAAATTGGGAAGGGACTGAGGCATGGGCCTCCTTTCTAGAAGTATTATATACTTCTAGAATTGCCGAAACAATCCAGCCTCCGCGAAAAGCTCCAACATTCATGTCGCACACCCCCCGATAGCTGACATGTATCACAACTCCTGCGAGATAGTGTAGATTGCAGGATCGCGCCTCGCCGCACCAGATCCTTCCTTTGCGCCAGCGCCGCCACGAAGAACAGCGAGTCATTGGACGCGTGCATGAGCGTGGATGCCCTGATTGCCGAGCGCTTTGCGCAAAGCCTCGGCCGTGTAGCTCTTCCTGGAACGGACGATCTGCTCGGGCGGGCCGCACGCCACCACCCGCCCGCCGTACTCGCCGCCATCCGGGCCCAGATCGACGATCCAGTCGGCGGTCTTGATCACGTCCATATTGTGCTCGATCACCACCACCGTATTGCCAAGGGCCACCAGCCGCTGCAACACGTCCAGCAGTTTACTCACGTCGGCGAAATGCAGCCCCGTGGTAGGTTCATCGAGCAGGTAGAAGGTGCGGCCGGTCTGCCGCTTGCTCAGTTCCTTGGCCAGCTTGATGCGCTGCGCCTCGCCGCCGGAAAGCGTGGTGGAAGACTGTCCCAGATGGGCATAACCCAGCCCTACGTCGTACAGCGTCTGCAGTTTCGCGCGGATCTGCGGCAGGTTCTCCATGGCGCCCAAGGCTTCCTCGACCGTGGCGTCCAGCATGTCCGCAATGGAGTAACCCTTGAACCTCACCTGCAAGGTTTCGCTATTGTAGCGGCGCCCCCGGCAGACGTCGCAGGTGACGTACACGTCCGGCAGGAAGTTCATCTCGATGCGCTTGAGGCCGTCGCCCTGGCAGGCCTCGCAACGGCCGCCCTTTACGTTGAAGCTGAACCGCCCCGGTTTGTAGCCGCGCTCGCGCGACTCCGGCAGCATGGCGTAAAGGTCGCGTATGGGCGTGAACAGTCCCGTGTAGGTGGCCGGATTGGAACGTGGCGTGCGGCCGATCGCCGCCTGGTCGATGCGGATCACCTTGTCGATATTGGCGATGCCTTCGATGGCGTCGTGCGCGCCCGGCTCTTCGTGCGAACCGTAGATTTCCCGCGCCAGCGAGCGGTAGAGGATCTCGTTGATCAGGGTGGATTTGCCGCTTCCCGACACTCCCGTCACGACGGTGAGCAGGCCCAGGGGGATCTCGACGTCGATGTTCTTCAGGTTGTGCTGGCGGGCGCCGCGCACCACCAGTTTCTTCTCTCCGGGCGGCCGGCGTGCGGCTGGAACCGGGATCTTGAGCGCGCCCGAGAGGTAGCGGCCGGTGAGGGAGGCCGGGTCGGCGGCGATGGCGGCCGGATCGCCGGAAGCCACCAGTTCCCCGCCCAGGCGGCCGGCGCCGGGGCCGAGGTCGATCACGTAGTCCGCGCGCTCGATGGTTTCGGCGTCGTGCTCTACCACCAGCACGGTGTTGCCCATGTCGCGCAGCCGCGCCAGCGTATCCAGCAGCCGGCCGTTATCGCGCGGATGCAGCCCGATGGACGGCTCATCCAGCACGTAAAGCACGCCCCGCAGCTTGGAGCCGATCTGCGTCGCGAGGCGTATGCGCTGCGCTTCTCCTCCGGAGAGCGTGGCGGCCGAGCGCTCCAGGCTCAGGTAGTCCAGGCCCACCGCGGAGAGGAACTCCAGCCGGCGCCGGATCTCATCGAGGACCCGTCCCGCGATCTTCGCCTCGCGCTCGCCCAGCTCCCAGTTCCGCGCCGTCATCAGCGCGCGCGCGATCGGCAGCTCCGTGAACTCCGAGATCGAGAAGTTCTTGACCCGCACCGAGAGGCTGGCTGGCCGCAGCCTTCTGCCGTGACACGCCGGGCATTCCACCGGCGACATGTACTCCTCCAGCCACTCGCGGTAGGGTTCCGGCGCCGCCTGGTAGCCGGCGTCGAGCGTCTCAATGGCGGCATCGAGGAGCAGACTCCGGGACTTCACGGGCAGTTCCTCGAATGGCGCGCTCAAGTCGATTCGATATTGTCTGCCGGTTTCCTTGATGCGATGCGCCACTTGAGCGGAGCCGGCTCCGGGACCAAGCCCCTCGAGGAACGGCTTGGAGGGGTCCGCCATCACTTTCGCCGGATCGAACGCCCACTTGCTGCCCAGACCGTGGCACTCCTCGCAGGCCCCGTAAGGGCTGTTGAAGGAAAACGAGCGCGGCTCCAGTTGGGGAATACTCGCGCCGCACCCGGTGCAGGCCAGCTCCCGCGAATACAGGCGCTCTTCGCCGTTCACCACCGCGATCAGGACCAGGCCGCCAGCCAGCCTGGTCGCGGTCTCGATGGAAGCTTCCAATCGCTTCTCGATGCCGGCCTTCACCAGCAGCCGGTCCACCACCACTTCGATCGTGTGATTCCTCCTGCGGTCGAGCGCGATGTCCTCGTCCAGGGAGCGGAGGATGCCATCGACCCGCGCTCTCACGAAGCCCTGGCGCGCCAGCTTCTCGATGTCCTTCTTGTACTCGCCCTTGCGCCCCCGCACCACCGGGGCCATCACCATGATGCGCTCTCCGGGCTTCAGCGCCAGGACGTGCTTCAGAATCTGTTCGGTGGTCTGGCGCGAGATCTGGTTGCCGCACACCGGGCAGTGCGGCACGCCGATCGAGGAGTACAACAACCGCAGGTAGTCGTAAATCTCGGTAATGGTACCCACCGTGGATCGCGGGCTTCGGCTGGTGGTCTTCTGTTCAATGGAGATCGCCGGGCTGAGGCCGTCGATGGAGTCCACGTCGGGCCGCTCCATCTGGTCGAGAAACTGCCGCGCGTAGGCCGAAAGCGTCTCCACGTAACGCCGCTGGCCTTCGGCGTAGATGGTGTCGAACGCCAGCGAGGACTTGCCCGATCCGCTGAGACCGGTGATCACCGTAAGAGTGTTGCGGGGTATCTCGACGTCGATGTTCTTCAAGTTGTGCTGGCGCGCGCCATGCACGGTGATCCGATCCAGCATAGCGATTTAGGGGTGGGAAGGGCTAATCCTCTATTGTGGCGCGGCTTGTGTCCCTTCCGCAAATTGCGGTATAACTGTACCCTTGGTATGAACTGCAAGCAATGCGGCGCCAGGGTGCATCGCATCCACCGCACATTTTCGGAACGCTTCGCGTACCTGGCGATTTACGAGTGCCGGGGGTGCCACGACATCTCCGCCAGCCCGCGGCGCTACCGCTACCAGCTTGGGCCGCACTGCCGCTGCCCGAAATGCGGAAGCCTCCGCATCTCCCGGCTCAAGCAGCGCGACAAGATCGATCCCATGATCGGAGGCCCGTTCAATCTGGTCAGGCGGCTGATGGGCGGCACGCTGTACCATTGCAGGTACTGCCGCTTACAGTTCTACGACCGCAGAAAACTCGCTCGCGAAAACGTCCCTCTCGTCCCCGAGAGCGACGGCGTAGCCCTGCTCGAGTAGACTGGTTGGCTGACAAGAACCGCTCCCTTACGGTCGCGGCTCCGAACGATGCACATGGCTTCGCAGCGAGCCGCGACCGTAGGGGAGCGGTTCTCGGTTGGGAGGAGGAATCCCTTACCATGCGCCTCTTGGCCGAATCGAGCGATGCCGGCAAGCGGCTGGACCGGATGCTGCGCGAGCGGCTTCCGCAGTTCAGCCGGGCGCGCATCCAGGACTGGATCAAGGGTGGGCGCGTGCTCGTGGACGGCGCGCCGGAACGCTCCTCGCGCACAATTCGCGGCGGCGAAGCCATCGAAGTGGATCCGGCCCAGCCGGCCGCGTTGCGGGCAGCGCCGGAAGCCATCCCGCTCGATATTCTGTATGAGGACGAGGACCTGGTGGCCGTTAATAAGCCCGCCGGAATGGTGGTTCACGCCGGCGCCGGCGTTCACTCCGGCACCCTGGTCAACGCGTTGCTGCACCGGTTCGGGGCGCTTTCCGCCGCCGGCGGTCCGCTCAGGCCAGGCATCGTCCACCGGCTGGACCGGTACACCAGCGGCGTCCTGCTGGCCGCCAAGAACGACGCCGCTCACCGGCAGCTTGCCGCTCAATTCTCCGGGCGCCGCGTCGAGAAGGTCTACCTGGCGCTGGTCCATGGCCGGGCGCCGCAGGAAAGCGGGCGGATCGAGCGGCCCATCGCCCGCGATCCCGTTCGCCGCACCCGCATGACTACGCGGCTGGCCGGGGGACGCGCGGCGCGGTCCGATTACCGCGTGCTGCGGCGGTTCGAGCGGTTCACGTTTCTCGAGGTCCGCATCGGAACCGGCCGCACGCACCAGATCCGCGTGCATCTCGCCAGCATAGGCCACCCCATCGTGGGCGATCCGCTCTACGGGGCCCCGGCGCGCGTCGAAGGCATGCCGCCGCTGGGCCGTTACTTTCTGCACGCCCACCGCATCCGCTTCGAGCGCCCGTCCACCGGCGAGGAAACCGTGGTCGAGGCGCCTCTGCCCGCCGAGCTGACGGCGTGGATGGAGGAGTTGGAGCGGGTATAATCGGTACATTATGAGAGCTTGGGCGCCAATCGCATGCGCGGCCGCCGGTCTGTTGTGCGCCGTTGTTTGGGCCGCCGGCCCGCAATCCGCCGCGCCCCCCGCCGGAGCGCAAAAATCCGACGAGTCCTCCGTGTTCTCGGCGGAGGTCAACCGCGTGAGCCTGCTGTTCACCGTTACCGACAAGAAGGGACGGTTCGTGACCGACCTTGGCAAGGAAGATTTCGAAGTCGTCGAGAACAAGAAACCGCAGACCATTCGGGAGTTCGCCGCGGAGAGCGACCTGCCGCTGCGGTTGGGCGTCCTCATCGACACCAGCAACAGCGTCCGCGAGCGCTTCCGCTTCGAGCAGGAGGCCGCCAGCGAGTTCGTCAAGACCGTGCTGCACTCGAACGTCGACAAGGCCATGGTGGTAAGCTTCGATACTCTGGCCCAGCTCGCTTCCGACCTGATCGCCGATCCGCGGCAGATCGAGAACGCCATCCGCAATCTTCGGCCAGGCGGCGGCACCGCCCTGTACGACGCCATCTACTTCGCCTGCCGCGACAAACTCGGCCAGGACCAGCCCAAGTACAAGTTCCGCCGGGCCATCGTCATCCTCAGCGACGGCGACGATAACCAGAGCTCGTACACCCGCGACCAGGCCCTCGAGAGGGCGCAGAAGGACGACGTGGTTCTGTACTCGATTTCCACCAACATCACCCGCGTGGAGAGCGATGGCGACAAGGTCCTGAAGTACTTCGCCGAGGAAACCGGGGGACGCGCCTATTTTCCGTTCAAAGTCGAGGATCTGGAGCAGAACTTCGCGGATATCGCCAACGAGCTGCGCCACCAGTACAACGTCTCCTACCGGCCGGAGCCGCTGGTGACCGATGGCCTGTTCCACCCTGTCCAACTGCGCGTCAAAGGCCGCAAGGACCTCGTAGTCAGCGTGCGCAAAGGCTACTACGCCCCGAAGATGTAGGCGCCTGCGGAAGGCGGAAGTCGGGAGTCAGAAGTCAGGAGCCAGAATCGCCTGGCGTGTGCTGCACATTCCGACTCCCGACTTCCTCGACTTCCGATTCCCAAATCCCGTGGGGATTTCAAGGGCGCAGCCCTTGCCTGCGCACCAGAAACACCGCCACCTCGGCCAGCAGGTTCGGCAGGAAAGTCACCTTGCGGCGGCCGGCCAGGAAGTAGCGGCGCTCCACCTCTACGCCTTCCAGCGCGGCCAGGTCTTCAAAATCGCGCACCGTCAGGAAGTGGATGTTCGGCGAGTCGTACCACTCGTAGGGGAACAGCGCGGTGCGCGGCGCGCGACCGCTTGCCAGCATCGAAAGCCGCATGCGCCAATGTCCGAAATTGGGGAAGGCCACGATAGCCCGCCGGCCCACGCGCAGCATCTCGCCCAGCACCTTGCGCGGGTTGCGGGTCTCCTGGAGCGTCTGGCTCAGGATGACGTAGTCGAAGGCGCGGTCCGGGTAATCGGCCAGCCCCTGGTCGATATCGCCCTGGTACGCCGAGACGCCGCGCGCGATGGCGCGCTGGACTCTCTCGCTGGAGATCTCCAGGCCGCGCGCCTCGACGCCTTTGTTCTCCGCCAGCCACTGCAACAGCTCGCCGCCGCCGCAACCCAGGTCGAGCACTTTCGTGCCCGGCTCCACGATGTCGCCGATGATGGCATAGTCGCCGCGGCCCAGCAGCTCGCTGACGAACGCCTGTTTCTTCGGTCCGTGGGCGCTCATTGTATTTTCTCGAACGTACTGGCCAGGAACCCGCGCACCAGGTCGCTCTGCTCGGCCACGTCCACCAGGAAGGAATCGTGCCCGTAGTTGGACTCGAGCTCGACATAAGCCACGTCGCGGTTCAGGGCCCGCAAAGCGCGCACGATGTCTTGAGACTGGTAGCTGGGGTAGAGCCAGTCCGAGCTGAAGCTGATTGCCAGAAACCGGGCCCGCGTCTGCCCGAACGCCTCCCCAAGGCTGCCCCGGCCGCTGGCGAGATCGAAATAGTCCATCGCCTTGGTGATGTAAAGGTACGAGTTGGCGTCGAACCGGCTGACGAACTGGCTGCCGCGGTAGCGGAGATAGCTTTCGACCTCGAAGTCCACTTCGAAATCGAAGCCAAAGTTCTCCTTGCCGCGCAGCCGCCGGCCGAACTTCTCGCGCATGGAATCGTCGCTCATGAAGGTGATGTGGCCGACCATGCGCGCCACCGCCAGGCCCCGCGCGGGCGGCTGTTTGCCGTAGTAATCGCCCTGGTTCCAGTCCGGGTCGGCCATGATGGCCTGCCGCCCCACCTCGTTAAAGGCGATCTGCTGCGCGCTATGACGCGCGGTGGTGGCGATGGGGATGGAAGAGACCACGCGCTCCGGAAACGCCGCCGCCCATTCGAGCGCCTGCATGCCCCCCATGGAGCCGCCCGAAACCGAGAGCAGGCGCTCGATTCCGAACCAGTCGACCAGCACTTTCTGCACGCGCACCATGTCGCCGATCGTGATCACCGGGAACGACATGGCGTAAGGGCGGCCGGTAGCCGGGTCGATGGACGCAGGCCCCGTGGTCCCCCGGCAGCCGCCCAGAACGTTCGAGCAGATCATGAAGTACTTGTTTGTATCGAACGCTTTGCCGGGGCCGATCATGCTATCCCACCAGCCCGGCTTGCCGGTCTCGTGGCTGATGCCGGCGGCGTGCGCGTCGCCGGAGAAAGCGTGCAGGATCAGGATGGCGTTGGTCTTGGCGGCGTTCAACTTGCCGTAGGTTTCGTAGGCCACGTCGACCGGCGCCAGCGTGGCCCCGCTATCGAGGGTGATGGAATCGAACCGGACGGTGTTGGCTTCGACGATCATTCGGGGAGAGTTTCATGATATCAGGTGAGCAGCCGGCCCTACTCGCGGGCGCGGACCCTGGCCAGCCTCTCGCGAAGAACCGGGGAAAGGCCGGCCTCGACCTCGCCCGCGATCAGGCCCGCTTCATCCAGGTCCTTGAGGTGCGCCTCGTCTTTGGCGCGAAAGCTGGTCAGTTTCATGCGGACCAGGTCCGCCAGGGGAACAAGCCGCAGCCCCCGGATTCGCCGGCAGGTTCCCAATTCAGGCGCGGGCTCGGGATACTCCTGGCGGACTTTCTCGCCGGTGAACACCAAGTGGACGGCACGCCGGACCGACGGTTCCCCGGCCTGTACCAGCATGTCCACTCCAGCCACGTGGCGGTATTGAAGCCCGAACGGCGAGACAGCCTCCGCAATTCTCCGAAGGTCCTCGCGCCGCACGGCGATGTCGATGTCCCTGGTCAAGCGCCCGGCATCCGGCTCGGATTCTTCCACGTAGAGGTAGGTCGCCAGGCCCCCAACGATTCGGTATTCCAGCCCCGCAGAGGAAAAAGCCTCCTCCACGCGCTCCGCCAAGTCGAAGATCTTATCCACGCGCGTCTCGAAGAACGTGTTGACGAAAACGCCCACAACCGCCATCCAACTGCATTATCTCATCCCCGGTGTTCGGAGGCATTTTGGGCAAATGCCCAAATGCCCGTCTGCAACCAATTGAAATAAAAACGATTTCGAGAATCGATTTGGGCAAAATGCACAAAATGGGCCGCCCGGCCCCGCACACAAACTGTCCGCGCCGCCTCGGAGCGCGCGATTCGGTAACACGGTCCCGTTACGCCGCCAGCGCGATCAGCCGCGCCGCATTCTCCCAATAGACCTTGCGAAGGACCTGGTCCGGCAGCCCGAGCCCGTAAATCCGCCAGCGCCCCTGCGGCGG
This sequence comes from uncultured Acidobacteriia bacterium, assembly GCA_903882645.1. GTDB lineage: Bacteria > Acidobacteriota > Terriglobia > Bryobacterales > Bryobacteraceae > BOG-224. The sequence goes on along the minus strand of CAIRXZ010000080.1, from coordinate 9,155 downwards.
GATAGGCGAGGGCGCGTAATCGAAATACTCGTCCTCGGTTTCGAGGAAGCGGAAGTAGATTTCGTACATCGCGTCGCCGAAGGTCTGCTGCGGCGTGGAGGTTCCGGCGCTGGCGTCGGTGCCGAACAGGATTCTGTCCTGGTAGCGGTCGAAGAACTTCGCGGCCATTCTTGGCTGGCGGCCCAGCTCGCCGATGCGCGCGGCGATGTCCACGCTCATGTTCGGATGGCTGTCCAGGCATTCGGAAACATAGGGCAGATCCTCGGAGTCGGCCACGTGCAGGCAGACGAACTGCGTGCCGGGATGGCGCCGCATGACATTGCGCCGCGCCTCCTGCAATTCGCGGTTGCCGGGGAAGTCCCGCCCGTGGAAAGACCAGCTCGGATGCGCGTGCAGTTCCTCCCAACGCTCGTTGAAACGGTCGATGGGAAGAAAGAAAGCCTCCGGATCGGAGATGTGCATCGCCACCGGCATCTTCAGAGACCCGGCGGCCTCCCACATCGGATCGAAGCGGGGATCGTCGATGCGCACGAGCCTGGCGCTCGACCGCTCGCGCAGGTACAGGCCCAGCATCTTCGTCACCTTCAACCCCTTCGCCCCCGCCTTGTGCGCGTCTTCGATTTGCCCGGCCTGAAACTGCGCATAGCCGGGATCGGAGGCCTTCACCCAGACCGGTTCGGTGAAGACCAGGAAACGGCCTGGGTGGGCATCCCGCAGCTTGTGGATGGCTTCGCGCAGACCGCCGCCGTAACCGCCCGTCAGGTCCACCATCGTGCGCAGGTTCTTGCGGTCCATCACCGCCAGGCAGGCCGTGGGGTCCATGCCGAATTCGATCGAGTCGTCCACCCCGCTTCCCCCGGTGATGTGGGTGTGGAAGTCGATGACTGGAAAACGGGCGCGCGGCACGTGGTTTTCCGGCGCGTGCAGCATGCTCTTGGGTTGATACTGCTCGAGCGGAAGTCCCCCGCCCGGAGCTTCCTCCGGCGTTTCAGACGTCCCGCAACCCGCCGTCAGCGCCGAGGCGCTCAGCGTCATCCATGTTCTGCGATTCATGCTCCCTCCCCGCTCCCGTGAAGAGTCTATCTTCCGGCCCGCGGCGTGTCAAACACGGCGCCTCCCCTCACGCCAGCCAATCCGGGCGGCGGCAATAGGCCGTGTCCGGGGATGGTTTGAGCGCGTGCCTGAACTTCACGCCTATTTGCGCGCCGCGTAGGTCTTGGCGAAGTTGTTGCGGGTGTTCGTCACGCTGAACGTTCCATCCGCTTGCGCCGATACCTTGATCCAAAACGCCGGGCCTGTGCGACCTCCGCGGCCTCCCCCTGCGCCGCCGGCGCGGCCGCCACGGCGGCTGGCGGGGCCGGTGGGGTATTGAGGGGCCGGGAACTCCACAGGTAATCGGGGGTGGTAATCTGAATAGGCGAGAGAACGCTGAATCTCTTATGAACCGCCGAACCTTCATGCAATCCGCCGGGTTTCTGGCCACAAACCTGGCGGCCCAGAACCAGCCCGCCGCGCCCGCGAGGGCTGAAATCAAGACTACCTTGATGCTCGAGATGCTCAAGGGATCGATCGAGGAGGAGTTTGAACTCGCGGCCAGAGCCGGGTTTCAGTCGGTCGAGTCGCTCACGCAGTACGCCGCCTGGTCGGACGCCGACATCGCGCGGGTGCGGAGCATCTGCCGGACCCACCACATGACCGTCGACACGGTGTTGGCCCAGCAGGACTGGAAGAAGAGGCCCGTGTCCATCGTCGATCCCGCGCACCGCGAGACATTCCTGGGGGACGTGAAGAACGCGATCGTCTACGCCAAGGAACTCGAGATCCCGCAGATCAGCCTGACCAGCGGCCTGGCGGCCGCGGGCAAGTCCGTCGAACAACAATACGCCAGCCTGACCGAGGGCATGAAGCGCGCGGCCGACCTGGTAGCCGAGGCGAAGCTGACACTGCTCATCGAACCCCTGAATTCGCTCGTCGATCACCCGGGCTGCTTCCTGACCAGCGCCGTGGAAGGGCTGAAACTGGTGAAGGAGCTGAACCTGCCGCACGTGCGGCTGCTGTTCGATATCTATCACGAGCAGATATCGAGAGGGAACATCATCCGGACGCTGACGGAAGCGGCGCCCTACGTCGCGGTATTCCACGTGGCCGACAACCCGGGACGAAACGACCCCGGCACGGGCGAGATCGACTATCCCAACGTGTACCAGGCCATTCGGAAGACCGGGTACGCCGGCTACATCGGCATGGAGTACCATCCGCTCGCGGACCCGCTGGCGAGTTTCACCAAGGCCGTGAAGGGCGTCCAGGAAGTCTGGGCGCGCGCCTGAGGCGCCTTGCCGGGGACGCGCATCCGGGCCGCGAACGTAACAGAGCGGCGGGCTTACGCCGGCTGGGAGACTTTGGGGATACGCTCAAGAAGGTCCTTGAGCTCGTCCCGGCTCTCCACGCCGATGGAAAAGGCGTGGACCGCGTCCTTCGTCACGGCGTACCGCAACGCTTCGTCCACCCTATCGCGCAACTGGCCCTCGCCGAGTATTTTCATGCCCAGGACGCCCTTGCCAGCGGCCTTCAAGTCGGCCAAGACGGGCAGCACCTGCTCGACCGGGGCATCCATGCGGACCCCGGCGGGATTGATCCGGCACAGGCAGACGTCGAGCCAGGGGCTTTTGGCGGCCAGTTTCATGGCTTCCACGGAATGGCAACTGATTCCGACCGTCCTCACCTTCCTGGCCACCTTGGCTTCGGAAAGAACATCCATCACGCTCTTGTCCAACTCGTCCCACTTCGGGCTCATCCGGGAGTGGAGCAGAACGATATCGATGTAGTCCGTCCCCATCTCCTGAAGGAAGCGGTCCAGGCTCGCCTTCATGTCTTCGCCGTTGCGGGCGGAGGTCTTGGTCGAGATGGTGACCTTCTCGCGGGGTATCCTCTTCAGATTCAGAGCCGCCTTGATGGCGGCGTGGCTGCCGTAGGTATCCGCGGTGTCCCATACGAAAACGCCGTTGTCGTAGGCGTTCCACCATACGTCGGCGAGGCCGTCGGCGCCGAGCTTGCGCATCTGGTTGGAACTCTTGCCCCCGCCGAACGTGCCGGAACCGAGGAGCAGGCGCGACACCCTCACCTTCGTGGGTCCTATCTCAAAGACGTCGTTGGCGCGGCGCGCCTGCGCCGGCCATGCGTTCACTTGTAGAGCGGCGGCGGACCCGAGGGCTAAAGACTGCCGGATAAAGTCGCGTCGATTCGTTCGAGCCATTGATCCTCCCTGCGATCCGAAGACAGATTATATAACACAGGAGCCGCGGCGCCGCGCCCGTCAGGGCGCCAAACTGAGAGCGTGCGCGGCCTCGCGCGCCGCCTCGGCCTGGGCCGCGGGCGCGAGGCCGGCGATCTTCTTCGTCATGATAGCCGCGGCCCTGCCGCCGGCCGAGCTCGCCCGGTGGCACTGCCCGCAGACGGGCGCCGCGCCCGCGAGCGTCGCGACGCCGGCCGCCTCCGTGGCGTGGCTCGAGTGGCACACAGAACAGCCGGCCATTCCAGCGGTCGTGAAAACCTTGGCGTGCCGGCTCTGTTGGAACATCCGCGCGATCTCGCCGTGACAGGCGCCGCACTTGCCGGCAAGGCGCGATGGGTGCACGGGCGACTCCGGGTCGTCCACCGCCCGGATGTTGTGGATGCCATGGCAGTCGACGCAATACGCCGCTTTCTTGTTCCCCTTGGCGAGTTGCTGGCCGTGGACGCTCTTGCGGTACAGCGCGGCCTGATCGGCGCGCTGGCCCGGCTTGTACTTACCCATGAAGGCGGCGTCGCTGTGGCAGCGTCCGCAGTATTCCGGAGTGTCCTCGCGCGCGACGCGGACCTTGAAGCCGCGGCTCGCGTTCATGGCCACGTTCCCATCGTCCTCGTTCCGGTCGCCGCCATGACAATCGGCGCAACTGATTCCGTACTTGTAATGGATGTCGTCCTTGAAGACGATGCTCATGCCTTCCTGCACGCTGTGGCATTCGAAGCATGAGTCCTTCGCGGCCCAAGCGCCGGAGGCGGCGAGCGAGATTAGAAGCACCGGCAATGAACGCATTCTCATCGCGTGCATAGGGTTGGCAGGCCACGGAAAACGATGGCCTGCCCCACTGTCTAGTTGTTCCAGGGACATTCCGCCAAGTTACTTGGGATATTTTCCCGGCGGAGCGCTTGGGCTGGCGCCGCGGCCGGCTCCAGCGGCAGCCGGCGGCTTCCAGCCATCGTTCGATGGACCGTTCTGGAAGAACTTGGAAGTGCCGCTGAGCGGATGTCCCGTCGCAAACGTCCAATTCGCCTGGCCGAATATTTTCCCCGCCCTGAGCGTCTCGTCGTGAATCTTGGTGATCATCTCCTGGTATCGCGGATCCGTCGCCGGGTATCCCGAAAACTGGGTCAAATCGTTGTTCCCGACGATAACGACGTCCACGCCGGCCACCGACGCTATGTCATAGGCATTCGCAACGCCGGTCGGCGTCTCGATCATGACCACCACCAGCATGTTGTCGTTGATCGTGTTGCGGTAGTCGATGCCGTTAATGCCCCAAAGGTCCCGCGCCTGGCCTTGGCCCGAGCTTCGCCGTCCGATCGGCGGATACCGCGCCCACTTGGCCGCCTCCCGCGCCCTGTCCGCATCGTCGACGGTCGGGACAATGATGCCCAGCACGCCGATGTCGGTAGCATGCTGGATATGCCATTCCTGCGCGTCCGGCAGCCGGATCATGGGAATAGCGGGAACGTGCGGGCACGCCGCGATCATCTTCTCGATGTCCGCGAACTCCATGGTGCTGTGCTGCATTTCAAACCAGGTGTAATCGTAATGCTTGGCCGATTCGCAGTAGCCCGCGACATCCACCTTCCCCTGCGTAAAGCTGAAGATCTGTTTGCCATCCAGCAGCTTCTGCTTGGCGGTGTTATACAGCGGGGGTTTCGTGGCGCCCTGCCCTTGCCCCGGCTGTTGCGCCACCGCCATCGCGCTAAACAGCGCGATGGCCAGAAGCGAACAGACTGCCCTTCTCTTTGATGACGATCTCATCGTTGACGTGCGCTCCTTTCGAGACTTGCTCACACGGGACTTGCTATCGATGGTCTGCGCCGATCGATCCCGCCGGCATCAGGCGTAGGCGGAGAGATCCTCCTCCAACGCAGGCCGGTTGCGGCCCAGGTTCGGCGGCAGGTCCTGCATCGGTCCTCGCCACTCCAGCATCCGGTCCACGTCCGCGTGAAGCCGGTACTTCCGTTGCACTTCGGCGATCTTGGCTCCAACCACGTCGATCTTGGATAGATCGTATTGGCCCAAGCCGCGCTGGTAGGCATAGTTGAGGTAGCCGGGCCAACTGGCATCGATCCCCATGCACTCCAGGCCCACGCGATCCGCCGACAGGAAATCCGTCGAGGCCAGGGCGATGCGGTGCGGGACGGGGGTGCCCGAAACGGGACCGTTCCCCTCCATGCCCTCGAATCCGTCCACGATCCCCACTCCCCAGTTGGGAATCATCTTCTCGACGGCGAGATACATGTTGTAGTTGCCCGCCCGGATGCCGACGTGGAACTTGCGCTTTTCGCTCTCGCCCCATGCCCGCTTTTCGCCGGGAGGCGGAGGCAGCGGCGCTCCCAGGACCACGTTCTTGACCGACATGGTCGCCACCACCATGTTGTGCGTCTTCATTACCGCCGAGGAAATCAGGAAGGCGGCGGGGTCCAGGAATCGAGCTCCCAGCCGGATGGGGATCAGATGCATGTCATAGTCGATCCCGTACATCAGCTCGTAGCGGTTCTCATCCTCGTTGGGAACCTCCAACTTGATGTCGAAGGGCTTATGCTCGGCGAAGATCTTGCTCCAGCCGAGGTCGCTGGCGGCCTGCTTGGCCGGAGTGCCGCCGCATTCGGCGACCACCACGGGACCTTTGAAGCGGGGAGCCAGGTAGTCGAGGATTCCGTGCACGGTATCGGCTTGGGTTGAAATCAGTTGCCGCGACGGGTCGAGGCCGTTGGGTTTGATCAGAACGTATTTCCTGGCCTTGAGACCGGGCCGGATCCGGTCGTCGATCGCTACCAGCGCGTCGTAGATGTTCTTACGCCTGTTCTCACCCTTGATCAAGGACACTTTCGTGCGGCGATCGGAATACTTGAATAGCTTGCCGACATCGCCAGTGCCCATGCGGGGGTCCTGCGGCGTCGCCCCCGGATCGACAGGCGGCTTCTGCTGCGCCTTCAAAGCCAAGCCCTGGGCGGCGGCGATCGCCCCCGCGCGCGCAAAGAAAGATCTACGTGTTACGGACATGAGTCCGGCGACCTCCTCTCGGTCCAGCGACTGGCGTCTGCCAGTATAACCCTATTCCCGGTCCGTTTTTCGCGTTCCGCGGCGCACGTATGACTGCTTCACCGCGCCGGCCGCAGCCTCGCCGGGAAAGTCGGGAGACGCCGGCGCGAGATCTCCTCGCGGATCAGTAACCGCGCTGTTTGTCCACCACGTTCATCAGCGGCAAGCCGCTCGTGTAACGCCGGACGTTTTCGGCCAGCAGCCCGATCAGGCGGATCTGGCGTTGTGGCGAGAATCCGGCGCTGTGGCAAGTGATGACCAGGTTCGGGCAATCCCAGAACGGGTGAGTGGACGGCAACGGCTCGGTGCGCGCCGGGTCCAGCCCGGCGCCGGCGATCCAGCCTTCCTTCAGCGCCCGAGCGAGCGCGTTCTCGTCCACCAGGGCCCCCCGGGACAGGTTGATGAAGTACGCCGTCTTCTTCATCGCCCGGAACACCTTCTCATTGAACATCGCCTCGGTTTCCTTGGTCGAAGGCGCCGCGCTTACCAGCATGTCCACCTGCGGGACCATCTCCATCAGCCACGCCGGATCCCGGAGCGTGTCCACGAAGATCGGCTTGGCCATGGGTTTCGCATCCGTGGCCAGGATCCGCATGTTGAATCCGAAGTGCGCGCGCATGGCCGTGGCCTGCCCGATGCCGCCCATGCCGACGATCCCCATGGTCATGCCATCCACTTCCACCAGCGAGTTCCGCTCGGCATTCCAGGTCCGCTTCTGGAACTGCGGATAATAGAACTTGTTGAGCCCGCGCGTCAGGCTCAACAGCATCGCGATGCACGTCTCCGAGATGGCCGGCGCGAACATCCGCGCCATGTTCGTGACCACTACATCGCTCTTGATCAGTTCCGGAAACAGCACTCTCTCCATTCCCGCTTCCGTAGCCTGCATCCACCGCAAGCTCTTCGCCTTCGCCAGCCACTCCGCGTTGAGCGCGCCGAAAACGACGTCGGCATCGGGCAGCGACTTGTTCAATTCGTCGGCGTTGGCCGGCAGGATGATCTGAACGTCCTTGCCCTGGGACTGGATCTGTTTAATCTCCGCCGCCGTGTACCTGGCGGGCCCGACTACGGATGAGGCCGTAGCCGCCACGATTCGCACCCGGGCCGGTGGCGGATCGAATATCGCAATTCTGTCCGAGGCTAGCAGGACGGGCACCGCCGGAACCGCCGCCGCGGCTGACATGAACAATCGGCGAGATAAAGAATCACCGCTCATAATCTTCTCCTTTTCCGTACATCGTTCGCGACTTTCGGGATCCCTGCCACTCGGGTGACCCGAGCTGTGTCAAGCGAAGACCAGGTTCGCGCCTGGGCCCCGGCCCGCGTCCGCTGGCACGGACTTATCTAATATACCCGTTTAGGGTCCCCAACGGAGATTCCGCACCGTTCGCCGGCCCAATTCAAGGCCCCTGAGACGCCATTGACAAGTCCGCTCGTTCGCGCCAAAACCCCCGTCGGGGCCGCGACCGTCAGGGAGCGGTTCTCACCCGCGAGCACAACATCACGTGGTCGAAGGCCTGGAAAGCAGCCCAGGGCGTAAGCCCTGTGGAGCCGGGCGGCAAACACGCCAGCCCCGTAGGGTGCAAGCCGCCAAGAACGGCCGGCAAAAACCGGCAAAAACCGCTCCGGAAAGAAAGCGCCTCGATGTATACTAATCGGAGCCGGGAGTCCAAAATGAGAATCTGGTTAACATCATGTGGCTTGCGCGTGGCGCCAGGCGGCGGAGCGCCTCGCTCGCGCCCAGGAGTCGTTCGCATGTTGAGACTGACACGCGGCTTGGTATTGGCCTTGGCCGCCGGCGGCGTGCTGGCCGCGGCCGATGAGGCGCCCGCTCCGTCGTGCAATGTTGTGCCGGGCTGGTCGCAAACCGGTCCTGTCCGCTCTTATGAGTCCAACAACCTGTTCGAGTACATGGACGGAAACGCGGAAGGATACTTGAGTTACGGTTTTCTGAAAATGCAGGGCGTCACCTGCAAGAAGGGGGACGTCACCTTCACCGTCGATCTCTCCGATTTCGGCGACCCCGATTCCGCGTACGGCATGTTCACCTCCAACGTCGACGGCCGTCAACCGACCCGGAAGATCGGGATCGACGGCCAGATCGTTCCGCGGCGCGCCTTCTTTGCCAAGGGCCGGTATTTCCTGGAGATCTCGGCCAACCCCGAAGGCGATCACACACCCGCGTTGAAGGAATGGACGGCGGCGCTGGATAAGGTCATTCCTGGCAGCGCCGCCCTGCCTCCCGCGCTTGCCTGGTTTCCGGCCGAGCAGCGCCAGAGCCTCCGTCTGGCGCCGGGGAGCGTGCTGGGCTTGCGCGTGTTGAAGCGCGGGTATGCGGCTCAATACGACTACGGCAAGGCTTTCGTGGCCCTGGAAGCCACGCCGCAGTCGGCTGGCGGCGTCATGGAGCAACTGCGCAAGCGGTTCGGCGAGACAACGCCCGCGGCCATCGCCGACGAAGCCTTCCGGACTACCGACAAGTACCTCGGGCGCCTGTGCGTGTTTCGCAAGGGCCGCTATATCGGCGGGTACGCGATTTCACAGGACGGCGTGGACCCCGCCGCTCTCAGCAAGGCCCTCGCCGGGAAAGTGCCGGCCGCGGACTGAAAGTCGCCCGCCGGGACGGCGCGAGAGGCCGCCGCGGCGGGCGCCCGCGAACGCCCGGCAAGCTCTTTGGGACGGGTGCACGACAAAAAAGTGGGTAATCAGGCGGCTCGGGAACGGGTTTCCCAGTAGTCTTCGAACCTGTGGCTAAGGCGGCAGCAGCGCAAAGCGATGATGGCATTGGCGCCGGCGACAGTCCAGAACGACCCGGAGC
>CAIRXZ010000079.1 GCA_903882645.1 uncultured Acidobacteriia bacterium | reverse complement strand
TGATCAATAGGTCAAATACGATTTGTCACTACAATCGTTTTTCTGGATTTTCGGAACCTAACCGCAATGGCTGCAACGACGGAGATTCTAAAATGGTCGAACTACTACATCTGTTTGCGGAAAACCGGCTAAAGACCTCGACGGTTCTCAGCCAGCGCGCCTGCGCCGAGCTGTTCAGCTCGCCCAGATAGCAGTCGAAAACCGCCTACGGCGCCGCGTTCACTACGTCCTCGTAGTACTTCTCGTATAGCGGAATGATCTTGTCGCTGCAGAAGCGCGCGGCGGCGTTCCAGCGCCCGGCTTTGGCCATGCGGTAGTGAAGGTTCTCGTCCGCCAACAGCGACGCGGCGCGCGCGGCTTGCGCCTCGATATCGCCGACGGCTTCGAGGAACCCGTCCTCTCCGTCGGTGACCGCCTCGGCCACGCCGCCGACGCGGGTCGCAACCGGGACGACGCCGCAAGCCATGGCCTCCAGCGCCGCCAGGCCGAACGATTCCAGCGCGCTCGGCAGCAGAAGCACATGGGCCAGCGGGAGCAGTCGCTCGATGTGGTTCTGCTTGCCGAGAAACGTGACGTGGCGGTCCAGTTTCAGTTGATGCGCCAGGTGCTCGGCGGCGCCGCGGTCCGGTCCGTCGCCCGCCATGAGGAGGTGCGCCGGTACGCTCTTGCGAACCTCGGCGAGAGTGCGGATGCAATCGGCGGCGCGCTTCACGGGACGAAAGTTGGAGAGGTGAATCAGCAGTTTTTCCCCGGCCGGGGCGTAAGCGGCGGCGCCTGTCTTGGCGTTGTCGGGTTGGTAAAGGTCGCAGTTGACGAAATTCGGGATGACGCGGATCTCGTTGCGCACGCCGAAAACTTCGACGGTCTGCCGCCGCAGGTACTCGCTGACCGAGGTTACGCCGTCCGACCGCTCAATGGAGAACTTCGTGATGGGGAAGTAGGAAGCATCGGATCCCACCAGGGTGATGTCCGTGCCATGCAGCGTGGTGACGAAGGGCAGGCGCCGCTGGGGAGCGAGCATCTGCTGGGCCAGGAGCGCGGAGATGGAATGGGGGATGGCGTAGTGGACGTGCAGCAGGTCGAGCTGGTAGGACTCGGCCACGTCGGCCATGCGCGACGCCAGAGCCAGGCTGTACGGCGGGTACTGAAAAAGCGGGTAGGTGGCGACTTCGACCTCGTGGTAGTGAATGCGCGGAATGCCGGGATCCAGGCGAATCGGGTTGGCGTAGGTGATGAAGTGGACTTCGTGGCCGCGGCCGGCGAGTTCCATGCCCAGCTCGGTCGCCACGATGCCGCTGCCGCCGTAAGTGGGATAACAGGTGATGCCGACGTTCACTTCGCCTCCTCAAGGGCCGGGACGGTCACGGCAGCGGAATCCTGAACCTAAGCCCGGCGCCGCGGCCCGGACGCGAGTCCAGCAGCAGATCGGCGTTCAACGACCGCGCGCGGCGCTTGAGACTGGCCGGCCCCAGCCGCAGGAGTTCGAGATCCTCCAGCGTGTAAGCCCCGGAGAAGTTGAACCCGCGGCCGTTGTCGTCGATCGAGATCTCCAGGCCGCCGCCGGTCTTCTCCATGGCCACGGCGACGCGAGTCGCGCCGGCGTGTTTCTGCACGTTGCGCAACGCCTCGCCGAGCATCTGGAGCACCTCGAGGGTCATCTCCTGGGGCAACCCCACGGGCGTGTGCGCGCCCAGGAAAGCGACCGGAATGCCGCTTTCCTTTTGAAACGCTTCGGCGGCGCGGCGGGCGGTGGCCACCAGGTTGGCGCCGTCCACATCCACCGGGCGCATGCTGTTGAGGAAGGCGCGCAGATCGCGCACCTGCGATTGCGCGAGCGCCTGGAGCTGTTTGAGATCCTCCTTGCCGGCGTCAGTGTCGCGTTCGAGCACCTTGTGCAGGATCTCAAGGCGCATCTGCAGGCTGATGAAGCTTTGCAGCGGGCCGTCGTGAAAATCGGAAGCGATCCTCTGGCGCTCGACCTCGCGCGCGGTTTGCGCTTCGGCGCGCGCTTGTTTCAGGGCATCTTGCAGGGCGCCGATCTCGGCGCCCTGGCGGCGCTTGCTCACGGCGAAGCCGCAGGCCAGCGCTCCAGCCACCGTTACCGCGCGCTCCAGCGGCCGGATGGCCTGGTTGGGCAGCGCGGCGCAAAAAATGCTCCCCACCGCGGCGACGACCAGCACTTCTATGGGGCCGTAGAACGCCAGCGCCTCGGTCAGTAGGTAGAGAAAGAGGATCGAGATGAGCCACAGCAGGCCCTCGACGCCGAAGCTCGCCAGAACCAGGAAATACACCGCGTCCACGAAGAGAGCCAGCAGCCCCAGCATGCCGCTCTGGCCGGAGCCCCGGATGGCCAGGAACAGGGCATACGCGAGGAACACGCCCAACCCGCCGAGGAGGGCGGGAGGCGCGGCAGGCACATAGCGGTAGAACGCGATCAGGCCGGCCCCCGCCAGCAACGCGCGCGCGCAAGCGAGGTAGCGCGGCCAGGCGAGTTTCAGGGAAAATGTCACGGGATTACTTCCGGTACAGGAACAGCGTGTGGCTGCGCCCTTCGCCGTCGTCGGCGATGCTCTGGGATATTTCCGGCGTCCAGTTCTTGAATTCGAAATCGTGGGACACCACGCGGGCGCCTTTCTTCAGTTGCCGGTCGAGCAGCGGCTGGACCTTGTCGATGAAGCCGGGAAGGAGGTACACCGTCACCAGGTCCGCGGAGCTGTAATCCTGCTTGAGGAGATCGCCATTGACGATGACCGCGGTCTTCTCCAGGCCGAGCTTCCGGATTCTGTCCGCGCTCAATTTCCAGAGGTCCTTGTCCAGTTCCACGCCCACGGCGCTCGCGCGGAACTTCCGCGCCGCCATGATCACGATGCGGCCGTCGCCCGATCCCAGGTCGAAAATCTTCTCGCCCGCTTTCAGCCCGCCAAGCTGGAGCATCTTCTCCACGATCGTCTCGGGCGTGGGATAGTAGGGCGCGAGCTTTTCGGCGCCGCCGTCTTGCGCGCCGAGCGCGGCGCACCCGAGGAACGCCAGAGCGCATAGTCTGTGCATTACCGGACCTGTACTCAAATTTAACACCTTCGCCGCTCCCGGAACGGCGAGGCGGCGTGATCGAGCTCCAAACTGAATCCGCCTCCCCAAGGCGGTCTGCTAACCTGAGGGGTCTACGGCATGGACGCTGTCTCTCTCCGCTTGAGTCTCACTCCGCACGGCCGGCTCGTTTTGACTGGCGACGCCGGGGCGCCGCGTCTCGACAGCGGGCTTGCGGACCGTCTGCTGCGGGCATTCGAACGCGGATCGGGCCACGGGCTTCTGCTGCTGGGAGCGGACGAAGCTGGGACCGCGCTGCCGCCCGTGCTCTCCTACTGGCGCGAATTCGGCGCGCGCTACGTGACCGCTCTCTGCACCCAGCAGGATAGCGATGCGCCGCGGAAGGGAGCGCGCGTTGCGGCCCCTCCGGACGGCGAACTGGAGCGCATGGCGCTGGCGGCGCCGCCCATGATGGGCGCGGAGTATCTGACCGCCGCGGCGCTTGAGGCTTTGTGGCGGGGACTTGACGCGGCCTTTGGCATTGAGCTGTCCGAATCCAACTGCGGCGTGCAGGATTTCTTGCGGCGCCGGAATCCGGCATGGAACCTGGTGGGCCGCGTGCATTTCAATCTTGCCGAGAACCGCAAGGACTCCGACGCCCCGTTCGCATTTCTCGCCACCTATACCACGAGGCTCTCGGCGCAGGCCAAGGCGCAACATCTGCCCCTGGGGCAGGCGTTGCGCGAGTATGCGGGCGCGGCGAACAAGGAACGCCTCTTGTCGCTGCTGGTTCCGGTGCAGCGGGCGTCGGAGACGTGCCCGTGGCTGAAGGCCATGGTCGACGCGGGTGAGATCTTTCATCCGCTGCGCTGGACGCCGCGGGAAGCCTTGCAGCTTCTGAGAGACGTCCCGCATCTGGAGACGGCGGGCGTGGTGGTTCGCATGCCGGCGGCGTGGCGGAGCAATCGTCCGCCGCGGCCGCAAGTGACGGGCGCCGTGGGAGCCAAGGCGCCGTCGCGGCTGGGACACAATGCGCTGCTCGATTTCCGCATGGAAGTCACGCTCGACGGCGAATCGCTCACGCCCGCGGAAATCCGCGACCTGCTGGCCAAGACGGACGGGCTCGCGTTGGTGCGGGGGCGGTGGATCGAACTCGACCGCGAGCGCCTGCAAAGCATGATCGAGCGCTTCCGCGAAGTGGAGCGCGCGGCGGAGGAGAACGGCCTGGCCTTCGGCGAGGCCATGCGGTTGCTGGCCGGCGCGGACGTCGCCGCCGGGGATGCGGAGACCGCGGCCGGGGCCGACTGGGCGCAAGTGGTCGCCGGTCCGTGGCTGGCCGAGACTTTGAAGGGGCTGCGCCACCCGCAGGGGCTGGCGCAAATCGACCCCGGCGATGCGCTCGAAGGCGTGCTGCGGCCCTACCAGCAGGTCGGCGTGCGCTGGCTTTATCTCCTCGCGAAACTCGGCCTCGGAGCGTGCCTTGCCGACGATATGGGCCTCGGCAAGACGATTCAAGTGCTTTCGCTGCTGCTGGTTCTCAAGCGCCAGGACAGCGCCAGGCCGCAGCCGAGCCTGTTGGTTGCGCCAGCGTCGCTGCTCGCCAACTGGGCGGCGGAAATTGAGCGCTTCACGCCGGGGTTGAAGGCGCTCATCGCCCATCCGTCGGCTCTGCCGGTGGCCGAGCTGAAGGCTCTTGAAGGCGCGCTGCCGCGGAACATCGACCTGGTCATCACCAGCTACGGCTCGCTGCTCCGCATGCCGTGGATTGCGGAGGTTCCCTGGCGCCTGGCCGTCCTGGACGAAGCGCAGGCCATCAAGAACCCCGACGCCAAACAGACCCGCGCCGTCAAGAAGCTCAAAGCGGGCGCCAGACTGGCGCTCACAGGCACGCCGGTGGAGAACCGGCTGGGCGATCTGTGGTCGATTTTCGATTTCGTCAACCCCGGATTGCTGGGAACCTCGAAGGAGTTCGGCGCCTTCGCCAAGCGCCTGGGCGAACGATTCGACGGCTCCTACGGGCCGTTGCGCGAGTTGGTGCGGCCGTATATTCTGCGGCGTCTGAAGACGGACAAGACGGTGATCGCGGACCTGCCGGACAAGACCGAGGTTAAGGCGTTCTGCGCGCTCAGCCGCCGCCAGGCGGCGCTCTACGAACAGGCGGTCACGGAGTTGGCCGAACAACTCGAGGCCGCCGCCGGGATACGGCGCAAAGGGCTGGTGCTCTCGTTCCTGATGCGCTTCAAGCAGATCTGCAACCATCCCTCGCAATGGTTGGGAGACGGCGCCTGGGGCGAAAGCGACAGCGGCAAATGGGCGCGTCTGCGCGACATTGCCGAGGTGGTGGCCGCCAGGCAGGAGAAGATGCTCGTCTTCACCCAGTTCCGCGAAGTGACCGCGCCGCTGGCCGCTTTCCTCGGCTCGGTTTTCCAACGGCCCGGCCTGGTGCTGCACGGGGAAACCGAAGTGAAGAAGCGTAAGGAACTGGTCCGCCGGTTCCAGGAAGACGAGGCCGTGGGCTTCTTCGTGCTTTCCCTCAAGGCCGGCGGCGCCGGGTTGAACCTGACCGCCGCGTCGCACGTCGTGCATTTCGACCGGTGGTGGAACCCGGCGGTGGAGAACCAGGCCACGGACCGCGCCTTCCGCATCGGCCAGACCAAGAACGTGCTGGTGCATAAGTTCGTCTGCCGCGGCACCGTGGAAGAGAAGATCGATCAGCTCATCGAGTCCAAGCGCCACCTCTCACGGGAGTTGCTGGAGGGCGGCGCCGGCTTACTGCTGACGGAGTTGAAAGACGACGAATTACTCAAGATGGTTGCGCTGGATATCAACAAGGCGCTAAAGGAGGCGTGATCGATGGGATACGACGGTTGGGGGTGGAGGCCCTATGTATCGGTTGCGGAACGGCGGCGCAAAGCGGCGCGCGCGATGGAGAAGCGCAAGAAGCAGGGATACGCCGTATCGCCCGTCAGCATCGAAGGCCGCGCGATCGCCAAGACCTTTTGGGGCAAGGCCTGGTGCGAAAACCTCGAGGGGTACAGCGATTATGAGAACCGGCTGCCGCGCGGGCGCACCTATGTGCGCAACGGGTCGGTGGTCGATCTGCAGATTACCTCCGGCGAGATCCATGCCCACGTCAGCGGCTCGGAGTTATACAAGGTCGCGCTGAAGGTGGCGCCGGTCGCGAAACAGCAGTGGAAATCCATCTGCAAGGACTGCGCGGGCGCGATCGATTCGCTGGTCGAGTTGCTGCAAGGACGGTTGTCCAAGGGCGTCATGGAGCGGATCTGCCGGCAGAAGCTCGGCCTGTTTCCTTCGCCGGACGAGATCCAGCTTTCGTGCAGTTGCCCCGACTGGGCGGACATGTGCAAACATGTCGCGGCGGTGCTGTATGGCATCGGCGCGCGGTTGGACCACCAACCCGAACTTCTCTTCCGCTTGCGCGCGGTGGACGAGGCGGAATTGATCGCGCATGCGGGCAAGGCGGCTCCGCTGGCGAAGCAAGGACCGGCGGCCGGCAAGATTCTCGGAGGCGAAGACCTCGCCGGGATTTTCGGCCTCGACATGGCGCCCGGCGCCGGTCCCGACGCGGGGTTGGCCGGGCGCAAAACGGCCAAGCGAAAGCGCGCGGAAAAGGCGGTGCCCAAGGGGAAGCGCGGACCGAAAAAGCAGACCCCCGCGGCGCCGCGCCCGAAGCGGCCGGCGGGAGCGCGCAAGTCGCCGCGGCCGGCCTCCTGAACTCGCCGGGACGGCGCGCATGACCCGGTTGGCGGCCACGCGCGGCCGGCATCTCTCGCCCGGCCGTCAAAGCGTCTTGCGCGCGAAGTACCACAGAACGCCCACAAGGAGCAGCATGATAGCGGCATAGAACAGGATCTCGCGGCGTCCGGGTCCCCGCCGCGCGCGGACGCTGGATCCTCCCGGCCGGGCGTTCCAGCGCGCTTCCATTTCCCGCGCCGCCGGCCGCTCCGCCTGGCCCCGATGCGCGAATCCGGAATTGAACCGCAGGTAAAACCGATGGTCGCAATCCCAGCAACGGTAAGGATACAAGGCGATCAGGACGCCCAGGCGTTCCTTCCAACCCCTGCGATGCGACCGTTGCGCGTAGCCCGAACCGCACTTGGGGCAGATTCCACCGGCGCGCCTGCCGGAGTTTGGGCGGCCATGTGGCGGCGATTCCATGACGCATTGGAGACAGAGGGCCTTCGAAAACGCCGGCCGGCCGCTCTGCTTACGTGGCTTCCTGTCGCGGCGCGAGGACGGCGCGCGCCTTCTCGATGCTCTCCAATGTTCCGGCGGAATCCGAGTGCGCGGCGCGCACGAGGACCGCTTTGACATGCGGCAGAGCGGCCGCATAGCGCTGGTGATTGGCGTCCCAGGCGGGCGCGTGTCCGCTCCTGGCGGTCTTATGATCCGGGTAAACCGGGCGGCTTGCCCGGCCGAGGTCCTCAGCGAGAATCTTCGCCTGCGCCCCCGCCTGCTCAAATTCGCCCGCGGCGGCATGCCCGGCAATACTCCGGAGCCGCCGGTCCGCGCTTTCCAGTGTGATCATCAACCATCACGATAGCAGGCCCCAGCGGACGCCGGGGATGCCATGGCGCGGGCGCGCGGATCAATTCCCGCGAGAACCGCCGGCCGGCGCAGCCGCGGCGCCGCGCGCACGCGGCGTATCCGAGACCTTGCAAAGCCCCTGAGCGGCTTGCTTCATGGCAGCCACGAACCGGCCGGTCTCTTCGACAACCGCGGCGCACCGGGCGCAGGCGATGTAGTGGTCTTCAAACGCCTCAGCTTCGTCCGGCCGCAGGTGGTGGAGCAGATAGGCCTCGGCCGTTTCTTGCGGGTCGGGCGGGCAATTGTCCGGGTCCGGAGCCGGGCCAGCCGGCCGGCCATGATTCATAGAGACTCCAACGGCGACGAGCACCGCGTATACGGGCGCGCGTAGTAGTCCGGGTCGGCGAACTTTTCGGCGAAGATTCGCTCCCAGCGCGCATTATCGACGCACTGGGCGCAATGGCCGCACTGGCAGCGGCGTCGCCGGCGCCTCGGGGCTTTGCCTTCGGTGCGGCCGGCCGGTGGCTCTCCACCACGTCGGGACCTGGCCGGCCTGGCATTTGCCGCATGCGGCGGGAAGGCGGCAGCCGGATCGAGTCTGGCTAGTTCCATCGGGCGCCTCCTCGGATGGATACCCTGGTCGGGAGTGGCTGCTCTGCCAATCGGCTCCCAAGCACTCTCATCGGCGGAAACGCGGTATTTCTACAACCTGACCGGGAGGACCCGCGGGAATCACCGCCGCTCGAAAGGCCGGAAGACGGTCTCCCGGCGCGCCGGCGCAGCAGGCCCGCGCACAGGAGCATCAGGAATCCGCATAGCAGATAAACGAAGGCGCCCGGCTGAACGGCTTCCATTCGCTCATTATCGGCGATGAAGTCCCCTGCCGGTTGTGCTCATGGTCCCAACGGCGGTGGTCTTTGGTACTATGACGCCTCGGCCCCCCGGCCGCCCGGCGGCGGCTTCATAATAGAAATCATGCTGGTCGCCGAACTGATCGCGCCGCGCCAATTCCGCCTGGTGGAACAGGAGATCGGGGACCTGCGCCCCGGCGAGGTGCGCGTGCGCGTAAACGCAGTGGGTATCTGCGGGTCGGACCTGCATTCGTACTCGGAAGGGGCGGTGGGCGACACCCCCTCGGTGTACCCCATGGTACTGGGTCACGAGCCCGCCGGTACGGTGGTCGCGGCCGGTCCCGGCGTGACCGGATGGGCGCCCGGGGACCGCGCCACGATGGAGCCGGCGCTCTACTGCTACCACTGCGAATCCTGCCATTCCGGGCGGCACAACCTCTGTGAGAACATTCGTTTCCTCAGCACGCCGGCTCATCCGGGTTTCTTCCGCGAATTCGTGGACCTTCCGGCGGCCAATCTCCTGGGCATCCCGGACAGCCTGCCGATGGAACTTGCCACGCTCGTCGAGCCGCTGGCCGTTGCGCTGCACTCGATGCGGTTCGCTTCGGTCGGCATCGGAGAAACCGCCGCCATCTTCGGCGCGGGCCCTATCGGGCTGCTCACCCTGGCCTGCCTCAGGGCGGCCGGCGCGGGCAGCATCTGGGTGGTGGAACCGGTGGCCCACCGGCGCGAAATGGCCAAGGCGATGGGCGCCGCCGAAGCCTTCGATCCCAGCCGGATCGACGCGGCGCGCCAGATTCTCGCCGATACCGGCGGGCGCGGCGTGGATTGCGCCATCGATTGCGCCGCGCGCGAGCACACCATCAATTGGGCGATCCGGTGCGTCCGCCGCGGCGGGCGGGTGGTCCTCACCGGCATTCATTCCGGGGTCACGGTTCCATTCGAGGTCTCGCCCATGCGCCGCAAAGAACTGGCGGTTTTCAACGTGCGCCGCTCGAATCACGAACCCGAGGCCGCCCTGGAACTGCTGATCTCCCGGAGCGGCTGGTTCGCTCCCATGGTTACCCACAAGCGCCCGCTTGAGCGCATCGCCGAAGCGTTTCGGATCGCCGGGGAATACGCCGATGGCGTGGGGAAGCTCGTGATCGGGTGAGCCGCCTGGAAACCATCGCCGAACTGCTGAGGAGCCAGAACACGCTCGCGCTGGCGGCATCCGCGGCCGGCGGCGCTCCGCGCGTCGCGCCGCTCTTCTACCTGCCGGGCGACGGCTTGCGGCTGTACTGGTTCTCGTCCGCCGCGAGCGAGCACGCGAGAATTCTGAAGGGAAACCCCGCGGCGGCGGTTACAGTGTTCCGGCCGGCGCAAAGCTGGAGGGAAATCCGCGGCGTACAGATGCGCGGAACGGTGTCGGCGATCACCGGCCCGGGCCGCCTCCCGATCGCGCGGGCCTACGCCGAACGTTTTCATCTCGGGAGCTTCTTCCAGGCGGCCATCTCGCGCAGCAGACTGTACGTGTTCGAGCCGTCCTGGGTCCGCTACATCGACAATTCCAGGCGCTTCGGCTACCGGTTCGAGCTGAATCTCCTTTCCAATCCTCCCTAACCACAGTCCCTGTGGCGCGTCTATCCACTGACGGGGTGAGCACGGTGAAAAGCGAAGGCGTTTGTTACATTGCAGCGGCGGCGCTGGCGGCCGCGTGGATTATTGCGCCCGCGCGGACCGAAGCGCGGCAGAACTTCAACATCGACTTCCCGGACGGCGCGGACCGCTGCTCGGATCTGAAAGTCCGTTCCAGCGGCCAGGTCGCCCAGGCGGCGGAAAGCTTCACGGCCACTAAGAGCGAAGCTCCCACGCTCGAGGTGAGCGGCCTGGAGAAGGCGAACATCCGCGTCCGCGGCTGGGATCGTCCCGACTACTCCGTGGAGGCCTGCAAGCTCGCCGCCGCGCTCACCCAGGCTGCCGCCGGCCAGTTGCTCAAGAGCATCTCGGTGACCCGAAGCGGGGGCCGGTTCTCAGCCAGCGGCCCGGCGGCTGGCGACCTCGAATGGCTGGTCGTGTTCCTGGTGCGCGCGCCCAAGGGCGCATCGCTCGACCTGGAGACGAAGAACGGCCCCACAGGCGTCCGCGATGTGAGCGGGACACTCAAAATGCGCGCCGCGAGCGGGCCGATCTCGATCGCCAACTGCTCGGGGACCGTCGACGCCCGCGTGACCAACGGGCCAATCTCCTTCGCGGGCGGCGCGGGCGACGTCCGGCTGAACGCCGAGAACGGGCCGATTTCGCTGAAGCTCTCCGGCGACCAATGGAGCGGCCCGGCGCTCGATGCCCGCACCGTCAACGGCCCGTTGAGCGTGAGCGCGCCGGACGCGTTTCGCTCCGGCGTGCGCATCGAGACTTCGGGTTATGCGCCTCTCAGTTGCGGCCTGGACGCCTGCCGGAACGCGCACACGGATGCCGCCTCAAACCACCGCATTCTCGAGCTGAACGGATCGAACGCCACGGTCCGGCTCTCCACGGCCAACGGGCCGGTCTCCGTGGGAACCGGGAGCAAGAGCCGGCGCGTGATCTGAAGGGCGCCGATTCCGCGCGCCGCCTATTTCACCCGCGATAGTTCGAGCTTGGCCTTCATCGTCTGGTCGCCTTGCGTGGCGGTGAGGTCGCCTTTCATGTGGTCGCCGTCCAGTACCAGCTCGCATCGGTACACGGCGCCGTCGTCTTCGGATTGAACCTCCAACGTAACCTTGTTGCTGTCGATCTTGCCCACGCGGATCGGCCACTGCCGGTCTTCGTCCGGCCCGGCCGTTCCCGTGATGGCCGTTCCGTTCTGCTTCAGAACCAGGAGCGCGGACTGGTCCCCGCCATTTTCCGCGGTGAAACTCCCCGCCCACTTCCCGGTGACATCGGCCGCCGCCGCGGTCAGGGCGGCCGCAGCCACCAGAATCAAGCACGCCAATACTCTCTTCACGAATCCTCCAGATCTACAGAGACGCAAACCTGGGCGGGAAGTTCCCTGGGAGGCTGTTACAGCGGCAAGCGTCTCGGGCGCGGCCCATCGATTCTGGCCCTCAGGCGCTCCTCGCGGCGGCGGAGGGCGGAAGTGTCTTCCAGAGCGAGCGCCCGGCGGGTGGTCTCAAGCGCCCGGGCGTAGTCGCGTTCGCGGTGTTCGTAGTGCTTGGCCATCTCCTCGAGCGCGCGGACGCGATAGGGGTTGCGCGAACCCGCCAGTTCCGCGGCCGCGGCCAGCGCCGCCTCCTCGCGCCCCAAGCGCTTCTCCGCCGCCGCGATGTCCCACAGCGCGCGAAACAGCAGGTGATCGGGTAGCCCCATGTCCACCGCCCGCCGGAACAGGCTCAAGGCTTCTTCCCAGCGTCCCCCCTGCCCCAGCCAGCGCCCGAGGCCGATCAGGTCGGCGCCGTGGCGCAACGGGGCGTCTTCCGGCGACCGGAACGCGAATGGGACGATGGCCGTCAGGCACGCCAGCGAGAGAATGTCGATGGCGTTGTGGTGGAAGATGGGAACCACGCGGAAGGCTTCCTGGGTCCGCAGAAACTCGAAGTAGCAGTAGGGGATCATCTCGCCGGGCAGATCGCCTTGCCGCTCCACTCCCAGAACCTGGTTCTCGAGGTCCACCAGGCGGCAGCTTTCCAGGCGCAGCTTCCACAGCCGCCGCGCCCCAAAGAGCAGGTCCAGGTGTTGCATGCGGTCGAAAGGATGCTCTGGCGCCCCTTGGCGGCGGGCCATGCGGAAGCGCGTTTCGAGCAGCGGCTGGTCGTACGACTTGCCGTTGTAAGTGATCAGTACGTCGAACCGCGCCAGGTACTCGGCCAGCCTCCCCAGGAGAGAGGCCTCCTCGCCATAATCGCGCATGAAGAACTGGCGCAAGCGGAAGCCCGCCGTCTCGATAGACCCTACCCCGATCAGAAAGGCGTACGTGCCGGCGCCGCCTGCCAGTCCCGTGGTCTCGGTGTCGAGGAATGCCCACCGTTCCGGGCGGGACCGCGCGATGGCGCCGGCCGAGAGCTGCTCGAGAAGGTCCTCCGGCAGTTCCGCCAGGTCCGAGATGTCCACGCTGCCGTGGCGGCGGTGGCGCTCCCACAACCTCTCGGTCTCAAAGTGCTCCCCGTGCGGCGTGCGGACCACTTCGCCGCTCATGAGTTGTTCAATGAAGATACGGGATGCTTGAGGCAGTCCGGCTTCCGGCGCCGGCCGCGGGGAACCGGGTTCCGCTTCGCCGCCCCATTTGCGGTCGATTCGCGCCACGCGGCGCCGCAGATCGGCGAGTTGTTGCTGGAGATCTTCCACGGATTCGCTTTTTCTTTGCCTACTATACCCGCTCGAAGCCCCACGTTTCAAGTTGCTATATTCAAGGAGAATGATCGAAAGCGCAGTGGTTCCCGTCGCGGGGCTTGGGACGCGGCTTCTGCCGGCCACCAAGTCGCAGCCCAAGGAGATGCTGCCCGTCGCGCGCAAGCCCATCGTGCAGTACGTGGTGGAGGAACTGGTCTCGAACGGCGTTCGGCAAATCCTGTTCGTCACGGGCCGCAATAAGACATCCATCGAGGATCACTTCGACAACGATCCCGAGTTGTTCCGGGCGCTGGCCGAGGCGAACAAGGACGACCTGATCGAAGAGCTGGATTTCGAAGCCATGAAAGCCAACTTCTTCTACACCCGCCAGCGGCGCCAGCAGGGTCTGGGCGACGCCGTGCTCCACGCCGAGAGCTTCGCCGGCGAGAAGCCCTTCGTGGTGGCGCTGGGCGATTCCATCCTCGGCCTAAATGCGCTTTCGCGGGCGGTGGCGCGCATGGCCGACGTTTTCGACTCCGGCCGCGCCAGTTGCGTGATCGCCGTGGAAGAGGTGCCCCCGCAGGAAACGCGCCATTACGGCATTGTGCAACCGGCCGGCACCGCCGCCGACGTATTCCGCATCGCCAACCTGGTCGAAAAGCCCGCTCCGGAGAGCGCCCCCAGCAACCTCGCCATCGCGGGCCGCTACATTTTCTCGCCCGTCATCTTCGACATGATCCGGAGGGTGCAGCCCGACCGGCGGGGTGAAATCCAGCTCACCGACGCCATTCAGTTCATGTGCGAAGAGGGCCGCCGCGTGATCGCCGTCAAGCTGCCGCCCGCGGAAAAACGGTACGACATCGGCAATTTCCCCAGCTACTTTGAGAGCTTCGTGGAATTCGCGCTGGCCGACCCGGCCTATGGCGAGGGTTTCCGCCGCGCCCTCGAGCGCATCCTCGCGAAAGCCCCGGCAGCGGGTTGAAAGAAGGGCGCGCGGCGATTCGG
Source organism: uncultured Acidobacteriia bacterium (assembly GCA_903882645.1). Taxonomy (GTDB): domain Bacteria; phylum Acidobacteriota; class Terriglobia; order Bryobacterales; family Bryobacteraceae; genus BOG-224. The sequence goes on along the minus strand of CAIRXZ010000079.1, from coordinate 22,577 downwards.
AGCCGCCAACGGAACAGAGCGGTTGCCGGCGCGCCCTTCCAGCTCCCAGGCCTAGTATAATCGGTTGGGAGCATATCGATGGATTTACGTCCGCTGCATGACCGCGTGATGGTGAGACGGCTCGACGAGGGCGAGCAACTGCGCGGGGGAATCATTATTCCGGATACGGCCAAGGAAAAGCCCCAGCAGGCGGAGGTTGTGGCCGCCGGCAACGGCAAACTGCTGGAATCCGGCGAGCGCGCGGCGCTCGATGTGAAGGCCGGGGACCGCATCCTGTTCGGCAAGTACTCGGGGTCGGAAATCAAGATCGAGGGCGTCGAGTACTTGATCCTGAAGGAAGACGAGATACTCGGCGTCCTGGAATAGAGCGGCCGGGCCGTAATGCTGTGATAATCTAATCGTTTATACCGCTTCAGGAGTTGCTTCATGTCCTTACGCGTGGGGCTCGGGCCGCTAGTCGCCTGTTCCGCCCTTCTTGCCATCGTTCCAATTGCCGGCGCGCAGACCAAGGTGGCGGTAGTCAATTTGCAACAGGCGGTCTTCGATTCGGCTGAGATCAAGAAGGCCGACGTCGAGATGCAGGCCAAGTACAAGGCGCGAGACGCCGATCTCGAACAGACCAAGTCCCAGCTCGCGGCCGCGCAGAAGAAACTTGCAGCCGGCCAGGATACGCTGACGGATCTGCAAGAAGCCGATCTCCAATCGCAGATTGCGAAACTTCAGCGCGAGATCCAGCGCAAGCAGGAGGACCTGAGCGCCGACGTGGAGCGCGACCGCAACGAGGTTCTGGGGAAGAGCACGGACAAGATGGCCGCGATCATCAGGAAGATCGCCGAGCAGCGCGGCTTCGACATGGTGGTGGATGCCCAGACCATTCTTTACTTCAAGGACGCAATGGACATCACAAAGGACGCCACAGCCGCGTATGACGTGGCCTATCCGGTAGCGGCCCCAGCCCCGGCCATACCCGCGGGCAAGTAATCCATCGGAGGTGGAGCGTGAGCGGCTATCTCGACAACTACGGGGCCGGCGACGAAAAGCGCGAACGAGTCAGGGGGCGGATCGTGAAGTGGGGGGCCGCTGCCGTGGCGGTGGCCGCGGCGCTCTATTTCGTCTTCCATTTCGTCATCCCTAACCTCGGCGAACGAAGCCAGGTGGCGCGGTTCTTCCAACTGCTGACCGTCCGCGATTACCGACAGGCCTACGCCATGTGGGGCTGCACGCAAGCCAAGCCGTGCCGCGACTATCCCTTCGACGCGTTCATGCGGGACTGGGGGCCGGAAGCCGCCCCTATCACCAGCTTCCAGGTGCTGGACGGCGAGTCTTGCGGGTCCGGCGTGATCGTAGACGTGGACGCCGGCAAGGCGGGCGACAAGAAACTGTGGGTGGAGCGCAAGGACCAGGTCATCGGGTCTCTCCCGCCACTTCTCGAAGAAGGCCGCGCTGGCGGCGACCCGTGTCCGCACGTCAACCGGATCTACAGCTTCGTGCGCGGCCTGCGCTACCGCGCCTTCGGCCGAACCTATAAGTGATCGCGCCGGCGCTCCAGGCCGCGCCTTTGCCCCCACCCGCCGAAACGTGTTATCCGGTTGACGAACGCGCGTTTCGAAGCGCCGCGGTGTGTAGCTGCTGCTGGCGCGCTTGGAGGCTTCGATGATGACACGACGCGGCATGGTGGCCGGGGCCGCCGTCACCGCCCTTTCCTATACGAGAATACTGGGCGCCAACGACCGCATCGGGCTGGGCGTGATCGGTCTGGGCGAGCGCGGAACGGCCGTGATGGGCCTGTTCCAGAAGAACGGCGACGTGGAGGTCCGGGCGCTGTGCGACGTCTACGGCTTGCGCCTCGACCAGGCCCGCGAGAAGTCCGCGCCCAACGCCAAAACCTTCGGCGACCACCGGTAGTTGCTGGAGTTGGCCGCCGTCGACGCCGTATTGATCGCCTCCCCCGATCACTGGCACAAGGACCACGCCATCGACGCCATGAACGCCGGCAAGGACGTCTACCTGGATTTCAATGGCGGCAAGATGACCGACTTCGGCCATCAGATGAAAGGCACAAGTGAAATGTACAAACTCCGGAGTAGAGGCCGGGCATGCCGATACCCGCGGGACTCGCATTGTCCCTCCTGGATAGTTCAATGGAAATCGTGCGATTCGGCGGCGGGGCCGGCGTGCAGCGGGTCGATGCGGGCGGCTTTCACCGAGATCACGCCGTCCAGGTTTTGCAGGACGCCGAAGACCATCAGGAACGGCTCGGTCAGCAACGTCAATTTGTAGCGGTCGTAGGTGGCGGGCGCGACGATCGCGTTCATGATGCCGGTTTCGTCCTCCATGCTGAGAAAGACGAAGCCTTTGGCCGTGCCCGGGCGCTGGCGCACGATCACCGATCCGGCGATGCGCACCAGGCGGCCGTTGGGAGTACCCGGCAGGCCGGCGGCGGGGGTCACTCCCAGCGCATTCATCTCCTCGCGGCGGTGAGCCATGGGATGCTTGCCGATGTTCACGCCCGTACCGCTGTAATCGGCCCGCAGGCGCTCTTCCGTGTTCATGGGCGCGAGCGGCGAAGTAGCGCCCGTTTCTTCCAGCGGGGCCAGCAGCGGGCCTACCGGCAGGACGGCGCGCTGCGTCTGCCAAAGGGCGCCGCGGCGATGGATTCTGTCCAGCGAATTCAGCGCGCCGATTTCGGCCAGGCGGTTGATTTCGTCCTTGCGGAGCTCGGGCGCGCGGAGCGCAAGGTCGTCGATGCTGGTGAAGGGGCGGGCGCGCAGGATAGCGCGGGCGGCGTCCTCGCGGAGACCGCGGGCATAGCGGAGGCCGAGACGAAGGTGGGGCGGACCCCCTGGTCCGCGGCCGACGCCCTCGTCGGCCTTCCGGCCGACTGGCCGGCCAGGGGGCCGGCCGCAGACCAGGGGGTCCGCCCCACCAAATTCCATGGTGCAGTCCCAGGCGGATATTGTTACATCCACTGGCAGGACGCGGAGGCCGTGGCGCTGGGCGTCTTTAATCAGGATGGCGGGGGAATAAAAGCCCATCGGCTGGTTGTTGAGCATGGCGCAGGTGAAGGCGGCCAGGTAGTGGCATTTCAAATACGCGCTGGCGTAGGCGATCAGAGCGAAGCTGGCGGCGTGGGATTCGGGGAAGCCGTACAAGGCGAATGAGGTGATGGAACGGACGATGGCGTCCTGCACCGGGCCGGCGATGCCGTTGCGCTCCATGCCGGCGCGGAGCTTCACTTCGATTTCGGCCATGCGCTGTTCGGAGCGCTTGAAGCCCATGGCGCGGCGCAGTTCTTCGGCCTGGCCGCCGGTGAATCCGGCGGCGATCATGGCCATGCGCAGCAACTGCTCCTGGAAAAGCGGTACGCCGAGCGTCCGCCGGAGCACCGGTTCGAGCGAAGGGTGCAGGCAATCGGGCGCTTCCCGGCCCTGCCGCCGGTTCAAATAGGGATGCACCATTTTACCGACGATGGGGCCGGGCCGGATGATGGCCACCTGGACCACAATGTCGTAAAAGCAGCGCGGCATCAGACGCGGCAGACAGGACATCTGCGCGCGGCTCTCCACCTGAAACATGCCGACGGTGTCGGCCTTTTGCAGGGCTTCGAATACGACCGGATCGCCGGGCGGCAGGCGCGCGAGGTCCACTTCCTCGCCGTAGGCTTCGGGGATCAGCTTGAGGCAGTCTTCGAGCACGGCCATCATGCCCAGGCCGAGCAGATCCACCTTGATGATCCCCATATCGGCGCAGTCTTCCTTGTCCCACTGCGCCACCACGCGGTCGGGCATGGCGGCGGGCTCGAGCGGCACGACGGAATCGAGCGCGCCCTGGCAGATCACCATGCCGCCCGAATGCTGGCCGAGGTGGCGCGGCAGGTTCTGCGCCATGCGGTAAAGCTCGAAGAATTTGCGCACGCGCGGACGGTTGAGGTCGAAGCCGGCTTCCTGGAACTGGCGCTCGCTGGTGTCCTTGGGGTCTTTCCATTCCCAGGAGTGCGCCATCCCGGCGAGCTTTTCGAGCGTGGCGATTTCGAAGCCCAGCGCCTTGCCCACCTCCCGCGCGGCCGAGCGGCCGCGATAGGTGATGACGTTGGCGGTCATGGCGGCGCCGAGTTTTCCAAACCGCTGGTAGACGTACTGGATGACGCGCTCGCGCTTTTCGCCGCTGGGGAGGTCGAGATCGATATCGGGCCACTCGCCGCGTTCCTCGGAGAGGAAGCGCTCGAACAGCAAGTCCATGCCCACGGGATCGACGGCGGTGATTTCCAGGGCGTAGCATACGGCGCTGTTGGCGGTCGAGCCGCGCCCCTGCGCCAGAATGCCGTTCTCCTTGCAGAACCGCACGATGTCCCAGACGATGAGGAAGTAACCGGGCAGTTTGAGCTTTTCGATGAGCGCCAGCTCGCGTTCGATCTGGCGGCGGGCGCGCTCGTGATAGGGCTGGTAGCGGCGGCGCGCGCCCTCATCGGCGCGTTTGCGGAGGAAGGACATCTGCGTTTCACCCTCGGGCGCGGGGTAGCGCGGAAATTCGTAGCCGAGATCGGCCAGGGTGAATTGCAACCGCGAGGAGATTTCGAGCGTGGCGGCGATGGCTTCCGGCAGATCGGCGAAGAGGCGCGCCATTTCGGCGGGCGTCTTGACGTGGCGCTCGGAGTTGCGTTCGAGCAGCCGGCCGGCCGCGGAGAGCGTCACTTTGTTTCGCACGCAGGTGAAGACGTCGAGCAACTCGCGCCGGGCGGGCGTGGCGTAGGCGGCGCCGTTGGCCGCCACCAGCGGAATGCCGAGCCGCCGCGCGCGCTCGACTACGGCCTGGTTGCGCGCCTCCTCCTCGCGGCTGTAATGGCGCTCGATTTCGGCGTAGACGTTGCCCCGGCCGAAGATTTCGAGCAGACGCGCGTCCGGGCGGCGCGTGATGCAGACCAGGCCGCGGGCGAATTCGGCGAGCTCTTCCAGTGTGGCCGCGCCCTCGCCTTTCCGGGCGCGCAGTTTCATGCGCGTAATCAGGCGGCACAGGTTCTGGTAGCCTTCGCGCGTTTCCGCCAGCAGGGGATAGGCGGCGCCGTTGACGCAATCGATCTCCGCGCCGATATGCGCGCGGACGCCCGCTTTCTTCGCCGCCATGTGGAAGCGCGGCGCGCCGTAGAGGCCGTTGCGGTCCACCAGGGCCATGGCCGGCATGCCGGCTTCGGCGCACGCGCCAACCAGTTCCTCGGGCACGGAAGCGCCCTCCAGGAAGCTGAAGCCGGAGCGGGCGTGTAGCTCGACGTAGGCGTGTTGTATCACAGCCACCCCTATATGCGCTGTAGGGGCCGGGCATGCCCGGCCCTGGCGAGCATGCCCCGCCCGCGGCGTTCGTTAGTCATAGCTGCCTTCCACAAACCAACCCCGCGGCTCGCAGTAGACCCGGTAGATGGCGCCGTCGCTGAGGGCGATGTCCCATTCGTCGCGGGACCAGGGGTCGGAGGTCCACCAGTCGCCCGAAGTGCGCCAGGGGCCAGCCAGTTCCAGCACCTTGCCGCGAATGCCTTCGGCGGCGATGAAGCCCGGCCGCCCGGAAGCGAGGGCTACGCGCGCGGGAAGCGGGGGACGGAAGATGCGGAAACCCAAGTGGGGCAGGTTGGAAACCTGCGGGCCGATTGTCAATCGGCCCACGCGGCGAAGCCGCGCTGTGTCCGAGGGTTGGCGCTGTAATACCCGGCTCATCCGGAACGCATCCGGGCGGTGCGTATCGAGCAGTTCCGGCGAGCCTGCATGCTCTTCCCCGACAATCGCTTTGATGCGCGCCAGCGTCAGCTCCAGTTTCACCGGCTCGGGCGCGGCGGGGACGAACAGCCCGCTCTGCGCGGAGCGCGGCTTTACCGGGTTCATCCCCATCCAAACGTGGACGACGGGCGCGGCGGGCGGATGCGCGGCCAGATCGAGTTGCAGCAATTTCAAAAACGTTTTGGGATCGAGCGCGGCCACGGGCAGCCGCAGCGTGCACTCGTGCGCCGCGCGATTCTCGAGCGTCAGGCGCAGGCGCAGCTCATTGGCCGCCAGGGCGCGCGCGGCCAGACGCGTACACAATCCGTTCAGCAGGCGCGCCAGCAGAAACGCCAGCGGCTCCAGCAGGTCCACCGGATAGTCCAGGTCGATCCCGTCTTCGAAGCGCGGCGGATCTTCGAGCGGGACTAGCTTGCGCCGCGCCTCGCCACGCGCCAGCTCGCGCAGGCGCAGTCCTTCGGGGCCGAGCCGCTCGGCAATGCCCAGCGGCGGCAACGCGGCCAGGTCCCGAAGCCGGCGGATGCCCCAACGCTCAAGCGTTTCCAGCAACTCGAGAGAAGGCGCGAGCGATGCGACCGGCAGCGGGCCGAGAAACTTGGCTTCATCGCCGTATGGGACGATGCCGACGCCTGGAAAGCCGCGCGCGGCGCAAATGGCCGTATCGGGGTTGGACGCCAGCGCAAGGTTCGCCTTCACGCCCGTTTCGGCGGCCCGGCGCGCGATGGCGGCGGCGATGTCCTGGGGGAATCCGAAGAGGCGGTCGAGGCCGGAAGCGTCCAGCGTCACGGTATCGGGCGCGGTCCGCTCCACCACCGGCGAGAACTCGAACGCCAGCGCCGCCAGATTGCCCGGGCCATGGAGACAGGCAAACATGCTACTCCAGTGCTCCGCAAAGGAACGAGGCAGCAACGGCGCGTCCGGGCTTGCGGCGCGCGATGTGTACGCGGATGCCGCGCAGTAAAGTGGGGCAGGCCTCCTGGCCTGCCGGTGGGGCAGGCGATTCGCCTGCCCATTCCGTCCCTTCCCTCGCGCATTCCAGCATCAACGAGGCGCAGGTTTTGGCGTTCGATTGCCGCGCCACGGCCAGCAGCACGGTGGGCGTGTGTTCCACCGCGCGCCGCAGCCGGAACCAGGAGGTGAGCGAAATGCGGCGCGCCGCGGCGGGCGGCGTATCGCCGAAATCCATGGCCACCAGCCCGAAACCGCCGCCCTGAACCAGCAGGTCGGCCGCTTTGAGCGCGTGCTCGGCGTTATGGCGGCAGCGCACCCAAAGGAGGCGGTCGAGGCGCACGCCGGCCGCGGCGGTGGAGGCGGGGTCGAAAGCGTCTTCGGCGTCCACCAGCGCGCAAACCTCCTCGCGCGCCGCGGCTTCGGCGAGGATGGCGACCAGCAGGCTGGTGCGCCCCGAGGAAGCCGCCCCAAAGATTTCCGTCAGGCAGCCGCGCGGCAGCCCGCCGGTAGCCAGATCGACTTCGGGAACTCCGCTGCGAACCAGTTCCGGGGCCGGGCGGGCCTGCCACTCCAACGCCCCGCCGAGGACCGATTCGAACTGCTTTTTGAGCCCCGCCGCGCCGCTCATATTCGCCTTTTATTCGCCTGTACTATATTTTTACAGGATGGGGCGGGGTGGTGTCAAGGCCGGGTTGTGAGGCGGCAATTGGCCGCCGTCGCGCATAATGGATTCAGTATGGCGACTGCGCGAATACCCGTAGCCGAGGCGGCGTTGGCAGAATTCTGCCGGTGCAATGGCATATGGAAGCTCTCTCTATTCGGATCGGTGCTCACGGATCGCTTTTCGGAATCGAGCGACGTGGATATCCTCGTGGAATTCGAGCCATCGCGGCGGGTGGGCTTGTTCAAAATGGCGGCGCTGGAGCGCGAGCTTTCATCTATGTTCGGCCGCAAGGTAGATCTGCGGACGCCCGACGAGCTCAGCCGCTATTTTAGAGATGACGTAGTCAGGTCGGCCCTGGTCCAATATGACGGCCAATGATACGATCCGCGTTCATCGGCTTTGCGAGAGACCGGCATAGCAGGGCCGAAAGATTTTGATCGAAGAGCAGCCTCACGCTGGGATGCCCGCCAGCCGCCGCTCCCGATCGGCGGCGAAAGCCAGGCAGGCCAGGAGGTCGTCACGGGTGAGGTCGGGAAAATCGTGGAGGATCTCATCCTCCGTCATGCCGGACGCCAGATAATCCAGCACGTCGTATACAGTCATCCGCATTCCGCGGATGCAAGGCTTCCCGCCCATCTTACCGGGCTCCACAGTGATTATCTTGCGGTAGTCCATCGGCGCCCTCTTCGATTATATCCGGTGGAACGCCTTCAATATCTCCCTCGTGGAGTAGTGCAGCGCGATCGGCCGGCCGTGGGGGCAGCTCATGGGGCAATCGGTGGCGGCCAGGGCGCGCAGTAGCCATTCCATTTTGGCGGCGTCCAGACGGGTGTTGATTTTGATGGCGGCCCGGCAGGCGATGGAGGCGCAAATGCCGCGGCGCAGGCCGTCGAGCGAGGGGCCGCGCAGCTCGGCTTCGGCGATCTCCAGGACCTCGAACAGGATTCTCTCCAGGTCCGGGCCGCTCACAGCCGCGGGCGCGGCTTTCACGGCGATGGTGCGATTGCCGAACGGCTCGGTCTCGAAACCGGAGGCGTGCAGCTCATCGGCGATGCGCGCGTAATCGATCTGCTGTTCGGGCGTGAGCTGCACGATCACCGGCATCAGCAGGCGCTGCATCTCTACGCGGCCTGCCGCGCGCTGCTTCAGGACCTGTTCGAACAGGATGCGTTCATGGGCCACGTGCTGATCGATAATCCACAGGCCGTCGCGGCCGGCGGCAATGATAAAGCTTTCGTGAATCTGGCCGAGCGGGCGCAGGTCCGAGAGCACCGAAAGCGACATCTCGGGCGGCGGGATGGCTTCGGGCGGGAATTCGCCGTGCATGTCGAGATGGCGGGAAAGCTTGCCCGAAGGCGGCGGACCTGGCGAAACCGCGATGGGGGGCGCGGTGAAATCCAGGCGCGGGTCGGGGCCGCGGGCCGGGCGCAGGGTGAACTCGGGCAGTGGCGGCTCTTCGAGAGAGGGTCGGGCATGCCCGACCCCTACGGCGGGAACCGCTGGTGGGTCCACCAAGCTCTCTGCCTCCGGTGCCTGGTTCTCGATCATCTGGCTGAATTCGGAATACGGCAGCGCCGCGCCGGGTTGCGCGGCGGGGAGCGTTCCCGGCCCGGCGGAGAACGTGGGGGCGGGCCGGCTTTCCATCAGCCGTTCGCGAATCGTGTCGCGGACGAAATCGTGCACGAACGTACCATGGCGGAAGCGCACCTCGGTTTTCGAAGGATGGACGTTGACGTCCACCTCTTCCGGGTCGCACTCGAGGAACAGCAGCGCGAACGGATAGGCCGACGCGGGCATCAGGTTGTGATACGCCGAGGAGAGCGCGTGCAGCAGCAGACGGTCGCGGATGAGCCGTCCGTTCACGAAAACATAGATCGAATTGCGGTTGCCCTTCTGCACCTGGGGCCGCGAGAAGAAGCCCGTGAGGCGGAACGCGCGCGAAGGCGGCTCGTCCGGTTCGGAGCGGTAGTCCGAAATCGCCTGCGACGGCGCAACGCTGGGCGCCGGCAGAAGCAGTTCCTTTTCCCGCGTGCCGATCTCGACCAGTTCCTCCAACACCTGGCTGCCGAACACCTGGTAAACGCGCTCTTTCAACGTGGCCACCGGCGTCACGCTCAGCAACTCCGTGGGGCCGCTGATGAGGCGAAAGGTCTTGCCGGGGTGCGCCAGGCTGTAGTGCGTCGCGAGCGACGCAATGTGGGCCAGCTCCGTCGGCTCCGTGCGCAGGAACTTCCGGCGGGCCGGAACATTATAAAAGAGGTCGCGCACCGTGATGGCCGTGCCGCGTCCCAGCGCGGCTTCTTCGCAGCGCAGCATCTTGCCGCCGGCGATTTCGATGCGCGTCCCGGTGGTCTCCTCGGCCGAGCGCGTTTCGAGCAGCAGGCGCGACACCGAAGCGATGGACGGCAGGGCTTCGCCCCGGAAGCCGAGAGTGGCGATCGAGAGCAGGTCCTTCACGTCACGCAGCTTGCTGGTGGCGTGGCGTTCAAAGGCCAGCAGGGCATCGTCGCGCAACATGCCGGAACCGTCGTCCGCGATGCGAATCAGGCGGCGCCCGCCGGATTCGACCTCGATCCGCAGGTCCGTCGCGCCGGCGTCGAGCGAGTTCTCAAGCAGCTCCTTGACCACCGACGCGGGGCGCTCCACCACTTCACCGGCGGCGATCTTGTTGGCGACCTGGTCGGGAAGAATGCGGATATGGCCCATGCGCGTGGAAATTCTTCCCCACTATAGCGTGTATTTCGCCGGAAATTCCGCGTGATATTCTGTTGGTGGCGTCACCAGACCATTTCTCATAAGGAGAGACCACGTGAGAGTCGGCGTTTTCACCCCCCTACTGTCGCAACTATCCCTTAAAGACGTACTGAAGAAGCTCGCTACATACGACATCCGCACGGTGGAGCTCGGCACGGGAAACTATCCCGGCAACGCCCACTGCAAGCTCTCGATGCTCGACGACCCCGCCGCGCTGGCCGAGTTCAAGAAGACCCTGGAAGACCACGGCGTGAGCATCAGCGCCCTGAGTTGCCACGGCAACCCGTTGCACCCCGACAAGGACCACGCCGCGCGCGACCGCGAAACCAGCCGTAAGACGATTCGCCTGGCGGAGAAGTTGGGCGTTCCGGTGGTGGTGGATTTCAGCGGCTGCCCCGGCGATTCGCCCAACGCCAAGTGGCCGAACTGGGTGACTTGCCCGTGGCCGCCGGACTATCTGGAGATCCTGAAGTGGCAGTGGGATGAGGTTGTGACGCCCTACTGGATCGAACACGGGAAATTCGCGGCCGATTACGGGGTGAAGGTCGCGATTGAGATGCACCCCGGATTCGTGGTTTATAACCCGGAGACGATGCTGAGGCTGCGCGCCATCGCCGGCCCCTCGGTGGGCTGCAACCTCGACCCAAGCCACATGTTCTGGCAGGGCATCGATCCGATCGCCGCCGTGCGCATACTCGGCGACGCCATTTTCTACGTGCATGCCAAGGACACCCAGATCTACGAGCGCAACCTGCCCATGAGCGGCGTGCTCGATACCAAGAGCTACACCGACGAGCGCAATCGCGCCTGGATCTTCCGCACCTGCGGCTACGGCCATGACGCGGGGTGGTGGAAGGAGTTCGTTTCCACGCTGCGTATGTTCGGATACGACTACGTGCTCTCGATCGAGCACGAGGACAGCCTGCTCTCGCCGGAAGAGGGTCTTTCCAAGGCTGCGGCGTTCCTGAACGGCATCGCGATCAAGCAGCCGCCCGCCGCCGCGTGGTGGGTGTAGCGGGCCTGCTCGCCTCCGATCATGATCCCCCGTATTTCAATCTCCGAAGCCGGCTGCCACGCCGGCGAAACCGTGCAAATCGCCGGCTGGCTGTACAACCTGCGCCGCTCGGGTAAGATCGCCTTTCCGATTCTCCGCGACGGCTCCGGCCTGATGCAGTGCGTCGCGGTGAAGAGCGGTATGCCGGAGGAGCTGTTCGAGACCGTCAAGAACCTGACGCAGGAATCGTCGCTGATCGTCACCGGCAAGGTCCGCGCCGAGCAGCGCGCTCCCGGCGGCTACGAAATGGATGTAGAAAGCGTCGAAGTATTGCAGCGCGTCCCGGAGTCCGACCCCTACCCGATCACGCCCAAGGAGCACGGCACCGAGTTCCTCATGGATCACCGCCATCTCTGGCTGCGCAGCCAGAGACAGCACGCCGTCATCCGGGTGCGTCACGAAGTGATTAAGGCCGTGCGCGATTATTTCGATTCGCACGGCTTCACGCTCGTGGATACGCCCATTTTCACGCCCGCGGCCTGCGAGGGCACCACCACGTTGTTCGAGGTGGATTACTTCGACGACAACAAGGCCTACCTGACGCAATCCGGGCAGCTCTACAACGAAGCAACCGCCATGGCGTTCGGCAAGGTGTACTGCTTCGGGCCTACCTTCCGCGCCGAGAAATCCAAGACGCGGCGCCACCTCACGGAGTTCTGGATGGTGGAGCCGGAGATGGCCTACGCGACCCTCGAGGACGTGAAGCGCGTGGCGGAGGAGCTGATCGTTTTCATCGTGGGCCGGGTTCTGGAGAACCGGCGCGAGGAGCTGAAGCGCCTGGAGCGCGACACGGCCAAGCTCGAAGCCATCCAGGCGCCCTTTCCGCGGATGAGCTACGACGACGCCGTCAAGCTCCTGCAATCCAAGGGAAGCGAGATCCAATGGGGCGGCGACTTCGGCGGGACCGACGAGACGATCCTCACCGAGGACCAGCAGCGCTGCATCATGGTGGACCGTTTTCCCACGGCGATCAAGGCCTTCTATTTCGAACCGGACCCCGACCGTCCCGAGTTGGCGCTCGGGGTGGATGTGCTGGCGCCGGAAGGATACGGCGAGATCATCGGCGGCGGGCAGCGCATCCACAACATCGAACTGCTGCTCCAGCGGATCGAGGAGCACAAGCTGCCGAAGGAGGCTTTCGACTGGTACATCGACCTGCGTAAGTACGGCTCCGTCCCGCACGGCGGGTTTGGCATGGGAATCGAGCGGTGCGTGGCGTGGATCTGCGGCCTGGAGCACATCCGGGAGACCATCGCGTTCCCTCGCATGCTGTACCGCCTGAGGCCATAGCGCGAAGACCGCTCCCTGACGGTCGCGGCTCGGTTTGCAGCCGTGTGCGTCATTCAGAGCCGCGACCGTAAGGGAGCGGTCTTTGGTCGGAAAGGTTAGCGCCATGCGTCAATCGCACGTCGCCGTCATTGGAGCGCCGCTGGACTTGGGACAGGGCCGGCGCGGCGTCGACATGGGACCCTCGGCGTTGCGCGTCGCCAACCTGAACCGGCGTGTCGCTTCACTCGGCTACGTGGTAGAAGACTTGGGCAATGTCCCCACGGAACAGGCGGAATCCCTTCCGGAAGGCGACCCGCGCGCCAAGTACCTGCCGCAGATCGCCGCCGCCTGCGGCCGGCTTGCGGCTCTGGTTGGCGAGGCGCTTTCGCGCGGCAGTCTGCCCCTGGTGCTGGGCGGCGACCACTCCGTGGCGGTGGGCGCGGCCGGCGGCGTATCGCTGCATTTTCGGGAACGTGGTCAAAGAGCCGGGTTGATCTGGTTGGACGCGCACGCGGACATGAACACTCCGGAGTCGAGCCCCAGCGGTAACGTGCACGGCATGCCGCTGGCCTGCCTGGTGGGCCTTGGCCCGCCGGAGCTCGCCGGCCTGCTTGGCTATCGTCCCAAGATCGCGCCCGGAAACGCCGTAATCGTCGGTCTGCGCGACGTGGATAAGACCGAGAAGCCGCAGGTGCGGGAATCCGGCGTGCACGCCTTCACCATGCGCGACATCGACGAGCGCGGCCTGCGCTCGGTGATGGAAGAAGCCATCCGCCTGGCCTCGGACGGCACGGCCGCGTTCCATCTTTCGCTCGACATGGATTTCGTGGACCCCCAGGACGCGCCGGGCGTGGGCACGCCGGTTCGCGGCGGCGTCACCTATCGCGAAGCCCATTTGGCAATGGAAATGATCTGCGATTCAGGGCGCATGGCCTCGCTGGAGGTGGTGGAGGTGAACCCCGTGATCGACGAGGTGAACCGAACCGCCGACCTGGCCGTGGAGCTGATCATGTCCGGATTGGGAAAGCGAATTCTATGAACCAAAGGGCCCGAATGGCGCTCAAAGCCCCGGTCAGAGCCGCGACCGTGAGGGAGCGGTTTCCCGCAGGAGCACAATATCGCGGGCTGAGACCCAGCCCTTGGAAGGCGAATTCTATAATTCCATGAAACTACGAGTAGCCGTCCTGTACGGCGGGCGCAGCAGCGAGCACGAGGTCTCGGTGCGCTCGGCCAAAGCCGTCATGGACGGCCTGGACCCCGCAAGGTACGAGAAGATCGAGTACTTCATCGACAAGGAGGGCAAGTGGAACCCGCGGCCGATTCTGCCCGAGCCGGGCGCCCAGCCCGGCATCGACGTGGTGTTTCCGGTCCTGCACGGAACCTTCGGCGAAGACGGCGCGATCCAGGGTCTGCTGGAGCTGGCCGGCCTGCCGTACGTGGGCGCCGGCGTCCTGGCGTCTTCGGTTTCCATGGATAAGGAAATGACGAAACGTGTCTGCAAGGAACGAATGTTGCCGATTGTAGACTACGTCACGGTCACGCGCGACAACCAGGACGTCGCGGACGCGTGCTGTTGCCTGCCGTTCCCGATGTTCGTGAAGCCGGCCAACCTGGGCTCCTCGGTGGGCATTTCGAAGGCGCGCAACGCGGAAGAACTGAAGACCGCCGTGGCATTCGCGGCGCGGTACGACCGGAAGATCATCGTGGAACGCGCCATCGCCGGACGCGAACTGGAGTGCGCGGTGCTGGGTAACGAAACGCCCGTGGCTTCCCTGCCTTGCGAGATCCTGCCCTCGCGCGAATTCTACGACTACGAAGACAAGTACCTGCTCGACCGCGCGGAGACCAAGGTCCCGGCCGACCTGCCGGCCGGGACGACGGAAGAAGTGCGCCGCCTGGCCGTCGAATGCTACCGCGCCGTCGAATGCGAAGGCATGGGCCGGGTGGATTTCCTGCTGGAGGCCGCCACCGGCCAACTCTACATCAATGAAATAAACACGATCCCCGGGTTCACCTCCATCAGCATGTACCCCAAGATGTGGGAACACTGTGGGATGACGTTCGCCGCGCTGATCGACCGGCTGATCGAGCTGGCGCTGGAGCGGCATCGGCGGCAAAAGGCCACGCGCTTCACGCGGTAGAATCAAGACAGCGAGCGGTTATGGCAAGCCTTCCCAGTCCAAAGACGGTCACCTACGAAGAATGGCTCCGTATGCCCGAGGCGCAGGATGCCATCAGCGTTCAAGTGCCCGTGTCCGGCATTTGGCCCGATTGATGGTCCGTCTTCCCATAGCCTTGGCGGCCTGCGCGTTCTGCGTTGCCGCCCAGGCGCGCACGGACGACCTCGAAACGCAGATGAAGGCCGTGACCGATGCGTACGCCCTCATCGAGCGGAACGCGGCCGGCCCCGTCACCCCCGACCAGGCTATCTACCAGGGCGCCATTCCGGGATTGGTGCGGAATCTGGATCCGCACTCGGTGTTCTTCGACCCGAATCAGTTCGCGCAGCTCAAGAGAATGGAGCGCTCGGAACAGAAGGGATTTGGGAGCGTCGTGTCCATCTTGCCGGGACGGGTGATCGTGCTCCAGACCCTGCCCGGGACGCCGTCGGCCAAGGCGGGCCTCGCGCCGGGAGACGAAATCCTGGCGGTGAACGGCTACGAAACCGCCCGGCTCGACGTCGATCAGCTCTCCGAGCTGCTCACCGAATCGCGCGAGCGCCCGGCGCAGATCGTGGTGAGGCGGCCGGGCGGCATTCTCCGGTTCACCCTCACGCCCGAGGAAATGCAGTCTCCCAGCGTGGATCGCGCGTTTTTCGTGGGGGCGGGGATCGGCTATATTCGGGTCGCGAGCTTCGAGGAGAACACCGCCCAGCAACTCAAGGAGGCCATCGGAAAACTGGGCGGCCGGGGACTCGCCGGCCTCGTCCTCGACCTTCGGAACAACCCGGGCGGGCTGCTGACCGCGGCCGTGCAGACCGCCTCTCTGTTTCTACAGCCGGGATTAGAGGTTGTCACGGTGCGCGGCCGCAACGTGCCGGAGAAAACCGAGGTGGTCCCTTCGATTGCGGAGCCATACGATTTCAAGCTGGCGATCCTGGTGAACGGCAAGACCGCCAGCGCTTCCGAGATCGTCTCCGGGGCCATGCAGGACCATGATCGCGCCACGATCCTCGGAGAAGCCAGTTATGGCAAGGGACTGGTCCAGAGCGTTTTCCCGCTGAGCGGCGGCGCGGGCGTGGCGCTCACAACGGCGCTCTACTACACGCCCAGCGGACGCTCCATCCAGAAGCCGCTCGATGCCGCGAGGTTCGAGCTTGGCGGCGCCACGGCGAATCCCAACGCTAAGTCGTCGTTCCGAACGGACAAGGGCCGGACGGTGGCCGGCGGCGGAGGCATTCAGCCGGATCTAACGGTTCAGCCCCCGCCCATGAACCGTCTGCGGGCGGTGCTCGACGCCGGCGGCTGCTTCACCGATTTTGCGACCGGGTACCTCCGCGACAACAAGATCGCCACGGACTTCGAGCTCGGGCCGGAGCTTCTCGAACGGTTTCGGGTTTTCCTGGCGCAGCGCCGCATCCAACCCGCCGCGTGGGAGTGGCTCGCGGAGCGCGAATTCGTGTCCAACCGCCTGCTCACCGAGATCTTCAACCAGGCATTCGGCGTGGAAAAGGGCGACCAGGTCGAGGCCCGCCGCGACCCGGTGATCCAAAAGGCGCTGGAGGTCTTGGAACAGTAGCGCCGCTGCGCCGCAAGCGGCTGGAAGCCGACAGCTTCCCGCCGGCCGCCGGAAGGCGCCCCGGCGCCGTCGGCTACAATTGGAGTTAGCCCGCTTCCACAAGGAATCTCCGTGACAGGTCACGAAATCAGACAGCGTTTCCTCGACTTTTTCGCCGAACGGGGGCACCGCGTCGTGCCGAGCTCTTCCCTCGTGCCCGCGAACGACCCCACCCTGCTGTTCACCAACGCGGGGATGAACCAGTTCAAGGATGTGTTCCTGGGCCTTGAGAAGCGCGACTATACGCGCGCCGCCAGCTCGCAGAAGTGTGTGCGCGCGGGCGGCAAGCATAACGACCTCGAGAACGTCGGATACACGCGGCGGCACCACACGTTTTTCGAGATGCTGGGCAACTTTTCGTTCGGCGACTACTTCAAGGCCGAGGCCATCGAGTTCGCCTGGGATCTCATCACCAAGGAGTACGGGCTGCAAAAGGACCGTCTCTACGTGACCGTCTTCCGCGAAGACGACGATGCCGAGGCGCTCTGGCGGAAGGTGGCTGGCGTGCCCCAAAGCCGCATTTTCCGGCTCGGCGAGAAGGATAATTTTTGGCAGATGGGCGAGACCGGCCCCTGCGGGCCGTGCTCGGAGATTCACTACGATCTGGGGCCGGAGGCGGCCGAGCCGGGGCGGGAGACTGAGGAATTCCCGGACGACGCGGGCGGGCGCTTCGTCGAAATCTGGAACTTGGTGTTCATGCAGTTCAACCGCGATGCGAGCGGCGTCCTCACGCCCCTCCCGCAGCCCTCGATCGACACCGGAATGGGCTTGGAGCGCGTCGCCGCCGTGCTCCAGGGCAAGCTCTCCAACTACGATACGGATCTGATCCGGCCTATCGTCGAACGGGCGGCCGAGCTGTTCGGCGCGTCCCCCGGCGGCGATGCGCGCGTGGATACGGCGCTGCGCATCGCGGCCGATCACGCCCGCGCTGCCGCCTTCCTGATTCACGATGGCGTGCTGCCCGCCAACGACGGCCGCGGCTACGTGCTGCGCAAGATCATGCGGCGCGCCATGCGTAACGCGCGGCTTGTGGGCGTCGAGGAGCCGTTCCTCTACAAACTCACCGGCTTCGTGGCGGAGTTGATGCGGGCGCCGTATCCGGAGATGGCGGAGAGCGTCGAGCGCGTCGCCCGCGTGGTGAAGGACGAGGAACATCGCTATGCCACGACATACCTGGTGGCCGAAACGATCTTCCTTCGGGAGATCAAGTCGATGGTGGGGCCTGTGGTGTCCGGCGCGGTCTCGTTCAAGCTCTACGACACTTACGGGCTGGCGTTCGACGAACAGGAGGAAATGGCGCGCGAAGCCGGCTTCGCTCTCGACCGCGAAGGCTTCGAGCGCGAAATGGAGCGCCAGCGCGCGCGCGCGCGAGCCAGTTGGAAGGGCGCGGAGAAGGGAGCGGTGGCGCCGGCGTACCAGAAACTGCTGGAACTGGGACGCACGAAGTTCCTGGGCTACGGGGATACGGAAGCCGCTTCGCGCGTGGCCGGGCTGCTGGTGGACCGCGAGCTTGTCGAGCGGGTTCCCGCCGGCGTCCAGGCGGAGGTGGTCCTCGATCAAACCCCGTTCTACGCCGAATCCGGCGGACAGGTGGGCGACCGCGGCGCGCTCTATTCGCCCGCCGGAGAGAAAGTGGCGGATGTCGAGACCGCCTTCCCCGGCGTTCCCGGCCTGACGGTGCATCCCGTCGTGACGCGCGCCCCCATTCGCGCGGGCGATATGCTGCGCGCCGCGGTCGCCCGGCCGTTGCGCGACGCCACGCGGCGCAATCATACCGCCACGCACCTGCTGCACGCCGCCTTGCGCCAGACGCTGGGTACGCACGTCAAGCAGGCCGGCAGCGTGGTGGACCCCGGGCGCCTGCGCTTCGATTTCACGCATTACGCCGCCGTGGACCGCGCCGAAATCGCGGAAGTCGAACGGATCGTGAACGACGAGATTCTGAAGAACGCGCAGGTGGAGACCAACGTGATGCCGCTCGACCAGGCCATCTCGACCGGCGCCATGGCCCTGTTCGGGGAAAAATACGGCGACGAGGTTCGCGTGGTCTCCGTGCCGGACTTCAGCCGTGAGTTGTGCGGCGGCACGCACGTTCGCCGCACCGGCGACATCGGCGTCTGCAAGATCGTCTACGAAGGCAGCATTTCGGCGGGCGTGCGGCGCATCGAAGCCATAACCGGCGAAGCCGCCCTGCGGCAATATCAGGAGTCGGCGGACGCGCTGCGGCGCATCTCCGAGATGGTGAAGTCCTCGGAGCCGGAGCTGATCGGGCACGTGGAGAAATTGCTGGCCGCCGAGCGCGCGCTCGGAAAGCAGGTCGACAATCTGAAGACCAGGCTCGCGCAAGCGTCCGCCGGGGCGCTGGAGGCCCAGGCGCGCACGGTGAACGGCGCGAAGGTGCTCGCCGCCCGAATCGAAGGAATGGACCGGCAGCAGATGCGCGCGCTGGCGGATTCTCTGCGCAATAAGTGGAAAACCGCCGTGGTGGTGCTGGTTTCCGCCGACGATGGCGACGTCGCTGTGGTCTCGGCGGTCACCAAGGATTTGACCGGCAAGGTTCACGCCGGCAAGCTCGCTGGCGCGGTGGCGCAAGCCGTGGGCGGCAAAGGCGGCGGCCGCCCCGACATGGCCGAGGGCGGCGGCAACAATTCGTCCGCCATCGCCGGCGCGCTCGAGAGCGTGTACCGCGAAGTGGAGAGCAAGCTGTAAGAAAGGCGAGCCACTGCTACAAATACTACCTGACTCAGGTGAAACCGCCTGCGCCACCTCTGGAAGTCCTGCGGTGGCGGGGCAGGCGGTTTCGCCTGCCGAGCCCGCTTGCTGGCTTTTCGTTCACGGCTCCTGAGGGAGCGGTTCTTGATCCAGCGCCGCCAGCATGGCGCGCAGGGCTTGGCCGCGGTGGCTGACGGAGAACTTCTCTTCCGCGCCGGCCTCGCCGAAGGTGCATCCGAACGGCGGGTAGTAGAAATGCGGATCGTAGCCGAAGCCGCCGCAGCCGCGCGGATCGTCGACAATGACGCCTTCCACCGCTCCCCGGTAGACGCCGCGGAGACGCTCGCCCTCGACTAGCGCGATGGCGCAGACGAAACGCGCCGTCCGGCGCTCCACGCCGCGCAGCTTTTCAATCAGCAGGCGGTTGTTGGCCCGGTCGTCTCCATGCCATCCCGCGAAGCGCGCCGAAAGGACGCCGGGCGCGCCTTCGAGGGCGTCCACTTCCAGCCCGGAATCGTCGGCGAACAGCAGGGGCCGGGCATGCCCGGCGCCCTTTCCGACCCTTGCCAGCCGCGCGTAATGCCGCGCCTTGATGATGGCATTCTCCTCGAATGTGGCCCCATCCTCCAGGCAAGGTGGAATGTCCTTGAACCCCGGCAGCAACTCGATTTCCACCGGCGCATTCCCGGCCGCCAGCCGGAATTCGCGCAGCTTGCCGGGGTTTCCGGTAACGCAGTAGAGGCGGATCAAAGCCGGACCGCGCTCTTTTGCGCTTCGACGAGCTGCGCGATTCCGCCGCGCGCCAACTCGATCAAACCCGCCATCTGGGCCTCGTCGAAAAGCGTGTGCTCGGCGGTCGCCTGCACTTCGACGAACTTTCCGGCGCGCGTCATCACTACGTTCATGTCCACGCCCGCCTGCGAATCCTCCTCGTAGCAAAGGTCCAGCATGGGCGTTCCACCCACCAATCCCACGCTCGTGGCGGCCACGTAGTCGCGCAGCGGCATGGTCTTGAGCGCCTTGTACTGGACGAGCTTGCTCAATGCCAGCGCCAGCGCCACGAACGCGCCCGTGATCGCCGCGGTGCGCGTCCCGCCGTCGGCTTGCAGCACGTCGCAATCGATCATGACGGTACGCTCGCCGAGCGCGGCCGTATCGACCACGGACCGCATCGAGCGGCCAATCAGGCGCTGGATCTCGTGGGTTCTCCCCGAGGCGCGGCCTTTCGAGATTTCGCGCGGCGTGCGTTTGGCGGTAGCCCGCGGCAGCATGGAGTACTCGGCCGTCACCCAGCCGGTCCCCGTATTCCGCAGGAATTGCGGAACGCCGTCCTCCACGCTGGCGGCGCACAGAACCTGCGTGTTTCCCACCTTGATCAGCGCGGAGCCTTCCGCGGTCATCAGGTAGCCGGTCACGATCTCCACCGGGCGCATCTGCCCACACTCTCGGCCGTCGGTTCGCATGATCTACCCCGGAGACAAGCCTCGCATCGCAAAGTACAAGAAAAGCATGACTAGCACAAAGCCCAGAAGCGCCAGGACGACGCACGGAAGCCCGGCCTTTGGCGCGGGCGGCTTCGCCCCCTTGGCTTTCACCGGCTTGAACTTTGCCATCCATCCGATGGTAACATCCGGTTCGGACGCGCTTACCGAACCGCCCGCCGGGCCACTCACTATAATGGAAGAACGCCATGTCCCTCTCCGCGTCGGCGCCCGCTACTCCCGAGGCCATTGCGCGCTATGAGCCTGTGATCGGGCTCGAAGTGCATGTCCAGCTTGCCACTGCGACCAAGATCTTTTGCGGCTGTCCCACCAGCTTCGGCGCGCCGCCCAACACCAACGTGTGCCCCGTCTGCCTGGGGCTGCCGGGCGCGCTGCCGGTGCTCAGCCGGGAGGCCGTCGAGTTGGCGGTCAAAGCCGCGCTGGCCCTCAACTGCCGCGTCCGTCCGCAATCGCGTTTCGCGCGCAAGAACTACTTCTACCCGGACCTGCCCAAGGGTTACCAGATTTCCATGTACGACGAGCCGCTCGCCGAGAACGGCTACGTCGATATCGTCCTGGAGGGCGCGCCCAAGCGCATCGGCGTGACGCGGGTCCACATGGAAGACGACGCGGGCAAGCTCCTTCACGAAGGCTTCCGCGATTCCGAAGGCTGTTCCTACGTCGATCTGAACCGCTCCGGCACGCCGCTCATCGAGATCGTCAGCGAGCCCGATATGCGCAGCTCCGACGAGGCCTACGCGTACCTGACGGAAGTCAAGCAGAGGCTCCAGTTCATCGGCGTGTCCACCTGCGACATGGAAAAGGGACACCTGCGCTGCGACGCCAACGTTTCGGTGCGGCTCAAGGGCGCGGAGCGGTTCGGCACGCGGGCGGAAGTCAAGAACCTGAACTCGTTCCGCTTCTTGAAGCTGGCGCTGGACTACGAAATCTCGCGCCAGGTGGCGCTGATCGAAAGCGGCGGCCAGGTGGAGCAGGAAACGCGGCTCTATAACCCCGATACCGGAGAGACCGCCGGCATGCGCGGCAAGGAACACGCGCACGACTATCGCTACTTCCCCGAGCCGGACCTGCTGCCGCTCCGCATCGACGAACCATGGCTCGATCGTCTGCGGGCCGCGATGCCGGAGTTGCCCGCCCGTAAGCGCGCGCGCTTCATCGAGGACTACGGCCTTCGCGAATACGACGCCGAAGTGCTGACGGCCACCCGCGCCGGCAGCGAGTACTTCGAGACCGTAGCCACGGTTTCGGGCGATCCCAAGAGCGCGGCCCACTGGGTGATGGGCGACCTCATGGGCCTGCTCAAAGCCGAAGGCAAGGAGATCTCCGAATCGCCGGTGAGCGCGCGGCATCTGGGCGAACTGGTCGGCCTGACCGCCAAGGGCGAGCTGTCCGGCAAGTTGGCGAAGGAGGTTTTCGCCAAGATGTCCGCCTCGGGGGAAGCCCCCGGCGCCATCATCGAGCGCGAAGGGCTGAAGCAGATCAGCGACTCCGGCGCGCTTGAGAAGGCCGTCGAGGACGCCATCGCGAACAGTCCCAAGCAGGTGGAGCAGTACAAGGGCGGCAAGACGACGGTCCTGAATTTCCTGGTGGGCCAGGTCATGCGGGCCACCCGCGGCCAGGCCAACGTGGCGGTGGTGACGGAACTCTTCAAGCGGAAACTGGGGTGATTCATGCTAAAGGAAGGCGACCAGGCGCCCGACATCCGGCTGCGCACGGATTCCGGGGCGGAGTTCAAACTCTCGGATCATAAGGGCAAGCGCGTGGTGCTGTACTTCTACCCGCGCGCCGATACGCCCGGCTGCACCACGGAAGCGTGCGAATTCCGCGACTGCATCCAGGCGTTCGCGAAGAAAGGCGCCGTCGTGGTGGGCATTTCTCCCGACAAGCCCGCCGCCCAGGCGAAGTTCAAACAGAAATACGATCTGCCGTTCACCCTGCTGGCCGATGAAGAGAAAGCCGCCGCCGAGGCCTTCGGCGTGTGGAAAGAGAAGAACGCTTCCTCAGCAGAATTTGTGGGGCGATTCTGGCTCTGGGAGTCGTCCCAAGTTGTGATACAGGGCAATTTCCATGGCGTCGAAGGTGCGAAAGCCGTAGGATCGTCTGGTAACCACTCGGATTTTGTTGTTGAGGCC